>DASPMF010000139.1:0-2301 GCA_035627155.1 Burkholderiales bacterium | reverse complement strand
CCGGGGGCAACCTTTGCGATCGCATCCATGTCGGCGCACAGTCCGAACAGGTGTACAGCGATGATTGCCTTGGTGCGCTTCGTGACCTTGGCGGCGAGCTGCTCTGGGTCGAGGTTGAAGGTTTCCCTGTCAATGTCGACGAACACCGGCGTGGCACCGCAGTACAGGACCACGTTCGCCGTCGCAACCCAGGTAAAGGCCGGGACGATCACCTCGTCACCGGGCCCGATGTCCATCGCAGCGAGGATCAGGTGCAGCGCGGTGGTGCAGCTCGTGGTGGCGAGCGCATGCTTCACCTCGTGGCGCGCGGCGAAGGCCTTCTCGAACTCCGCGACCTTGGGGCCCTGGGTCAGCCAGCCGCTCTGCAGCGGCTCGAGGAGCGCGCGCCATTCCTCCTCGCCGGTGTCCGGCTTCGCGATGTGGATGATGCGGCGCGCGTCCATGCTTTTCCTAACCCTTGATCCCCGCCTTGGCGCGCCGGCTTTCGACCTGGTCGATGTGGGCCCGGCGCCAGGCGATCAGCTCCTGGAGGCCCTGCTCGAGCGGCAGCCCGGCCTCGAAGCCGATCTCCTTCTCCGCGCGCACGGGCGAGCCGATGCGGTTGCGCACCAGCGTCGCCTGGCTGCGGGGCGCGTACTGGACGGGCTTCTTGCTGTTGGTGAGGCGGATCAGCATCTCGGCCAGCTCCTTCAGCGAGGTGCGGGTGCCGGTGCCGACGTTGTAGAAGCGGTCGGTGGCCGAAGCCTTCATCGCGCAGACGTTGGCGCGGCCGCAGTCGCGCACGCTGACGAAGTCGAACGCCTCGGTGCCGTCGCCGAGGATCGTCGGACCCTCGCCGCGATCGATCGCGTCGAGCATCTTCATGATTACCGCGATGTACGCGCCGCGGTAGTCCTGGCGCGGGCCGTAGACGTTCATGTAGCGCAGCCCGACGTAATTGAGGCCGTAGCGGAAGTGGTACGCGCGCGCCATGGCCTCGCCGCAGATCTTGGTGGCGCCGTAGAAGTTCTTGTTGTTGAAAGGGTGGTCCTCGGTCATCGGCTCTTCCACCGCGTCGCCATACACCGAAGCCGAGGACGACCAGACGAGGCGCTGGATCTTGTTCGCCACGCAGGCGTCGAGCACGTTGAAGGTACCGCGCACGTTGACCTCGAAAGCGGTGCGAGGGAACTCGTGGCATTGCAGCAGCCAGAGGGCGGCGAGGTGGAACACGCCGTCCATCCCCTTCATGGCCGCGTCGAGGATGTCGGTCTGGGTGATGTCGCCGCCCGCCTCGAAGATCTTCACGCGCGGATCTCTCAGCGCGCTGGCGAGGTTCTCCTGGGTTCCGCGCACGAAGTTGTCGAAGACGCGGATCTCGGCCACGTCCTCCTTGACGAGCTCGTCGACGACGTGCGAGCCGATCAGGCCCGCCCCGCCGATCACGAGTAGCTTTTTTCCTCGAATGTCCATTGGATGGTCTTTGCGATGCGGTCCTGGTCGGATTCGGTAAGGTCCGCGCTCATCGGCAGGCTCAAGACCTCGCGAGCCAGCTTCTCGGACGCGGGAAAGCCCTGCCCCTTGTACGCCGCGGCATAGGCAGGCTGCTGGTGGAGCGACAGCGGATAGTGCACGGCAGTGGGGATGCCTTGCGCCTTCAGGTGTTCCTGGAGCGCGGCCCGTCCGGCGGTGCGCACCGTGAACTGGCCGTAGACGCTCGTACGCCCGGGCCTGACGCGGACCGGCAACACGCGAGGGGCCAGCGGCGCGAGCAGTTCTTCGTAGCGGCGGCCGAGCGCGAGGCGGCGTCCGATCTCCCAGTCGAGGCGCTCGAACTTGGCGAGAACCACGGCGCATTGAAGCGTGTCCATGCGGCCGCCGACGCCGATTCGCGTGTGGTTGTAGCGCCCGCTCTGTCCATGCGTGCGGATCTCCCGCATCGCCTTGGCAAGCGCGTCGTCGTTGGTGAAGAGCGCCCCACCGTCCCCGTAGCAGCCGAGCGGCTTGGACGGAAAGAAGCTTGTCGCGCCGATGGTGGAGAGGTTGCAGCTCCTGCGGCCCTTGTACGTGGCGCCGAAGCTCTGGGCCGCGTCCTCGATGACGGGAAGCTTGTGCTTCGCGGCAACGGCGTTGATCTCGTCCATGTCGGCCGGCTGGCCGTAGAGAGAGACCGGCATGATGGCCCGCGTCCTCGGGGTGATGGCCGCCTCGATGCGCGAAGCGTCGATGTTGGCCGTGTCCTCCTCGACGTCCACGAAGACCGGCTTGGCGCGGAGCAGCGCGATCATCTCCGCAGTGGCCGCGAAGGTGAAGGGCGTGGTG
>DASPMF010000138.1:0-3803 GCA_035627155.1 Burkholderiales bacterium | reverse complement strand
CTCGTCCTTGAGCGGCTGGTTGTGCGAGAAGTCGAAGCGCGTCTTGTCCGGATCGACGAGCGAGCCCTTCTGCTGGACATGCGGCCCCAGGACCTCGCGCAGCGCCTTGTGCATGAGGTGCGTAACCGAATGGTTGCGCATGGTGCGCGCGCGAAGCTCGGTGTCCACGCGCGCTTCGACCTTGTCGCCAAGCTTCAGCGCGCCGGACTTCACCGTGCCGTGGTGCCCGTAGACATCGGCCTGTATCTTCTGCGTGTCGTCCACGACGAAGGTGCCCGCCGAACCCACCAGCTCGCCCTTGTCCCCGACCTGGCCTCCCGATTCCGCGTAGAACGGCGTCTCGTCGAGCACCACGGTGCCGGTCTCTCCGCTCCTGAGCGCCTCGACCTTGGTGCCGTCGCGGTAAAGGGCCAGGATCTTCGAGGCGTGCAGCAGCTTCTCGTAGCCGTGGAAAAGCGTCTTGCCGCCCGAGTAGTCGAGGCCCGCCGCCATGGAGAACTTGGAGGCCGCGCGGGCGCGCTCGCGCTGCTGGCCCATCGCCGCCTCGAAGCCGGCCATGTCGAGCATCACGCCGCGCTCGCGGCAGATGTCGGCGGTCAGGTCCACCGGGAAGCCGAACGTGTCGTAGAGGCGGAACGCCGTCTCGCCGTCGAGCAGCTTCTCGCCGGAGGCGAGCGCCGACTCGAGGACCCCCATGCCGTTCTCCAGCGTCTCGGCGAAGCGCTCCTCCTCCTGCCGCAGGACGTCCGCGACTCTCTGGCTGGCGGAGCGAAGCTCGGGATACGCGTGGCCCATCGCCCGGTCGAGGTCCGCCACGATCTTGTGGAAGAAGGGTTTCTTCTCGCCGAGCTTGTAGCCGTGGCGAATCGCCCTTCGCACGATGCGCCGGAGCACGTAGCCGCGGCCTTCGTTCCCCGGGATCACGCCGTCGACGATGAGGAACGCGCAGGCGCGGATGTGATCGGCAATGACGTTGAGCGAAGGGTTCTTCAGATCCTTCTGCCGCGTTTCGCGCGCCGCAGCCTTGATCAGGTCCTGGAAGAGGTCGATCTCATAGTTGGAGTGCCTGCCCTGCAGCACCGCGGCGATGCGCTCGAGGCCCATGCCGGTATCCACCGACGGCTTGGGCAGCGGGTGCAGCGTGCCCTGCTCGTCGCGGTTGAACTGCATGAAGACGAGGTTCCAGATCTCGATGTAGCGGTCGCCGTCCGCGTCCGGCGAGCCCGGCGGGCCACCCGCGACCCCGGGGCCGTGGTCGTAGAAGATCTCGCTGCACGGCCCGCACGGGCCGGTGTCCGCCATCTGCCAGAAGTTGTCCGACTGGTTCTTCTGCCCGCCCGGCTTGTCGCCGATGCGCACCACGCGCTCCTTGGGCAGGCCGATGGTTTTCGTCCAGAGTTCGTAGGCTTCGTCGTCGGTGTGGTAGACGGTCGCCCAGAGCTTGTCCGGCGCGAGCTTGTAGACCTTGGTGAGCAGCTCCCACGCGAATTGGATCGCGTCCTTCTTGAAATAGTCGCCGAACGAGAAGTTGCCCAGCATCTCGAAGAACGTGTGGTGGCGCGCGGTGTAGCCCACGTTCTCGAGGTCGTTGTGCTTGCCGCCGGCCCGCAGTGAACGCTGCGAGGAGGTGGCACGCACGTACGGTCGCTTGTCCTGCCCGAGGAACACGTCCTTGAACTGCACCATGCCCGAGTTGGTGAAGAGCAGCGTCGGGTCGTTCGCCGGCACGAGTGGACTGGAGGCGACGATGGTGTGGCCCTTCGACTTGAAATACTCGAGGAAGGTCGAGCGGATCTCGCTTGATTTCATTGGGAGAATTCTACTGCACCGCGGAAAAAACCCGGGGCGCCGGCCGGCGCCCCGGTTCCACCCCTAGGTCTCGATCCGGCCCCTACGCGTTGATCCGTCCATACTTCAGGAGCCGCGCCCGAACCGCCCCCATGGTCCGCTCGTGCGAGGCCGCGAGCTCCTGAAGCGCCCGGCCGGCGTCGAACGCGGCAAGCAGCCTGCGGTCCTCGTCCTCGCTCCACGGCTCCCCGGTCTTCGGCGGCATCTGCGCCCGCCGCCGGTCGAAGCGCTCGATGCGCTCCAGCGCCGTAGCCGCTTCGTACAGCGCGCGCACGACCAGCGGACGCTGGTACGCGCTTTCCGCCGGGAACACTTCGCCGCTTTCCGGATCGACCCCGTTGGCAAGCGATCTCACGACCGCCAATGCTTGTGCTTGATCCATTCCGTTCACCTCCCCTCTACGCAACGATGCGTAGGAGAGAAACGGATGATGCGCATGCGCGTTTACCGCCACACTTATCCCGCGGTCCTTAGTTGCGGTGCTGGTCGACTTCCTTCAGCACCGCTCGAATGACATCGTAGGAAAAGCCGCGGCCCTGGAGGAAGCGCGCCCGCTTCGCGGTTTCTTCCCGGGAGCTCGATGGAGAGCGGTACTTCCTCTCGAGGACTGCCTTCGCGCGATCGAGCTCGCCTTCGCCGGAGAGGCGATCGACGATCTCTTCGCTTACGCCGCGCGCCTTCAGGTCCTGGCGGATTTTCGCGGCGCCGTACTTGCGAGACAGCACGCGGGCGCGCTCGGAGGCGAAGCGCTCGTCGGATTGCTGGTTGCGGCTCAGCAAGGAATCGAGCACCGCCTCGACCGCGGCAGGCGACTCGGCGTGCGGCGCCAGCTTACGGGCCAGCTCCGCGCGTGAATGTTCGCGGCGGACGAGATGCTTGAGCGCCCGGGCCTTCAGCTCTCCGGGCGTATCGTGTTTCTCATCCACGCTTGCGGGTTGGGAGCTTCTCCACCTTGCCGTCGTCCTCGACCGGCGCCTCGGCTTCCGGCGCGACGGCGAGCACGCCCGCCTTCTCGCGGATCTTGGTCTCGATTTCCTTCGCGAGGGCCGGGTTCTCCTTCAGGAAGTCGCGCGAGTTGTCCTTGCCCTGGCCGAGCCGGTCGCCGTTGTAGATGTACCAGGCGCCCGATTTCTCCAGCACCCCGAGGTTCACGCCGATCTCGAGGATCTCGCCTTCGCGCGAGATGCCCTCGCCGTAGAGGATGTCGAACTCGGCCTGGCGGAACGGCGGCGCGACCTTGTTCTTCACCACCTTGACGCGCGTCTCGGAGCCGGTGACCTCGTCGCCCTTCTTGATCGAGCCGATGCGCCGGATGTCCATGCGCACCGAGGCGTAGAACTTGAGCGCGTTGCCGCCGGTCGTGGTTTCCGGGTTGCCGAACATGACGCCGATCTTCATGCGGATCTGGTTGATGAAGATGACCAGCGTGTTGGTGCGCTTGATGTTGCCGGTGAGCTTGCGCAGCGCCTGGCTCATCAGGCGCGCCTGCAGGCCCATCTGCGGCTCGCCCATCTCGCCCTCGATCTCGGCCTTGGGGGTCAGCGCGGCCACCGAATCGACGACGATCACGTCGACCGCGCCGGAGCGCACCAGCATGTCGGCGATCTCGAGCGCCTGCTCGCCGGTGTCGGGCTGGGAAATGAGCAGGTCCTCGGTCTTCACGCCGAGCTTGGCGGCGTAGGAGATGTCGAGCGCGTTCTCCGCGTCGATGAAGGCCGCGGTGCCGCCGGCCTTCTGCATCTCGGCGATCACCTGCAGCGTCAGCGTGGTCTTGCCGGAGGACTCGGGTCCGTAGATCTCTATGACGCGGCCTTTGGGCAAGCCGCCGATGCCGAGCGCGATGTCGAGGCCCAGCGAGCCCGTCGACACGGCCTCGATGTCCATCGAGCGCTCGTTGGCGCCCAGGCGCATGATCGAGCCCTTGCCGAACTGCTTGTCGATCATCTCCAGCGCCT
>DASPMF010000137.1:0-10955 GCA_035627155.1 Burkholderiales bacterium | reverse complement strand
TCGACGATCTGCGGCTCTGCCATGAACGTCCTTTCAGGAAGAGGTATCAAAGAGGGCGTTTTCCCGATGCTAAGCTGGATCGATGATTCGAGCTCTGAAGAAGATGCTGTCTCCCGCGCCGGGCGGGGAGGCGCAGGCGCTGCACGGACAGGAGCGGCACCACCTGCACCTCGCCGTGGCGGTCCTGGTGCACGAGGCGCGGCGCGCCGACGCCGACGAGTCGCGCGGCGAGTCCGACGCCCGGGCGCAGACGCTCGCGAGCTTCTACGCGCCGGTCAGCGTCATCAAGCGCGACTTCTCGATGGAGCAGCGCATCGCCCTGGTCGAGCAGCTCTGGCGCGTGTCGTTCGCCGACGGGCAGCTCAACCTCTACGAGGACCACTACGTGCGGAAGATCGCGCACCTCCTCTACGTTCCGAACGTCCAGAGCATGCTCGCGCGGAACCGGGCGAAGCAGAGGCTCCCTTAGCCTGCACACACCCGGAAATCGGTGCCTGACCCCGATCTCCGGGCGCTAACCGGCGCGGCGCGCTGGTACCTTTGCGGCCATGAACGATCCTTTTCGTATTCCGGCCCTCGAGCTCGAGAAGCTGCAGGACGAGAAGCTGCGCCGCATGCTGCAGCTCTGCGCGCAGGGGCATGGGCACTACCGGCGCCGGTGGGAGGAAGCCGGGATCGACGTGCGCGAGATCCGCGGGGTGCGCGACCTGGCGAAGCTGCCGCTGACGGCGAAGAAGGAGCTCATGGCGGATCCGGAAAGTTTCCGCCTGCGGGTGCCCGAGCTGCCGTTGCACGAGCGGGTCATGTGGGAAGTGATCTACACCACCGGGAGCACCGCGGATCCGACGCCGATCTACAACACCACGCACGACTACCAGCAGTACATGCTCCAGTGCCGCCGCTTCGGGGAGATCACCGGGATCCACGAGGGCGACGTGATCGCCAATCTCTTCCCGGTCACGGCGGCGCCGATGGGGGCGTTCGTGCGCTCGGCGACGAACGCCTACGCCATCGGGGCGACGATCTTCGGCGCGCTGCCGGGGGCCGCATTCGGCGCCTACGACGTGCACCGCCCGCTCGACTATGCGGTGCGGGCGGTGGAGCGGCACCGGGCGACGGTGCTGTGGGGCGTGCCGAGCTTCGTGCGGCGCGTGCTGCTCAGGGCCCTCGAGCTGGACGCGGACTTTCGCGGCGTGCGCCTGTGCGCGATCAGCGGCGAGGCGTCCTCGCCGGCGATGCGCGAGGACCTGCGCCGCTGCATGCGCGAGCTGAAAGCCGCGGGCGCGATCGTCGTCGACCGCTACGGCGGCACGGAGATCGGCGCGTTCGCGCAATGCCGCGAGGAGGGCGCGTGGCACAACCCGGCGCCCGAGACCCAGTACCACGAGATCGTCGACCCGGAGACGGGCCGCGTGCTGCCGGACGGCGAGCGCGGCGCGCTCGCGGTCACGCACCTCGACCGGCGCGGCACGGTGCTCGTGCGCTTCCTGGTCGGCGACGTGGCCTCGATCGACCGGCGGCCCTGCCCGCAGTGCGGGCGCGGCGGCGACCGCATCGTCGGCCCGATCGTGCGCACCAAGGACCTCGTCAAGGTGAAGGGCATGCTGGTGAATCCGTCGGCGCTCCTGGCCGCGCTCGAAGGCCTCGGCGGCATCACCGAGTTCCAGGCCGTGGTGCAGCGCATGGATCCGTCCGATCCGCTTTCGATGGACGAGCTCGTGGTGCGGCTCGCCGCGCCGGAACGCGAACGCGGCCGCCTCGAGCGCGAGGTTCCCGAGCGCGTCGCCGACGCGGTGCGGGTGCGGCCGCGGGTCGAGTTCGTCGACGCGGCGCAGATCTACGAGCCCGGCCGCCAGACCAAGGCGGTGCGCTTCGTCGACCGGCGTTCCCAGTAGCGGTGTAGCGGGTTCTGATACAGAAAGCGCTGCTGTTGTAACCGGGCTTGCGCCGGTGCTAGCCTCCGCGTTCCATCAGGAGGAGGAACGGCATGAAGATTCGGGCTCGCCTCGCGGCGGCGGCACTCGGCCTCGGCATCGCGCTCGGCGCGGCGGCGCAGAAGTATCCGGACAAGCCGGTGCGCGTCATCAATCCCTTCCCGTCGGGCGGCTCCGGCGACACCGTGGCGCGCATCGTGTTCGAGAAGGTGGGCGCCTCGATGGGCGCGTCGTTCATCATCGAGTCGCGCGCCGGCGGCGGCGGCGTGATCGGCACCGAGTACGTCGCCAAGCAGGCGCCGGACGGCTACACGCTCGTATGGGGAACCTCGAGCACCATGGCGGTGAACCCGGGGATCCGCAAGGACCTGCCCTACCACCCGGAGCGCGACTTCACGCCGGTCGTCATGATCGTGAAGGCGCCGTGGCTCCTGCTCGTCCACCCCGACGTGCCGGCGAAGGACTTCAAGGAGCTGGTGGCCTGGTCGAAGGCGAACCCCGGCAGGATGAACTACGGCTCCTACGGGCCCGGGACGTCGAACCACCTGGGCTTCGAGCTGCTGCGCAGCCTCTCCGGCCTCGACGCCACGCACGTGCCGTACAAGGGCGGCAACCCGATGCTCGCGGCGCTGCTCGGCGGCCAGGTCCATGCGACGCTGGACCTGCCGGCGACGGTGCTGAGCCACGTGAAATCCGGGAAGCTCAGGCTCCTCGGGGTCGCTTCGGCCAGGCGCTTCCCCGTGCTGCCCGACGCGCCGACGCTCGCCGAGCAGGGCACGCCGATGGACTCCGGCAGCTGGTTCTCGATTTCCGGTCCCGCCGGCCTGCCGCAGCCGATCGTCCAGACGTTGAACGCGGAGATCAACAAGGCGCTGGCGCTTCCGGAGGTGCGCGAGCGCCTGGTGCAGCTCGGCAACGAGGTGGTCGGCGGCCCGCCATCGGTCCTCGCCGAGACCATCGCGCGCGAGATGCCGCTGTGGACCAAGGTCATGCGCGAGCGGAACCTGAAGCTCGACTGACCATGGAGAGCTTCTTCTACGAGGATTTCACCGTCGGGCGCAAGTTCGACACCTACACGCGCACGGTCACCGAGGGCGACCACTCGCTCTTCTGCGCGCTGGTCGGCTACCACGTGCCGCTCTTCATCGACGAGGAGTTCGCCAAGCGCTCCCAGTACGGCGGGCGCATCTGCCCGAGCTCGCTCGTGATGTCCTTCTCCACGGCGATGACCGAGTCGCTCTTCCGCACCAACGTGATCGCGCTCATGGCGGTGGAAGGCGGGCGCTTCTTCGCGCCGGTGCGCCCGGGCGACACGATCCGCACGCAGGTGGAGGTGATCGAGGCGAAGCCGACTTCCCAGGGCGACCGCGGAATCGTCGTGTTCCGCGATCGCGTCTACAACCAGCAGGACCAGCTCGTGTTCCAGATCGACAAGACCGTACTCATCCGGAGGAGATCATGAACAGAAGGCTCTTCGTCACCGCGCTCGCGGCAGCGCTCGCCGCGCCCTCTCTTGCGCTCGCCCAGGCATACCCGTCCAAGCCGATCACCATCATCGTGCCGTTCCCGCCGGGCGGCGCCACCGACATCGTCGCCCGTCTCATGGGGCAGAAGCTCTCGGCGTCCCTCAAGCAACCGGTCGTGGTGGACAACAAGGCCGGCGCGACCGGCGCCATCGGCCTGAGCCATGTCGCGCGCTCGGCGCCCGACGGCTACACGCTCATCGTCGCGACCGCGAGCTCGCTCGGGACCAACCCGGCGGTGAGCAACGTGCCGTTCGATCCGATCGCCGACTTCACGCCGATCGGCCTGCTCGCGGCCGAGCCGATGGGCCTTGCCGTGCACCCGTCCGTGCCGGCGAACAACGTGAAGGAGCTGATCGCCTATGCCAAGGCGAACCCGGGCAAGCTGAACATGGCGTCGTTCGGCACGGGCTCCGTCTCGCACCTGGCCGGCGAGCTCTTCAGCTCGATGGCCGGAATCAAGATGGTGCACGTTCCGTACAAGGGCGCCGCGCCCGCGACGGCGGACCTCATCGGCGGCCAGGTCTCGATCATGTTCAATTCCATCTCGGTGTTCGTCGCGCCCGCCAAGGCCGGGAAGCTGAAGCTCCTGGCGAGCGCCGGCGCGGAGCGTTCCAGGGGCATCCTCGCCGACCTGCCGACGATCGCCGAGTCCGGCGTGCCCGGCTTCGAGGCGTCGACGTGGCACGCGGCGCTCGGGCCCGCCAACCTGCCGCAGGACATCGTCACGCTGCTTTCGCGCGAGCTCGGCGCGGCGCTCAAGCAGCCCGACGTGCAGGAAAAGCTCGCTTCCATGAGCCTGGAGCCGCAGGGCGCGACGCCGCCGCAGCTCAGCGAGCAGCTGCGCAAGGACGTCGCGAAGTGGAAGAAGACCGTCGCCGAGGCGGGCATCAAGGTCCGATAGGGGAGAACCATGTTCGTCGAAGAACGGATGTACCGGCTGCACCCCGGCAAGGTGGACGAGTACTTCAGGCACTACGAGTCGCACGGCATGCCGGTCCAGCTGCGCCACCTGCCTCACATGCTGGGCTACTACCAGACCGAGGTCGGGACGCAGAACATGGTCGTGCACCTGTGGGCCTACGAGAACCTCGACCAGCGCACCGAATGCCGCGCGCGGCTCTTCGCCGACCCGGAATGGCAGTCCTACCGGCCGAAGATCCATCCGCTCATCCAGCACATGGAGACGCGAATCATGAAGCCGGCGCCGTTCTTCCTCGAGCGGCTGAAGCGCATGCTCGCCGCCGGCGGCCAGCGCTGAGCGGCGCTTGAACCTCTCGCGGTCGCTCCGCGCGCATGCCCGTGCGCGCGGCGCCCATTCGGCCATCGAGCATCACGGGCGCGTCGTTTCGTACGCGGCGCTCGATCGCGCGGTCGATGCGGCGGCAGCGCTGCTCGCCGGCAAGGGCGTGCGTGCCGGCGACCCCGTGGGCGTGGCGCTTTCCGACCGCCCCGAGCATCTCGCCTTTCTCTACGCGATCGCGCGCCTGGGCGGCCTCTTCGTTCCGCTCGATTGCCGCTGGACGGCGGCGGAAAGGGAACGCGTCTGCGAAAGCTTCCGGGTCAAGCTGCTGGTCGCCGAGGAGGGCGACCCCGCGGGGGGCGTGCGGGCCCTCGAGGTGCCGGCAGCGTGGATCGAGCAGGCCCCGGCGACGGCGCCGTTCCCGGAGGCCCCGGGCGGAGGCGCGCCTTTCGCCATCTACCTCTCCTCGGGCACCACCGGGCTGCCCAAGGGCCCGGTGCTGACGCACGCGAACATGCTCGCCCGGTTCGCGATCTACCGGTCGAGCCTCGCGGTCGAGGCCGGGGGACGGTTCGCCTGCGTCACGCCGCTCTACTTCAGCGCGAGCCGCGGCTTCGCGATGTGCATCCTCGACGGCGCTGGCACGCTCGTCCTCCTGCCGCCGCCCATGCCGGCCCCGCAGCTCGCCGCGGCGATCCGGGACTCCGGCTGCACCAGCACGTCGCTCGTGCCGACGCTGGTCCGGCGGCTGCTCGAAGAGGCTTGCGGCGATGCACCCGGCTGCCTGTTCCCGGACTTGCGCGCGCTCATCTCGACCGGCGCGCCGCTGAATCCGCACGAGCGCGCGCAGGCGATGGCGCGCCTTTCGCCCGACTTCTATACGTTCTACGGGTCGAGCGAGGGCGGCGGCGTCTCGGTGCTCTCCCCGACCGATCCGATGTCGCGCGCGGACTCCGCGGGACGCATCCTTCCCGGGACGGAGGTCCGGATCGTCGACGAGCGCTTCCGCGACCTGCCGGAAGGCGCCACGGGGCGGATCTGCTACCGCAGCGCAGCCACGGCGCAGAACTTCCACGGCGATTCCGCGCCGCTGCACGAGGGCTGGTTCCTGCCGGGAGACCTCGGCCACATCGATGCCGGCTACGTTTACATTACGGGCCGCGAGAAGGACATGATCATTCGAGGCGGCGTCAACATCTATCCGGAGGAGATCGAGCGCGTGCTGCGCGGGCATCCTGCGGTGGCCGATGCCGCCGTCGTCGGGGCGCCCTCGGCGGAGCTCGGCGAGGAAGTCGTCGCCTATGTCGCGCTGCGCTCCGCCGTGCGGCACGAGGATCTGGCGACCTGGTGCCGGCGCGAGCTCGCGGCGTACAAGGTGCCGCGGCGCTTCATCGAGGTCGGCGACCTGCCGAAAACGCCGGTCGGCAAGCCCGACAAGGCGGCGCTTCGGCAGCGCGTGCACGGCGAGGCGAGCCCGTAGCGTGGCGATCGCTCGCGCCCTGACCATCCTTCGCGCAATCGCCGGCGCCGGGGCACCGGGGATCCGCGCGGGCGCGCTCGCCTCGGCGACCGGCCTGCATCGCGTCACGGTGCACCGCGTCGTGGCGGAGCTCGCCTCGGAGGGGCTCGTCGAGCAGGACGAGGACCGCCGCTATCACCTCGGGGCGGAGGCGCTGTTCCTCGGACAGGCGGCCGGCCGCCGCTTCGACCTCGCCCGGGTGGGAGAACCGGAAATCGAGCGCATCGAGCGCGAGACCCACGACACGGTCTACCTGCTGCGCCACGTTCCGGGGGCCGTGCTCTGCATCGCGCGTCGCGACGGCTCCTATCCCATCAAGTCGCTCGTCATGGACGTCGGCGGCCGGTATCCGCTGGGCATCGGCGGCGGAGGCCTGGCGGTGCTCGCCTTCCTTCCGGAACCGGAAGTCGAGGCGGCGCTTGCCGATGTGCAGGGACGGCTCGCCCGCTACCCGCGCGTCACGATGGCCAAGGTCCGGCAGCTGCTGCGCCAGACGAAAAAGCACGGCTATGCCTACTGGCCGGGCCTGATCTCCGAGGCGCATGTGGTCGGCGTGCCCATTCGTGCAGGGAGCGGCGAGCCGGTCGGGGCCCTCAGCTGCGCGGCGATCCGCGAGCGCCTGCAGGGCGCGCGCCGCGAACGGATCGTCGGCCTGCTCAAGGCCGGCGCGCGCGCCATCGAAAAACAGCTTTCCGGACGCCGTCCGGGAAAGGGATCGAATGGAAGATGAGTCGCAGTTGTACTTCGACGACCTGCAGCCGGGCCAGCTTTATCCGGGCCAGACGGCGAAGCTGAGCGCGGAGGAATTCCGGCTCTTCGCCCGCATCACGGGCGACGCGCACCCGATCCACTACGACGCCGAGTACGCGGCACGCACCCGCTTCGGCAAGCCCGTCGCGCACGGCTTGCTCGTCATGGCGATGACCGCGCTCGGCGCTACCCCGCTTTCCGGGAGGCTGAGGGAAGCCATGGTCGCGTTCGTCGAGCAGGACTGCCGTTTCCTGAAGCCCGTGCTGGTCGACGACAGCGTGAGGACCGAGCTCGAGGTCGAGCGCGTCGAGCGCAAGTCCGGCGGCCTGGGCTATGTGCGCTTCATCGTGCGGGCTTTTCGCGGCGACGGCGAAGTCGCGCTCGTCGGCCACCATTCCTATCTCCTCAAGTGCAGGTCCACATGAAGAAACCGTACGAGGCCGTGATTCCCGCATCCGGGTGGAGCGACAAGCTGACCTTCTCGCCGGCGGTCCGGGTCGGCAACCTCCTGTTCATCTCCGGCATGACCGCCGCCGATCCCAGCGGGCGCATCGTCGGCGAGAACGACATCGTGCGGCAGACCGAATACATCTTCGAGAAGATGGGCGCCGTGCTCGCCGCGGCGGGCGCAGACTTCTCGAACATCGTCGAGACGACCGACTACTACACCGAGCTGAAGGACTATGCGCGCACCGGCGAAGTGCGCCGGCGCATCTTCGGGGGTCCGCCCTATCCGGCGGCAACCGGCGTGCAGGTCGCGGGTTTGATCCGCCCCGGCGCGCTGATCGAGATCAAGGCCGTCGCGGTCCTTGGCTAGCGCCGAGCGAGATCGGGGTCAGGCACCGATCTCGCCCGGGCTCTCCAACCAGGTTACTGAGCCAGGAACCGGTCGGCGGCGAGCCCGCCGATGCGCCGGCCCATGTCGACGCCGATCTCCACGGCGGTGCGGAAATGGATGCCTTCGTAGATGCGCGCGTCGGCCACTTCCTTCACGAAGGCGTCGATGCTGGTCCAGCGGCGCACGGCGTTCTTCGCGCTCGGGCTCGAGGTGCTGAGCACGGGCGCGCGCGAGCCGCCGAGGTCGGCCTGCAGCACGGCGCCGAGGGCGCCGGCGAGGATGGCGTGGCCGCTCGGGTATTCGGGGTGCATCGGCGCGTCGTGGAGCGCGGTCCAGCCGGCGTCGCGCTCGGTCGCCGGGTTGCCGTCGATGTCGCCGTTGCGGATGGCGGTGACGGGACGCCAGAAGCTGTAGTGGTACTTGGCGTCGAACACGGCGATGAGCGCGTCGTCCAGCGCCTGCGTCGCGGCGGCGTAGAGGCGCGCGTTCTGCAGCAGGTCGCGGCCCGGCTGCGCGGCGACGGAGCGGATCACGCCGTGGTAGATCGGCGGCAGCGAGTACTCCCAGAACTGGCCGATCTCGGTCTGCTCCGCCGTGCGCGCGGCGCTCGCCTTGGCGCCGAGGCGCTTCACCTCGTTGTAGTCGCGCGTCCAGGCGGCGCTGTCGAGCGCCGGGGGCGGCGCGGGCCGGAACTGCGAGGGGCTCGTCATCAGCCACGGCTTGCGCGTCGCCCAGTGCGGCGCCGCGGGCGCGGCGGTGGGGACGTAGGCCCCGGCGGCGGCGTGCGGGCGATACGGCGCGGGCTGCACGGCGAGGTCGTTCGCGCGCGTGGCGAGCACGGCGGCCGCGGCGCGCTCGCCCGCCTCGATGCCGGCGGCACGGCCCGCTTCGGGGAGCTGCGCCAGCGCGGCCTGGTAGGCGCGCTCCACGAGCGCCTGCTGCGCGGGCAGCAGCCTGGAAAGCGCGGCGCGGTTCGCCGCGGCGACGGCGGCGTCGCGCGAGGCGGCGGGCACGGACTGCACCGCCTCGTAGACCGCCGTCTGCACCAGCGCCATGACGCGCATCGCCGGCGGCGTGCCGAGCTTCGATTCGACGACGATCTCGTTGGCGCGGACGTTCCAGTCGACGACCGCGTCGGCGCGCGCCGCGGCGGGCGCGAGCGCGGATGTTGCGAACAGGGCGGCGGCCAGCACGGCCGCCTTTGCGGGATGACGCATGGTGGATATCTCCTTGTTGGTGAATCGCGAGGAGTATCCGGGCGCGGCGCCGCAGAAGTTTTTCGCTTGTGTTGCGGGAACGTACGGGGCTGGTATCAGCTCCGGTGCACTTCCTGAACTTGCGGCGGGAGCTCGAGGGTGATGCGGCCGAGGAGGCCGCTGCGGAAGTCCTGCATCAGGGCGCGGCCGGCTTTCTCGAGGTCGGGGGTGCCGCCCTTGCGCAGGTAGCCGCGCTTCTTCGCGATGGTGGAGATGACGGCGTAGCCGTCGAAGGTTTCGGCTTCGAGCTCGTAGCGCGTTCGCAGCAGGCCCGGATATCGCGCGGCGAGGAGGTCGCCGAGGAAGGTGGCGACGTCTTCCTGCGCGTAGGACTCGGGGCCGATGAGGTGGCTCGCGGCGAGGAGGTAGGCGCTCCGTTCCGGAATCGAAGGCGCCATGAGGCCGGGCGTGTCGATGAGCTCGTTGCCGTCGTCGAGCTGGAAGCGGCTCTGCGAGCGCGTGATCGCGGGCTCGTCGCCGGTCCTGGCGGCCTTGCGCTTCAGCAGCGCGTTGACGAGCGTGGATTTGCCGACGTTCGGCACGCCCATCACCATCATGCGCACGCGCTTGCCCTCGCGGTGCGGGACAAGCGCGGCCGCGTGGGCGGAAACTTTGGCGACGTCGTCCTTGCGCTTGCTGGACATCGCGAACGCGCCGACGCCTTTCTCGCGGCCGAAGTGCCGCACCCACGCGGCGCTCGCCGCGGGGTCGGCGAGGTCCGCCTTGTTGAGGAGCTTCAGGCAAGGGCGCTGGCGCTCCTGGCGCAGGCGCGCGATGAGCGGGTTCGAGCTCGCGCCGGGCAGGCGCGCGTCGAGCACCTCGATTACCACGTCGACCTTCGCCATCGTTTCCGCCGCCTTCTTGCGCGCGGCGGCCATGTGGCCGGGGAACCATTCGATGGTCACGCGGCTTCCCTGAGGAGCGCGAGGAGCGCCGGGCCGTAGCGCTCGAGCTTCTTCGCGCCGATGCCGGCGATGCCGGAGAGCGCGTCGAGATCGCGCGGCTGGGCGGCGGCGATGGCGGAGAGCGTCGCGTCGTGGAAGACGACGTACGGGGGCACCGACTGCGCCCTTGCCTGCTCGCTGCGCCAGGCCTTCAACCGCTCGAAGAGAGGATTGGTCGATTCAACCTTGCCCTTGGATTTCTTCTTCTTCGCGGAAGCGACCTGGCGGCGCATCTCCACGCGCTCCTCGCCCTTGAGCACCGGCCGCGCGGCGGCGGTGAGGCGGAGACCGCCAAAGGCGTCGTGGTCCGGGCTCGCGTAGCCGAGCGCGACGAGCTGGCGGAACACGCCGCGCCAGGTCGCCTCATCCAGGTCGGCGCCGACGCCGAACACCGCGAGCTTGTCGTGGTCCCACTGCTGCACGCGGTCGGTGGCGCGGCCAAGGAGCACGTCGATGAGGTGCACCGCGCCGAAGCGCTGCCCGGTGCGATAGATGCACGAAAGCGCCTTGCGCGCGGCGTCGGTGGCGTCCCAGGTCTGCGGCGGCTCGAGGCAATTGTCGCAGTTGCGGCAGGGCTGGCCGGGTTTTCCATACTGTTCGCCGAAGTAACCGAGCAGGCGCACGCGCCGGCAGCCGGCGGTCTCGCACAGGCCGAGGAGCGCGTCGAGCTTGGCGAAGGCGAGGCGGCGGAAGTCCTCGCTCCCCTCCGACTGCTCGATCATGCGGCGAAGCTGCACCACGTCGCCCAGGCCGTAGGCCATCCACGCGTCCGCCGGCAGGCCGTCGCGCCCGGCGCGCCCGGTCTCCTGGTAGTAGCCCTCGATGCTCTTCGGCAGGTCGAGGTGCGCGACGAAGCGCACGTCGGGCTTGTCGATGCCCATGCCGAAGGCGATGGTGGCGACGATGACGATGCCACCGCCTTTTTCATCACCCTCGTTCTGGAAGCGC
>DASPMF010000136.1:0-10191 GCA_035627155.1 Burkholderiales bacterium | reverse complement strand
CGCACTCGTGGATCCGGCGCTGCGCAGCGTTTCGCACCCGGAGGTCTTCGCCACGGGCGACTGCGCGACGCTCCGCGAGCGGCCCCACGCAAAGTCCGGCGTCTACTCCGTGCGCCACGGCGAGGTGCTTGTGGATAACTTGCGCCGGCTCGCCGGCGGACAGCCGCTGCGGGAATACAGGCCGCAGGCGCGCGCGCTCACGCTGCTCACTTGCGGTGCGCGCTACGCGATTGCGCAGCGCGGCGGCTGGAGCGCCGAAGGACGCTGGGCATGGCACCGGAAGAATCGCATCGACCGCAAGTGGCTTCGCGCACTCGAGCGGCGCTGACGTCGTGTCCGTCGCGACAAGCGACGCTTATCAAGCGAGCCCATGAAGCGCTTGCCGATGTAAGCCCTACAAGCGCGCGAACTTCTTACTGAACGCGCAACGCGAATCGCGCGCTTCATAGCAGCGAGCGCGCATCGGAACGGGCTTTGCTGTGAGCCGTGGCACTTCCCAAGAGGACCCATGGCAAAACGCATAGCCTTGATCAGCGAGCACGCATCGCCGCTCGCCGCCGCCGGCGGCATCGACAGCGGCGGCCAGAACGTTTATGTGGCGCAGGTTGCGCGGCATCTCGCGAACCTCGGCTACCTTGTCGACGTCTTCACGCGCCGCGACCACCCCTCGCAGCCCGAGGTGCTCGACTGGCGCGCGGGCGTGCGCGTGGTGCACGTCGCGGCCGGCCCTGCAACGTACGTGCGAAAGGAGGCGCTCCTGCCGCTGATGGGCGAGTTCTCCGCCCAGGTCTGCGACTATGCGCGGCGCACCGGCGGCTATCGCGTCGCGCACGCGAACTTCTTCATGTCCGGGCTGGCAGCGCTGGCGCTCAAGCGCTCGTTCGGCACGCCGGTGGTGACGACCTTCCACGCGCTCGGCCGCGTGCGCCAGCTCCACCAGGGCGCGGCGGACGAATTCCCGCCGGCGCGGTTCGCCATCGAGGAGGAGCTGGTCGCGCAGTCCGACGCGGTGATCGCGGAGTGCCCGCAGGACCGCACCGACCTCACGACGCTCTACCGCGCGGATCCCGCGCGCATACGCATCATCCCGTGCGGCTTCGACAAGGCGGAGTTCTGGCCGATCACCCGCGCGCTCGCGCGGCGCACGCTCGGCTACCGCGGCGACGAGCGGATCCTGCTCAACATCGGCAGACTCGTGCCGCGCAAGGGCGTGGACAACGCCATCCGCGCGCTGGGGCGCCTCATGCACGTGCACGGCCTTGCCGCGCGCCTGGTCATCGTGGGCGGCAATTCCGACCTTCCGGACCCGGAGCTCACGCCGGAGATCGGACGCCTCAAGGCGCTCGCCGAGAGCGAAGGCGTCGCGGAGCTCGTCACTTTCACCGGGCGCAGAAGCCGCGAGTTCCTGAAGCTCTATTACAGCGCCGCGGATGTCTTCGTGACGACGCCCTGGTACGAGCCTTTCGGCATCACGCCGCTGGAGGCCATGGCCTGCGGCACGCCGGTCGCGGGCGCCGACGTGGGCGGCATCCGGTTCAGCGTGGCCGACGGGATCACCGGCGCGCTCGTGCCGCCGAAGGACCCGGAGGCGCTCGCCGCGCGCCTGGCCGAGATGCTGCGCGACCCGGTGCGCCTGAGGGAGCTCGGGAAGAACGGCATCAAGCGCGTGCACGGCCAGTTCACCTGGCAGAAGGTCGCGCGCTCGGTGGGCCTGCTCTACGAGCAGGTCGCCGGCGAAACCCTCTCCGGCGGACGGCGCGCGCGCATGCCGGTCGCAGCCTGAGCGCCATGGCGACGCTTGAGGGGAAGCGGGTGCTCGTCACCGGCGGCGGGCGCGGGCTCGGCGCCGCGGTTTGCACCGAGCTCGCTCGGGCCGGCGCGCACGTCATCCCGGCGGACCGCAACGCGGAGGGCGCGCGCCAGGTGGCGGACGGCATCCGAGCCGCGGGCGGAACCGCCACGGCGCTGCGGCTCGACGTCACGGACGAGCGCCACGCGGCCGAGGCGCTCCGCGCGGTGGACCGCGTCGATGTCCTCGTCAACAACGCGGCGATCGACTTCACGGTGCCGGTCGAGGAACTGTCGTTCGAGCAATGGGATGCAGTGATGCGCGTCAACCTGCGCGGGCCGTTCGCGATGGCGAAGCTCCTCGCGCCGCAGATGCGAGCCCGGGGCAACGGGCAGATCGTCAACATCGCGTCCACCGCGTCGAAGCGCGCCTGGCCGAACGCGTCGGTCTACCACGCGAGCAAGTGGGGCCTGCTCGGCCTGTCGCACGCGCTGCACGCGGAACTGCGCCCGCATCGCATCAAGGTGACGGCGGTGGTGGCGGGCGGCATGCGCACGCCCTTTCTCCTCGACCGGTTTCCGGACATCGATCCGGGGGTGCTGCAGGACCCGGCGAACGTCGCGGCGACGATCCGCTTCGTCCTCACGCTGCCTGACGAGACGGTGATCCCCGAGGTGATGGTCCTGCCGATGCGGGAAACGTCCTGGCCGTGACGCCGCCGGTCAGCGCCGCCATTTTCGTCGACAAGGACGGCACGCTCGTGGAGGACGTGCCGTACAACGTGGACCCGGCGCGCATCGCGCTTGCGCCCGGCGCGGTCGAGGCGGTGGAGAAGTTCGCCTCGAGCGGCTACCGCGTCTTCGTCGTGTCGAACCAGCCGGGCGCGGCGCTCGGCCACTTCCCCGAGGAGAAGCTGCAGGACGTGGAGAGGAAGCTGCGCGAGCTACTCGACGATGCGCTCGACGGCTTCTACTACTGCCCGCACCACCCGGAGGCCGGCTGCCGATGCCGGAAGCCGAGTCCCGGCATGCTGCTGCGCGCGGCGCGCGAGCACGGCCTCTCGCTCGAGCGCTCCTGGATGATCGGCGACATCCTCGACGACGTGGAGGCGGGCCGGCGCGCGGGCTGCCTCACCTGCCTCATCGACAACGGCAACGAGACCGAATGGAAGATCTCGAGCGTCCGCCGCCCGGACCGCGTCGCCGCGGACCTCGCGGAAGCCGCCGCGATGATCCTAGCCGAATGAGCTGGCGCGGCGTCCGCAACCTGCTCGCGATCCGCCTGGACAGCCTGGGCGACGTATTGATGACGACGCCCGCGCTGCGCGCCTTCCGCGAGACGCTCGGCTGCCGCGTCACGCTCCTGACATCCGGCTCCGGCGCCGCCGCCGCGCCGTACGTGCCGGAGATCGACGAGACGCTGGTGTTCTCCGCTCCCTGGATGAAAACGGCACGGCCGGACAACGACTTTCAACTCGTGAATGATCTGAAGAACCGGGCTTTCGATGCCGCAGTCATCTTCACCGTCTACAGCCAGAACCCGCTGCCGGCGGCGTACCTCTGCTACCTCGCGGGCATCCCGCGGCGCCTCGCGCACTGCCACGAGAATCCGTACCACCTGCTGACCGACTGGGTGCCCGATCCGGAACCGGCGCAGTTCGTGCGCCATGAAGTCGAGCGCCAGCTCGCGCTCGCCGCCGCCGTGGCGTGCAGGAGCGAGGAGAAGCGCCTGTCGTTCCGCGTGCCCCCGGCATCCCGGAGCCGGGTGAGACGAAAGGGCCTGAAGAAACCCTATGTCGTGGTCCATCCGGGCGCGAGCGCACCGTCGCGCCGCTATCCGCCGGAGCATTTCGCCGCGGCGATGGACCTCGTCGCGGGCGAGACCGGCCATGCGATCGTCTTCACCGGCGACGCGGCGGAGGAGGCGCTCGTCGAGGGCATCCGCGCGGCAATGCGCGCGCCTTCGCGCTCGCTTGCGGGCAAGCTTTCCCTGGGCGAGCTCGGCGCGCTCATCGAGGACGCGGAGCTGCTGGTGTCCAACAACACCGGCCCGGCGCACATGGCCGCCGCGCTCGGCACGCCGGTGGTCGACCTCTACGCGCTCACCAATCCGCAGCACACGCCGTGGCTCGTCGAGAGCCGCGTCCTTTTCCACGACGTGCCCTGCCGCAATTGCTACAAGAGCGTCTGCCCGCAGGGACACAACGACTGCCTGCGCCGCGTCGAGCCGGCGCGCGTGGCGGCCGCCGCCTCGGAGCTCCTGCACCGATGATCACCCTCGGACTGAACGCCGTCTTCCACGATTCCGCCGCGTGCCTGGTGCGCGACGGCGAGGTCATCGCCGCCGCCGAGGAGGAGCGCTTCACGCGCATCAAGCACGGCAAGCGGCCGCTGCCCTTCACGACCTGGGAGCTGCCGTTCCACGCGGTCGACTACTGCCTCGCCACCGCCGGCATCGAGCTCGCCGACGTGGATCAGGTGGCGTACTCCTACGACCCGAGGCTCTTGCTGGAAGAACAATTCGACAAAGAAAAGATTGCGCTACCACTACAGCCGTCGGCCTATCCGGCCAAGGCGCTCTGGACTTCGCCTTGGGAGCCGCTGCAGCTCGCGTACATCATGAATGCCGAGCGCCAGCTCCTGGACGGCGCGCCGCACCACATCCGCAAGCGCTTCCTTTCCGCGAAGGAGCGCAAGCACTGGCAATGGCACTACGTCGAGCACCACCTCGCGCACGAGGCGAGCGCCTTCCTCGCTGCGCCGTTCGGCGAATCCGCCGTCATGACCCTCGACGGGCGAGGGGAGCTGGCTACCACGACCTACGGCAGGTTCGACGGGCGCGCCTTCGAGCGCCTCGGCGAGGTGCGCATGCCGCATTCGCTCGGCCTCCTGTACGAGCAGGTCACCGACTACCTCGGCTTCCTGCACTCCTCGGACGAGTACAAGGTCATGGCGCTCGCCTCCTATGGCAGCCCGGAGTACGCCGGGGTCTTCCGGGAGATGATTTCCATAAAGGACGACGGCACCTATGAAATTGCAGACCCGAAGCTCGCGGAGCGCTTCGGGCCGGCGAGGCAGCGCGGCGCGGAGCTCACGAAGAAGCATTTCGACATCGCCCGCTCCCTTCAGCTGGTTCTCGAAGAATCTGCCGTTTCCTTAAGCACCATCCTGAAGGAGAAGACGAGAAGTAAGAACCTGTGCATGGCCGGCGGCGTGGCGCTGAACTGCGTCATGAACGCGAAGATCCGCGACGCGGGGCTCTTCGACAACGTCTGGGTGCAGCCGGCGGCGGGCGATGCGGGCACCGCGCTCGGCGCGGCGCTGTGGTCGGACTGGCAGGCGCGCGGCCTGCGCGCATGGTCCATGGATCACGCCTATCTCGGTCCCGCATACGGAGACGAAGAAATAAAGTCGTTTCTGGACCGGGGAAAAGTGAAGTACCGGAAGATGCATGACATTCCCCGTGAGACCGCGGAGGTGCTCGAGCGGGACCGGATCGTCGGCTGGTTCCAGGGGCGGATGGAGTTCGGGCCGCGGGCGCTCGGAGCGCGCTCGATCCTCGCCTCGCCGCTCTCGGCGGGCATGCAGCAGCGCCTGAACGACATCAAGGACCGCGAGGACTTCCGGCCGGTGGCCCCGGTGGTGATGGAGGAGCACGCGGCCGAGTGGTTCACCGGCGCGAGGACCTCGCCGTTCATGCTCTTCGTGTACGACGTCGCGCCGGACAAGGCGGAGCGCATCCCGGCGGTGCGCCACGTGGACGGCACGGCGCGCATCCAGACGGTCAACCGCAACCAGAACGCGCTCTATTACGACCTGCTGCGCGCCTTCCGCGACCGGACCGGCGTGCCGGTGCTCGTCAACACCTCCTTCAACACGCGCAGCGAGCCGGTGGTCTGCACGCCGCGCGACGCCGTCGAATGCTTCTGGACCTCGCCGATCGACGCGCTGGCGATCGGCAGCTTCCTGCTTGAGAAATGAGGGACGAATGAGGATCGCGGTGGTGCGCGCCCTGCAGCTCGGCGACCTCCTTTGCGCCGTGCCGGCGATCCGCGCGCTGCGGGCGACCGATCCCGAGACCTCGCTCACCCTCATCGGCCTGCCCTGGGCGCGGGAGCTTGCCGCGCGCTTCGGACGCTACTTCGACGACTTCATCGAGTTCCCCGGCTTCCCGGGCCTGCCCGAGCGCGCCTGCGATACGGCGGCGCTGCCGGCGTTCTTCGAGCGCGTGAACCGGATGAAATTCCACATCGTCGTGCAGATGCACGGCGACGGCCGGCTGATGAACCCGCTCGCGGCGCTGATGGGCGGGCAGGTGACCGGCGGCTACTACCGGCCCGGCCGCTACCGCCCGGATCCGGAGGGCTTCATCGAATGGCGGGACGACGAGCACGAGGTCCATCGCTGGCTGCGGCTGGTGGAGCACCTCGGCGCCCCCTCGCGGGGCACGCACCTCGAGTTTCCGCTCGCCGAGCCCGACTGGCGCGAGCTCGAGGCGCTGCACCTCTCGGAGCTGCGCTACGCGGTCGTCCATCCGGGCTCGCAGCTGCCTTCGCGCCGCTGGCCGGTCGAGCGCTTCGCCGAAGTGGGCGACGCGCTGGCGCAGGACGGCTTCCACGTCGTGCTGACCGGGACCCTCAGGGAAGAGCCGCTGGTGCGGCGGGTGCAGGAGGCGATGCGCGAGCCGGCGATCGACCTTTCCGGGCGCACGTCGCTCGGCGGCCTCGCCGCGGTGGTGTCGCGCGCGCGGCTCGTGGTGTGCAACGACACGGGGATTTCCCACATCGCGGCCGCGATGCGCACGCCGAGCGTCGTCATCGCGAGCGGCTCGGATCCGAAACGCTGGGCGCCGCTCAACCGCGAGCTCCATCGCGTGCTCTGGCACGACGTGCCGTGCCGCCCGTGCGCCTACGCGGAATGCCCGACCGGGCACGAGTGCGCCGTCGGCGTCACCGTGCACGACGTCCTCCACGCCGTCCGCCGCCTCGAAGAATGCGCCGCTTGAAGTCATGAATCGTCGTCTAAAGATACTCACCTGGCATACGCATGGCGCCTACCTGCATTACCTCACGCAGGCGCCGCACGATTTCTACGTTCTTTCGAAGCCCGGGCGGCCGCCGGGCTACGCCGGGCGCCACGGCCACATGCCATGGGGCGCGAACGTGTTCGACCTGCCGGTGGAGGCGGCGAAGCGCCAGCCCCTCGACTGCATCATTTTCCAGGACGACCACCAGTACCTCGAGGACCAGCACCGCTACCTGTCGCCCGCGCAGCAGCGGCTGCCGAAGATCTACATCGAGCACGATCCGCCGCGCGAGCACCCGGTGGACACGCTCCACCCGGTGTACGACCCGAACGTGCTGATCGTGCACGTCACGCACTTCAACCGGCTGATGTGGGACAACGGCCGGGCGCCCACCCGCGTGATCGACCACGGCGTGATCGATCCCGGCTACCGCTACAGCGGCGAGCTCGCCAGGGGTTTGGTCGTCATCAACAACATCCACACGCGTGGCCGGCGCCTGGGCTGGGACGTGTTCCAGGAAGCGCGCGCCGAAGTGCCGCTCGACCTGATCGGCATGGGCGCGAAGGAGGCCGGCGGCCTGGGCGAGATCCTGCACAAGGAGCTGCCGCACTTCACGGCGCGCTACCGCTACCTCTTCAACCCGATCCGCTACACCAGCATGGGCCTCGGCGTGATCGAGGCGATGCTGACCGGCCTGCCGGTCGTCGCGCTCGCGACCACGGAGATGGTGACGGTGATCCGCAACGGCGAGAACGGCTTCGTGGACACCGACGTGTCACGGCTGCACGCCGCGATGCTGCACCTGATGGAGAACCGCGAGCTCGCGCGCAACCTCGGCCTCGCCGCCCGCCGCACTGCCCTGGAGCGCTTCGGCATCCAGCGCTTCGTCGCCGACTGGAATCGCGTCCTCGATGAATTTGTCGGGTTGCGGCCGCCCGCCTCCCCGACGAGGGGCCGCTTGGTTCAAAAGGAACACCATGAAAGACTCAACCCATAAGCGGGTCCTCGTAACAGGGGGCGCCGGTTTCCTTGGATCCCACCTCGCGGAAGCACTGGTCGAGGCGGGGCACGACGTGCTGTGCGTGGACAACTTCTACACCGGCACCAAGGACAACATCGCCTCGCTGCTGGGCCATCCGCACTTCGAGCTGATGCGGCACGACGTGACGTTCCCCCTGTACGTGGAGGTGGACGAGATCTACAACCTTGCCTGCCCCGCATCGCCCATGCACTACCAGCACGACCCTGTGCAGACGACCAAGACGAGCGTGCATGGCGCGATCAACATGCTCGGCCTCGCCAAGCGCGTGAAGGCGAAGATCTTCCAGGCCTCGACGAGCGAGGTGTACGGCGACCCGACGGTGCATCCGCAGCGCGAGAACTACTGGGGCCACGTGAACCCGGTGGGCCAGCGCTCCTGCTACGACGAGGGCAAGCGCTGCGCCGAGACGCTGTTCTTCGACTACCGCCGCCAGCACCGCCTCGCGATCAAGGTGGCGCGCATCTTCAACACCTACGGCCCGCGCATGCACCCGAACGACGGGCGGGTGGTGTCGAACTTCATCGTGCAGGCGCTGCGCGGCGAGCCGATCACGGTATACGGCAAGGGCCGCCAGACGCGCTCCTTCTGCTACGTGAGCGACACCGTGGACGCCTTCCTGCGCCTCATGGGCACGGACGACGAGCTCACCGGGCCGGTCAACATCGGCAACCCGAACGAGTGCACGATGCTTGAACTGGCAGAAAGGATCGTGGATCTGACAGGCTCGTCTTCGAGAATCGTCTTTGCGCCGCTGCCTTCGGACGATCCGGCGCGCCGCTGCCCGGACATCCAGCTCGCCCGCGCGATGCTCGGCTGGGCGCCGAAGGTGCCGCTCGAGGAAGGCCTGGCGAGGACGATCGAGTACTTCGACGCCCGGCTCAGGCGAACGGCACCCGGAAGCGCACCGACCCGACCAGCCGCCAGAACACCGACAGCAGCGGGATCGCCGCCGACGTGACGAGCATTTCGGCGACGTGGCGCGGATGCAGCGAAGCGCCTTCGAGCCTTTTCACGAACAATTTCGCGGTGAGGAAGAGCCAGACGAGAAGCGCCCATGGCTGGATGACTGCGAGGAGGAGGGAACCGACCGTCAGGTAATAATCCCAGCGCGGGGAAGACCGGATGCGGCTGCGATAGAGCTGCGGGTGCTTCTTGAAAAGCAGCGCGTCGTACATGACCTTTTTCTGCTGCCTGAGGCTCACGCCCCATTGCGCCGGCCGCACCGGATGCACGACGAGGGCGCGGGGCTCGCGCACGATGCGGGCGCCCGAGCGCAGGAGCTTGAAGTGCAGGTCCGAATCCTCGCGCCACGCGAGGCGGAAGCGCTCGTCGAACCCGCCGACGCGCTCGAGCGTGCTTTTCCGGATGAAGCAGTTCGCGGTGACGAACTCCGCGCGCTCGAGGCCCTGCGCGTCGCGCTCGTAGTCGGTCGGCCGCTCGGGGATCGGCATCCGCACGCGCCCGCACACCGCTTCGACGCCGACCTCGAACGCCGCGAGGCCGTAGCGCAGCCAGTCCGGATCGGGCTCGGTGTCGTCGTCGGTGAAGGCGACGATCGGCGCGCGCGCGAGCCGCCAGCCGCGGTTGCGCGCGACGGCCGGACCTTCGCGCAGCTTGTCTTCCACGACGACGATCTCGAAGCGCGCCCGATCGAGCGTCTGCCGCTCGAGCGCGGCGAGGCAACGGCCGAGGAGCTCCGGCCGGCCGCAGGTCGGGACCACCACGGAGACGGCCGGGTCGTTCATGCCTTGGCCGGGGAGCAAGCGTCGTTCCGCCGCGCTTTCCTTCGCTCGAACAACCGTCCGAGCGGCGCCAGGCCGGAAAGCGCAGTGGAGACCGTGGAGGAGAGCTGGTCGAACGTGCGCCCCGTCTCCATCGCGAAGTTGCGCATGACCGCGCGCTCGCTCACCTCCTTGCCTTCCTGGACGCGCGAGAGCGCGTGCATGACGTAGAAACCGAGGAGGAACGAGAGGCCGAAGAGGAACTCCCAGTGCTCGAGGCGCATCACCGCGAAGCCGGTCTCGCGGAAGGGGGAGGTGAAGCGCAAGTCGACCGACAGCTGGCTCGCGGCGAAGGCGGTGGCGAGCGTGCCGCCGAGGAGTGCGGCGAACCCCGCGGAGATCGACCCGGCGAGGCTCACCGAGCCGAGGTAGGCGGTGCCCTTGCCCTGCGGCGCGAGCTTGAGGCCGATGTTGCCGGTCGCGAGGCCGATGCCGCCGCTCGCCATGCCCATGATGACGTGGATCAGCCAAAGGAGCGGCAGCGTCAGCGCGTGCTTCTCCGGCACCGCGCTCATGGGCAGCGCGATGAGGCAGGCGAAGTAGAGCGGCAGCGC
>DASPMF010000135.1:0-17539 GCA_035627155.1 Burkholderiales bacterium | reverse complement strand
GCAATGTTCAGCTCGCGCGCGACGGCCTCGGCCACCTTGCGGGCGAACTCCGGATGCGTGTTCAGGCCGGTGCCGACCGCCGTGCCGCCGATCGCCAACTCGAGCAATGCGGGCTCGGCGCCGCGCAGCGCGCGCAGCGACGATTCGAGCTGCGCGACGTAGCCGGAAAATTCCTGCCCGAGCGTGAGCGGCGTCGCATCCTGCAGGTGCGTCCGGCCGATCTTCACGATGGCGTCGAACGCGCTGGCCTTCTGCTCCAGGGTGCCCTTCAGGACCGCAGCGGACGCCGCGACGGCCTGGATACCCTGCGCCGCGGCGAGGTGCATCGCAGTGGGAAAGACGTCGTTGGACGACTGCCCCATGTTGACGTCGTCGTTCGGATGGATGAGCCGCGACTGCCCGCGGTTGCCGCCAAGGAGCTCGGAGGCGCGGTTGGCGAGCACCTCGTTCACGTTCATGTTGCTCTGCGTGCCGGAGCCGGTCTGCCACACCATGAGCGGAAACTCCTCGTCATGGCGGCCGTCGAGGACCTCCTGCGCGGCAAGCGCGATCGCGTCGGCCTTCTTGCGCTCGAGCAGGCCCAGCTCCGCGTTGACCCCGGCCGCGGCTTTCTTGACACGCGCCAGAGCGTAGACCATCGGAAGGGGCATGCGCTCGCCGGAGATGCGGAAGAAGCGCCGGCTGCGCTCGGTCTGCGCGCCCCAAAGGCGCGCGGCCGGCACGTCGATCTCGCCGAAGCTGTCCTTCTCGACACGCACGCCGCTCATCGCGGCGCCCATGTTACGTCAGGGCGCACTACTTCTTCAGCAGGCTGCGCAGCATCCAGGCGTTCTTCTCGTGCACGTCCATGCGCTGCGTGAGGACGTCCAGGGTCGGCTGGTCGTTGGCCCTCTCGGCGAGCGGCAGGATGCTGCGCGCGGTGCGCACGACCGCTTCCTGCGCGTCGATGAGGTGCTTCACCATCTGCTCGGCCCTCGGCACGCCCTCGGTCTCGCGGATGCTCCCCAGCTTGAGGTACTCCTTGTACGTCCCCGGCGCATAGTGCCCGAGCGAGCGGATCCGTTCGGCGACGAGGTCGATGGCATTCCAGGCCTCGGTGTACTGCTCCATGAACATGGTGTGCAGCGTCTGGAACATCGGCCCTTCCACGTTCCAGTGGAAGTTGTGGGTCTTCAGGTACAGCAGGTAGGTGTCGGCGAGCAGCCGGGAAAGGCCGCCCGCGATCGCGGCGCGGTCCTTCGCGGAAATGCCCGTGTTCATCGGGGTTGCGATTGCCATGGCTTCCTCCGCTATCAAGGCAGGTCGAAAAGAAGGACTTCGGCCGACGATCCGGTGGAGAACTCGATGGACGGCGCGTCGGTCTTCAGGGCGTCCCCCGCAGCCAGGGACTCGCCGTTGACCTGGATCCGCCCCCGTGCGACATGGACGTACGCGCGCCTGCCGCGCAGAGCGTGCGCCGCGCGCTCCGCACCGTCGAAAAGGCCTGCATAAATGCGCGCGTCCTGGTGGATCGTCACCGAGCCCTCCGCGCCGTCGGGCGAGGCGATCAGGCGCAGGCGGCCGCGTTTGTCGGCCGCGGTGAAATGTTTCTGCTCGTACGACGGCGGGATCCCGGCGGCCGCCGGCTCGATCCAGATCTGCAGGAAATGCGTGACGTTCGCCGCGTCGTGGTTGTACTCGCTGTGCCGCACGCCGGTGCCCGCGCTCATGCGCTGCACGTCGCCCGGCACGATGGTCGAGCCGTTGCCCATGGAATCCTCGTGCGCGAGCGCGCCCTCGAGGACGTAGGAGATGATCTCCATGTCGCGATGGCCGTGCGTGCCGAAGCCGGAACCAGGCTTGACGCGGTCCTCGTTGATGACCCGCAGGGGGCCGAACCCCATGTGCTGCGGATCGTAGTAATCGGCGAAGGAGAAGCTGTGGTACGAGTCGAGCCAGCCGTGGTTCGCGTGGCCGCGCTCGCCCGCACGCCGGATCTCCGTCGTTACCGCGACCTTCACGCCGGGCCGCCTGCCTGCGGCGGCTGCTGTGCGATCTCCTGGTGCACCTTCGCCATGTCCAGCGACTTGGCCTGCGTGATCACCTGCTCGAGCGCGTTGCCCGGCAGCGCGCCGGCCTGCTGGAAGAGGATGACCTTCTCGCGGAACACCATCAGCGTCGGGATCGAGCGGATGCCGAACGCGCCCGCGAGCTCCTGCTGCTCGTCGGTGTTGACCTTCGCGAAGACCACGTCCGCATGCGCTTCGGAGGCCTTCTCGAACACCGGCGCGAACCCCTTGCACGGACCGCACCACGGCGCCCAGAAGTCGATGATCACCATCGGGTTGTCGTTGACGGTCTGCTCGAAATTGTCCTTCGTGAGTTCGACGGTGGCCAAGGCGGGGTCCTTTCCTTCGGGGGGTCGCAGTGTACTCTCTAGACACGCATGTACGTCGGTCGGTTCGCGCCTTCGCCCACCGGGCCGCTGCACTTCGGGTCGCTCGTCGCAGCCGTGGCAAGCTGGCTCGATGCGCGCGCAAGCGGCGGCCGCTGGCTGCTGCGCATCGAGGACCTGGACAAGCCGCGCGAGCAACCGGAAGCCGCCGACGCGATCCTGCGCACCCTGGACGCCTTGCAACTATATTGGGACGGTGCGCCGCTTTTCCAGAGCCGCAACGCGCAATCCTATGCGGCCGCGCTGCGCAGGTTACAGGCGCAATGCTACGGATGCGCCTGCTCGCGGCGCGAGGTTGCGGATTCCTCCCTCGGCCTGGCAGCCGACGGCGCGCAGATCTATCCCGGCACCTGCCGCGAAGGGATTCCTCCCGGGCGCAAGGCGCGCACCGTGCGCGTGCGCGTGCCGGACGAGCCGATCACCTTCGTCGACCGGCTGCAGGGGCCGCAGGCGCAATCACTCGCGCGCGAGGTCGGCGACTTCGTGCTGCGGCGGGCAGACGGGGCATTTTCCTACCAGCTCGCGGTCGTCGTGGATGACGCCGCAGCGGGGGTGACCGACGTCGTGCGCGGCGCGGACCTCCTCGAATCCACGGCGCGACAGATCTTCCTGCAGCGGCTGCTCGGCTTCGCGCAGCCGCGCTACCTGCACGTGCCGATCGCGGTGAATGCCTCGGGGGAGAAGCTTTCCAAGCAGACCGGGGCCGCAGCCGTGTCGGACTCGAAGCGGGTCATCGTCGACGCGCTGCGCTTCCTCGGCCAGGACGCGGACACGCTCGACGCCGCGGTGCGCCGGTGGAAGCCGGAGTCGATCCCGGCGCGGCGATCGATCGCCTACCGGGACTGACGAGCGGGCACGACCACCGTGAGCAGCGATGCAAGCACGAGCAGCAGCGCGGCGTACTCCGCCCAGCTGGGCCGCTCGCCGAGAACCAGCATCCCGCTCATCACGCCGACGACGGGGACGACGAGCATGCTGAGCGAGAACACGCCGACGGGCACCGACGTTGCGATCTTGATCCACGCCCAGTGCGCGAAGGCGAACGCGACGAAGATGTTGTAGAGCAGGCCCATCACCGGCCAGAAGCCGACGCCGCGCATCGACGAGAAATCGTCGAAGAGCAGCGCGCCGGCGAAGATCGGCACGCCGCCCAGCAGCATGATCCACGCCGTGTAGCCGGCTGCGGGCATCGAAACCGGGTAGCGCTTCTGCATCACCGTCCCGAGCGCCCACGAGACCGAAGCGCCGACGATGAGCAGCGAACCGAGCGGCGCGGCGCCGAGGTTGCGCATGCCGTCGGCGAGCAGGATGAACAGGGCCGCCATGCCCAGCGTGAGGCCGAGCAGCTTGCGACCGGTGAACTTCTCGCCGAGGACCAGGATGGAGAGCGGAATTGCCCAGGCCGGCATGAGGTACGCGAGAATGGCGGCCCGGCCGGAGGGGACCGAGAGCAGGCCGAAGGCAACCAGCATGTTCCAGCAGGTGATGTTCAGCACGGCGAGCAGCCAGAGCCGCCCCCACTGACCCTTCGGCACCGTGAGCTTCTCCCCGCCCAGCCTCAGCGCCGCGAAGAGCACTCCGGAACCGAAGGCGAGGCAGAGCGCGCGAAAGGTCCAGGGCGGGATCTCGCTCAGCGAGACCTTCATCGCGGTCCAGTTGAATCCCCAAGCGAGCGTCAGCGCCGCGAGGACCCACCAGAGCTTGCGCGGCAGGTGGTCGCCCTGCCTCGCCGGGCTCAACGCCGCACTTCCAGCGGGAAGGACTGCATGCCGCGCAGGACCATCGAGTCGACCCACTGCACCGCGCCGGCGGGCTCGATCGTGCGCCAGCGGGAAAGCACGGCCGGCAGCGCGATCTGTCCCTCGAGGCGCGCGAGCGGAAAGCCCAGGCAGAGATGCGGCCCGAATCCGAAAGCGAGGTGCGGCGGACCGTGCCGCGCCAGGTCGACGCGGTCCGGCCGCGGGTAGGCCCGCTCGTCGCGGTTCGCTGCATTCATCAGGAGGAACACGCGTTCGCCCGCGCCCAGGTCCTTTCCGTGCATCGAGTGCGGCTCGCGCACGATGCGCACCAGCGCGCCGATGGGGCCGTCATAGCGCAGGAGCTCCTCCACGGCAGCCGCGGCGAGTCCGGCGTTGCGCTTGAGCGAAAGCAGCTGGTCCGGAAACGCGAGCAGTGCCTTCAGGCCGTTCGCTATGTGGTGGGTCGTGGTCTCGTGTCCTGCGAAGAGGAGGATCACGCAGGTCGCGACCAGCTCGTCGTCGCTCAGGCGGTCACCTTCCTCCTCGACCTGGACGAGCTGGGTGAGCAGGTCGTCCCTCGCCGCCCTGCGGCGCTCGGCGATCAGGCGCCTGAAGAGATCCGCCATCTCCCGGGTCGCCGCCTCGGCGCGCGAGTATTTCTCCGGCGATTCGCGGGTGCTGCCGATGAACAGCGCCATCTCGTCGGAGAGATGCTTGACGCGCGGCAGCTCTTCGCGCGGCACGCCAAGCATGTCCATGATGACGAGCGCCGGAAGCGGGCCGGCGAAGTCGGCGATGAAATCGATCTCCTGGCGCTCGCCGATCCGGTCCAGCAGCCAGGCGGTGAGGGACTCGATGTTCGCCCGCAGCGCGGACACGGACTTGACGTTGAAGACCTTGGCGGAAAGCCGGCGCAGCCGCGTATGGTCCGGCGGGTCGCGGAACACCATCCAGAGCGTCAGCACGCGGATGAGCTCGCCGATGCGGCTCGCCTCCTCCGAAGGCATCTTGGCGAAGAACGGCCGCAGCCGGTCGGACGACATCGTCTCGTCGAGGCAGACTGCCTTAACGTCCTCGTAGCGGGTCAGCACCCACGCCTTGAGCAGGGGGCTCCAGTGCACCGGGTCCTCGTCGCGCATGCGTCGGTACAGCGCGAAGGGATCCGCGAGCGTCCGCGGGTCGTTCGGAACGTAGGTGAGCACGGTCATTTCGAGGTCACAAGCCAGACCGCCAGCATAGCGAGGCCCATCCCGAACGCGGAGACAAAGCTGTACGTCTCGCCGAAAAGCGGCCATGCCATGAGCGCGGTCGTGGGCGGCACGAGGTAGAACAGGCTGGCGACGCGGGTCGCAGCGCCCTGCCGGATGAGGAAAAGCAGGAGAAACACGGCGCCGAGGGACAGGACGATCGCGAGCCAGAAGATCGCGAACACGAACTCGCCGCTCCAGCGCACCTCCCGCGTCTCGAGGAGCAGTGCGAACGGCGCGAGCACGACGGCCGCGGCCATGTACTGCAGCGCGGCCCCCGTGCGCAGGTCCACGCCGGCGCCATGGCGCTTCTGCCAGATGGTGCCGAGCGTGATGCTCAGGAGGGCCATGCAGGCGAGCGCGATGGAGAGGCCGCCCATCCCGCTGCTCATGGTCATGCGCTCGCCGACGACCAGCAGCACGCCAATCAGGCCGAGCACCAGCCCGCCCCACTGGCGCGCGGTGACCTGTTCCTTGAGGAGCCAGCCGCCCAGAAGGGCGGTGGACAGCGGCTGCAATCCGGTAATAAGCGCCGAGATCCCCGCCGGCATCCCGTGGTGGATGGCGGCGAACACGCCGCCGAGGTAGCCGGCCTGGAGGAGCACCCCCGCCACCAGCATGTGCCAGACGCCTTGGCGCGACGGCCACGGGGCCCGAAGCACAAGGCAGATCGGCAGTAGCAGGGCTAGTACAAGCCCGAAGCGCAACACTAGAAACGTGGCGGGCTCCGCGTAAGGGAGTCCTAACTTCGCCCCGACGAATCCTGTACTCCACAGGACCACGAAGACGGCCGGGAAGGCGGCGACAGGGAGCAAGGGCGGCTTATGTAGTTGTTTGCACTACGGATTGTTCATAATTGCTGCTACGCACAAGAGTCTTGACTTCCTACATACTGAGCATAGAATCCTGTTTGTGCAGCGCACAAATGCGCCAACCTAATTGAACAACCCGTCTAAGACGACCCAGCAAGGAGCCGAACCCATGTACGTCACCCCCGAACAGATCCAGGCCACCAACAAGGCCAATGTAGAGGCGATCCTCGCCGTCGCCAACGCGCAGTTCGCTGCGCTCGAGAAGCTCGCCACCCTGAACGCAGGGGTGTTCCGCGGCGCGTTCGAGGACTCCATCGCCAACACCCGCGCCCTGCTCGGCGCGAAGGACGTGCAGGAGTTCGTGAGCCTGCAGAACGCCTTCGCCCAGCCGGCGGTCGAGAAGGCCATCGCCTACTCGCGCAGCGTGTACGAAGTCGCGACGACCACGAATGCCGAGCTGACCAAGGTCGCCGAGCGCCGCGTCAGCGAGTGGAACGAGAACTTCGTCTCGCTGCTCGACAAGGTTTCGAAGAACGCGCCCGCCGGCTCCGACGTCGCGGTCGCCGCGGTGAAGTCGATGCTAGCGGCCGCCAATTCCGCGTACGACAACTTCAACAAGGTCGCGAAGCAGGCGACCGAGATCGCGGAAGCCAACGTCTCCGCAGCCACCGAGACCGTCAAGGGCCTCGCGAAGCCGCGCAAAGCCGCCTAAGCAGCACCGGCCGCTCCCGCAAAGAAAAAGAGAAAGGCCCGCTCCGGCGGGCCTTTCTCATTTGTAGGGAAACTTCACCAGGCTGCGCAGCAGGTCCATGGCCGGCCCGACCTGCGCCGGGTCGCCCCGCACGCCGAGCTCGACGTGGCGCCGGCTTCCGTCGTCGCCCATCGAAGGCAGGCTGAACACCTTCACCCCGGCGTAGGCGCGGCCCACCTCTTCCATCGCCGGGATGAGCTGGCTTTCGCCCGCCTCGAAGACCACGATGGAAGCCTCGCTCCACTTGTCCCGATCGAACAGCGCCCGGTACTTCGTGTCGAGCACCCACTCCACCATCGGCCATGCCATCTGCGGGAAGCCCGGGACGAAGTGGTGGCCGCGGAACGCGAAGCCCGGGATCCGGTTGAACGGGTTCGGAATGATCGAGGCGCCTTCCGGGAACTCGCCCATCTGCAGCCGCTGCGGCGTGACCTCGGCCCCGAAGCGGGCGCGGATCTCGCGCTCGGCCTCGGGGTGCAGCCTCAGCTTGACTCCGAGCGCAGCCGCGGCGCACTGGCGCGTATGGTCGTCGGGCGTCGCGCCGATGCCGCCGAAGCTGAATACGACGTCGCTCGAGGAGAAGCTGCGCGCGAGCGCCTCGGTGATCCGCTCCGGCTCGTCACCCAGATAGTGCGCCCATGAAAGACGAAGCCCCCGCGTGGCGAGGGCTTCGATGAGGAAGGGAAGGTGCTTGTCCTGGCGCTTTCCGACGAGGAGCTCGTCGCCGATGATGAGAGCGCCGAACAAGGATCAGGCTGCTTTCTTGGACCAGCGCTCGAGGTCCTCTAGGCCGCCGATCAGCTGGCCGTTGATGAAGACCTGCGGCACCGTTCCCTTGCCGGTGATGGCGCCTACGATCCGCGAGCGGTCGCTGTGGTCGAGCGTCACTTCGGCGTAATCGTAGCCCAGGTCCTTCAGGAGCTTCTTGGCCTTGGCGCAGTAGCCGCAACCCTCGCGGGTGAGGATGGCCACCTGGTCCGGCTTTTTCGCCTTGGGGTTGATGAAGTTCAGCATCGTGTCGGCGTCGGAGACCTCGAACGGGTCGCCCGGCTTCTCCGGCTCGATGAACATCTTCTGGATCACCCCGTCCTTGACGAGCATCGAGTAGCGCCAGGAGCGCTTGCCGAAGCCGAGCTCCGACTTGTCCACCAGCAGGCCCATCTTCTCGGTGAACTCGCCGTTGCCGTCCGGCAGCAGCTCGATGTTGCCGCACTCCTGCGAGCGGGCCCATTCGTTCATGACGAACGCGTCGTTGACCGACAGGCATACGATCTTGTCGACGCCGTTGGCGTGGAACGCCGGGGCGAGCTCGTTGTAGCGCGGGACATGCGTGGACGAGCAGGTCGGCGTGAACGCACCGGGGAGCGAGAACACGACAACCGTCCTGCCCTTGAACACCTCGTCGCTGGTGACGCTCTTCCAGTCGCCGCTTGCAGTGCGGGTCTTGAACGTCGCCTGGGGAACCTTCTGGCCTTCGCGATTCTGGAACACGGGAATTTCCTCCGCCAAATAGTGGATGACCGCAGTCTAGGAAGTCCCGTTCCCGCTAGCCAATCTTTTGTTCCGATGGCACGGATAGTGCGCGCCTATTCGCCAGCGCCCCGAGCAGGTAGTGGATGTAGGCGAGCCCGAAGGCGACCGGGGCGAGGAACCCGGCCAGCGGGATGAACGCGGCCAGCGCCATCACGATGCCGAGAATGTAGAGCGCGCCGCGCCGCTCCGTAAAAAGCGCGTGCATCTCCTCGCGGTCGGCATGCTCCGCCAGCGAGTCGTAGCGCAGCAGGCGCTGGTTGACCCAGGCGAGGATCAGCACCGGGATCACGGGCCAGAGGGGCGGCACGATCCACAGCGGCAGGCTGAGGACGAAAAGGCCGATCATGCCGAGGAAGGCGACCACGCCGTTGAGCGCGCTGCCCACCGTGCCGCCGCCGCGGCGCCGCTCGAGCTGCGGATAGCTGCGGGCGGCGACGTAGTCGACCATCTTGTTCATGCCGAACACGCCCAGGATGAAAAGCGCAGTCACGTACACGAGCGGGATGAACAGGATCACGAGTAGGACGTTGGCGAGGATGAGCGCGAGATTGCCGACATCGAGGTTGATGTAGGCCGCCGCGTTCGCGGTATAGCGGGTGATGAGGTCCGCAAGCCAGAGCGCGGTGCGCGTCCAGAGGGCGAGCGCGACGGCGCCCCACAAGGCGAGCGAGACGAGCATCGGCCAGAGCATCAGCCAGAGCATGGTCGGGTGGAACAGGTTGGCGATGCCGTATGCGAGCGAGCCGAACGCGGTCATGTGCGCAGACTCTGCCACAGCTTCGTTAAACGCTTCACGGACACCGGCACCGGGGTGCGCAGCTCCTGCGCGAAAAGCGACACGCGCAGCTCCTGCAGGAGCCAGCCGAACTGCTCGAGCTCGGGTCCGGCGGGTCCGAACCGGGCGCGAGCGCTCAGCGCCTGCCGGTAGGGCCGCTCCAGGGTCGAGAGCTCCAGCGCGAGGCGCGCGTCGCGTTGGGGGTCGGCCCGCAGCTTCTCGAGCCGCGCCGACGCCGCCTTCAGGTAGCGCGGAAGGTGCTGCAACCGCTCCCAGGGCGTGCGCGCCAGCCAGCCCGGGGCAAGGAGTTCCTTCGACCAGGCGGCAATGTCGGAGGTCTGCTGCGGGAACGCCCTGGACATCGAGGCGAGCTTCTTCTGCAGCGCTGCGTTCTCCCCGAGGATTCCCGTTGCGGTCCGCACGATCTCCTGCGCAATGAGGTTGAGCCGGCTGCGGCCCGCCTCGACCCGGCGCGCGAAATCGGCGGCCTCCATGGGCAGCGAATCAGCAAGGAACGTGCGCTCGAGCGCCGCGGCGACGACCTCCTCCTTCAGGGGACCGAGCGCCACGTCGCGCGAAAGCGCCCGCTCGAGGTCGCGGATCCGGTCGCGGAACGCGATGGCGAGCAGGCGGCGCACGCCTGCGCGGTGCAGCTCCCGCGCCTTCTCCGGCGCGTCGAACACCTGGAGGGTGACCGCGTCGCCGGCGTCCACCAGCGCCGGATAGCCGACCAGCGTCTGGCCACCGCGCTTGAGCTCGAGGAGCTCCGGCAGGTCGCCCATCGTCCACCCGGTGTAGCGCTCGCCTTCGTCCACCGGCGCCTCGCTCTGCAGGATCGCCTCGGTCTTCTCGGACAGCCGGCCCTTCAGCTCGGCGAGGTTTCGCCCCATGCCCACCTGCCGCCCGTCCTCCTCGACGACGCGGAAATTCATGTGCAGATGCGGGGGCGCCGAATCGGGGCGGAAAGCGTCGAGCGGAACCTCCAGGTTGAAGTTGTCCCGGATGTACCTCGAGAGCGCCGCAGCGAGCGGCGTGTCCGCGGGCGGCACTTCGTCGCAGAACGCCGCGGCGAAGTCGTCCAGCGGGCCGAGCTTGTGGCGCAGGCGCTGCGGCATGGACTTTGAGTAGGCGCGCACCTTCTCCTTGAGCAGGCCCGGGACCAGCCATTCGGTCCGGCCCTGCGGCACCTGGTTGAGAAGAGCGAGCGGGACTGTCATCGTCACCCCGTCGCGCGCGGTGCCCGGCTCGAAGTGGTATTCCAGGACGAAGCGGTTCGGACCGAGTTGCAGGAAGGCCGGGAAGTTTTCCGTCGTGACCCCGGCCGCCTCGTGGCGCATCAGGTCCTCGCGCGACAGGAACAGCAGCTTCGGGTTCGGCGCTTCCGCGCGGCGCCGCCACGCCTCCAACCCGGCCGCGTCATGCACGTCCTCCGGGATCCGCGCCTCGTAGAAGGCGTGGATGAGCTCGTCGTCGACCAGGATGTCCGGCCGCCGCGACTTGTGCTCCAGGCGCTCGATGTCCGACACGAGGCGCCGGTTGTGCGCGAAGAACGGGGCCCGGGTATCGAGCTCGCCTTCGACGAGCGCCGAACGGATGAAGATCTCGCGCGCGCGCTTCGCGTCGATCGGCGCGAACGGGACTCGCCGGTTCTGGTACACCGGCAGGCCGTACAGCGCGGCGCGCTCCAGCGCGACGACCTCGCCGCGGCTCTTTTCCCAGTGCGGGTTCTCCTGGCTGCGCTTGAGGAGATGAGCGCCGAGCTCCTCGAGCCACTTCGGCTCGATGCCCGCCACCGTGCGCGCGTAGAGCCGGGTGGTCTCGACGAGCTCCGCCGCGACGATCCACTTTCCGGGCTTCTTGGTCCACGAGCCCGGGTGCACCCAGAACTTGATGCCGCGCGCGCCGAGGTAGCTGCTCTCCGACTCCTCCTTCAGCCCCACGTTGCCGAGCAGCCCGGTCAGGAGGGCGCGGTGGATGGCGCGATAGCCGCCCTCCTTCCAGGGATCGACGCCCGAGTCCTTCCACTCGAGCTCCTCGAGCGTGCGCCCGAGCTGCGCGTGGATGTCGCGCCATTCGCGCATCCGCGGGATGGAGAGGAAATTCTCCCGGCTGGTCTTCTCCATCGGCCCGTCGAACACCTTCCAGAGCTTGAGGAAGGCGAGGAAATCCGAGCGCTCGTCCGCGTACTTCGCGTGCCGCTCGTCCGCCATGGCCGCCTTCTCCATCGGCCGCTCGCGCGGATCCTGGACCGAGAGCGCCGCCGCGATGACGCGCACCTCCCGCAGGCAGCGTTCCTCGCGTGCGGCGATCAGCATGCGCCCGACGCGGGGGTCGAGCGGCAGGCGCGCCAGCTCGCGGCCGACCCCCGTCAGGCGCTTCGCCTCGTCCACGGCGCCGAGCTCCTCGAGCAGCGCATACCCGTCCGCGATGGCGCGCGGAGCCGGCGGGTCGAGGAACGGGAAATCCTCCACCTCGCCGATGCCGAGGCTCTTCGCGCGCAGGATCACCGAGGCCAGGGAGGAGCGCAGGAGCTCCGGATCGGTGAAGGGCGGACGCCTCGAGAAGTCCTCCTCGGAGTACAGCCGCACGCATACGCCGTTGGCCACGCGGCCGCAGCGCCCGGCGCGCTGCCGTGCCGCCGCCTGGGAGATGGCCTCGACCCGCAGCATCTCCACCTTGTTGCGATAGCTGTAGCGCTTCACGCGCGCGTCGCCGGTGTCCACGACGTAGCGGATGCGGGGGACCGTGAGCGATGTCTCGGCCACGTTGGTGGCAAGCACCACCCGGCGCTGCTTCCCAGGCTTGAACACGCGGTCCTGCTCGGCCGCGGAAAGCCGGCCGAAAAGCGGCAGGAGCTCGACCCGGAGGTTTCGCCTGCGCAGGACCTCGAGCGCGTCCCGGATTTCCCGCTCGCCGGGAAGGAACACCAGCACGTCGCCCTGGCCTTCCGCGCAGAGCTCCGCAACCGCGTCTGCGAGCGCTTGCTCTTCTTCCTGGCGGGTGGTGTCTTCCTGGTCCCCCGCCACCGGGCGGTAGCGAACCTCGACCGGATACAGCCGGCCGGAAACCTCGATGACCGGCGCGCCGTCGAAATGGCGCGAGAAGCGCTCCGCGTCGATGGTCGCCGACGTGACGAGGACCTTGAGGTCCGGCCGCCTCGGCAGCAGCCGCTTGAGGTAGCCCAGCAGGAAGTCGATGTTGAGGCTGCGCTCGTGCGCCTCGTCGATGATGAGGCTGTCGTACTCGCGCAGGTCCCGGTCGCCCTGCGTCTCGGCGAGGAGGATGCCGTCGGTCATGAGCTTGATCGCGGAGCGCTCGCCCACCTTGTCGTGGAAACGCACCTTGAAGCCCACGCGCCCGCCGAGCTCGGTGCCGAGCTCCTCGGCGATGCGCGCGGCGACGGCGCGCGCGGCGATGCGCCGGGGCTGCGTATGGCCGATGCGCCCGCGGGCGCCGCGTCCCATCGCGAGCAGCATCTTCGGCAGCTGCGTCGTCTTGCCGGAGCCGGTCTCGCCGCAGACGATGACCACCGGATGCGCCGCGACCGCGGCGGTAATTTCTTCTCTCCGCTGGTTGATGGGCAGCGAAGCATCGAAGCGGATTTCCGCCTGCGCGCTCAACGTTTCCCTTCCTCTTTCCATTTACAATCCCGCACCATGAAGCGCGTATCCGCCCTGCTTGCCCTCATTCCGGAACGCATCCGCCGCACGCCGACCGGCTCGCCGATGCCGGTGCCGCGCGATCCGGCCGGACAGGAGTCCCGCATCGCGGTGCTCGCCCGCCACCTCAGCTGGCTGACGCCGTTCAACGAGCTCGGTCCCGACGGCCAGCGCGCCCTCGGGATCCTCGCAGCGCGCGACAAGCCGCTCGACCGGGACGAGGACGAGCCGGAAGAAGAGCTGCTGCGCCCCTAGCACTGCGCGCTAACGCGCCTCGAGCAGCCGCTCCAGGTAGCGCGCCACCAGGTCCACCTCCAGGTTGACCCGCGTCCCAGGCTCCAGCCGCGCAAGCGTCGTCGCCGACAGCGTGTGCGGGATGAGATTCACCTCGAATTCGCCGCCCTGCACGCGGTTCACCGTCAGGCTCACCCCGTCCACGCAAATGGAGCCCTTGCGCGCCACGTAGCGGGCGAGCTGCGCGGGCACGCGAAACACGAACACGCTTCCTTCCCGGCGCACGAGCTCGCCGACGCCGTCCACATGGCCGGTCACGAGGTGCCCGCCCAGGGCGTCGCCCGCGCGCAGCGCCGGCTCGAGGTTCACCGTCCCCGGCGCGTCGAGGCCGGCGGTGACGCGCAGCGTCTCCGCCGACACGTCGGCGAGGAAACCGCGTCCGGTAAGCCGCGTGACGGTCAGGCAGGCGCCCTGCACGCAGATCGAGTCGCCGACGCGCGTTGCGGACAGGTCGAGCGCGCCCGTTTCCACTTCGAATGGATCGGTGCGAACGATGCCGCCGACCGCCTGCACGATGCCCGTGAACACGGGCGGCAGGTTACCGCAAAAGGAAAGCGCCGGAGGTCAGTGGGTGGGCTCGCGCCGGCTCCACCAGCGCGCGAGCTGCTGCTTCTCCGGCGCGAGCACCCACGTGGCGAACGCCGCGACCAGCGTGCCGACGGCGACGGTGTTCAGGGTGGCGAGCACTTCGGTCGTGAAGCCGAGCATGAAGGGCGCGAGCACCAGCCAGAGGCCGGCCGCCATGGTGAACCATTCGCCGGCGCGCTCGTCGAAACTGACTTCGTAGTGCGAGCTGAGCGCGATCGCGAGGCCGGCGAAGGCGGCGTTGGCGGTCGCCGCATCGACGTGGGAAAAGCCGAGCGCCCACGGAGAGACGGCAAGCCACAGGCCGAGCCCGAAGCTCGCCCAATCCTGCCACCTCGCCGCTGCAGTGCTTGCGTTCACGCGTTTCATTCGACATCAAGCATGCAGCGTCCGTTCTGGCCCGGGGAGTCGCGTGGAGACGATCTGACTGTAGCCGTGCTACGACAGCTTGAAGTGATCGGCGCAGCCTGGGGTCTGGGCGGCGCGGATCCCGGCTGCGCCGAGGCGGCGGACGTACTGGCGCCCCTCGTCGTCGAGAAGCTGGCGCGTTGCGGCGCCGAGGTCAGCGTCGGGCCGGTCGTGCGCCACGAGTCGAGCGACCGGCGCAAGGCGGCGGTAGTCGCGAAGCTGTGCGGCGCGCTCGCGGCCGCGGTTGCCGATGCGCTGCGCCGCGGTCGCCTGCCCTGCGTGCTGGGCGGCGACCATAGCTGCGCAGGCGGCACGTGGAGCGGCGCGGCGCGCGCGCTGCACGGTCCGCTGGGACTGCTCTGGATCGACGCCCACATGGACAGCCACACGCCGCGCACCAGCCACACCGGGAGGCTGCACGGGATGCCGCTCGCGTGGCTGCTCGGCGAGGACGACGATCCGCTCTACGGCCTCACTACCGGCGTGCTCGACCCCCGGCATGTCTGCCTCCTCGGGGTGCGCAGCTACGAGCCGGAAGAGGACGAGCGGCTGCGCCGGCTCGGCGTCCGCGTCATGCTTGTGGAGGAAGTTGCGCGCCGCGGCCTTGGTGCGGCGCTCGAGGAAGGGCTCGCCATCGCAACCGGCGGCACGCGCGCCTACGGGGTCAGCATCGACCTCGATGTGGTGACGCCGGACGAGGCGCCCGGCGTCGGAACGCCCGTCGCAGGCGGGCCCGGCGCGCGGGAGCTCGCAGGCGCGCTCACGCTCGTCGCACGGACGCCGAACCTTGCCGCAATCGAGCTCGTCGAATACTCGCCGCGCCGGGATGCTTCGCGGCGCACGGCGCAGGTCGCCGTCGAGCTCCTTGCCGCGGCGCTATGCGGCAGGACGGGCGACGATTCGCAGGTCCTCGCCCAGGCGGTCCAGCGATACGATCCTTAGCTTTGTGCGCGCGCCGAGGGATCCCGGCGCCGCGAGGTCGGCAATGCCCTGCGCGGAATCGCCGAGCAGGCTGGGGTTGAGGTAGAGCAGCACCTCGTCGACGCAGCCCTCGCGCAGCAGCGACCCGTTCAGCTTGAATCCGGCTTCTACGTGGAGCTCGTTGATGCCGCGCCGGGCGAGCTCCTCGAGCATCTTCGGCAGGTCCACCTTGCCGTCCCGGTTCTGCACGGCCACCACTTCCGCGTTCCGGACGCTGCCCGGGCGCGCCGCAAAGACGAGGATCCTTTCCGTGGACAGGATGCGCGCCCTTTCGGCGATCTCGAGCCGGCTGTCGACCACCACGCGCAGCGGCTGGCGCGGCGTCGCCACGTCGCGGACCGTGAGCTGCGGGTCGTCGGCCTTCACCGTGCCGATGCCGGTGAGGATGGCGCAGGCGCGGGCCCGCCAGCGATGGCCGTCGCGGCGCGCCGCCTCGCCGGTGATCCACTGCGAGCGTCCGTCGGCGAGCGCGGTGCGTCCGTCGAGCGTCGCCGCGGCCTTCAGGCGCACCCACGGGCGCCCGCGCGCCACGCGCGAGACGAAGCCGATGTTGAGCTCGCGCGCCTCGTCCTCCATGAGCCCGGCCTCGAAGCGGACGCCGGCCGCCTCGAGCGCCGCGCCGCCGCCCGCGGCGTGCGGGTTCGGATCGCGCATCGCCGCGACGACGCGCGCCACCTTCGCGTTGATGAGCGCCCCGGCGCAGGGCGGCGTGCGGCCGTAGTGGTTGCAGGGCTCGAGGCTTACGTAGGCGGTGCCGCCGGCGGCCGCTGCGCCGGCCTGCTCTAGCGCGCGGATCTCGGCGTGCGGCGCGCCGGCCTTCTCGTGCCAGCCCTCGCCCACCACGCATCCGTCCTTGACGATGACGCAGCCCACCCGCGGGTTCGGCGTGGTGGTGTAGAGGCCTTTCTCTGCGAGCGCCAGCGCGCGCGCCATCATGGCGCGGTCGAGGGCGGAGGACATTACTGCCCGCGCGTCATTTTCTTCGCTTCTTCGCCGCCTTCACTTCCTGCACGGCCTCGCGGAAGTCGTCCGGCGTCTCGAAGCTGCGGTACACGGACGCGAAGCGGATGTAGGCGATCTTGTCGAGCTTCGCCAGCTCCTTCATGACGAAGTCGCCCACCCGGCTCGTCGGCACCTCGCGCTCGCCCAGCGAGCGCAGGCGCTCGATGACGCGGTCCACCGCGCCCTCGATTTCCTCGGTGTGGACCGGCCGCTTCCTCAGGGCGAGCGTCATGCTGCCCATCAGCTTGTCCCGGTCGAAGTCGCTGCGGCTGCCGTCCTTCTTCACCAGGCGCGGCATCTTCAGGTCGACGCGCTCGTAGGTGGTGAAGCGCTTCTCGCAGCCGATGCACTTCCTGCGGCGGCGGATGGTGTTCGCCTCGAGGTTCGCCCGGGTGTCCACGACCTGGGTGTCCTCGGAACCGCAGAAAGGACACTTCATGTGTAGACCGGGAACCGGGAGCAGAGCGCCTTGACGTCCGCCGCGACGCGCGCGAGATGCGCTTCGTCGGCCGGCTTGTCGAGCACGTCGGCGATGAGGCCCGCGAGCTGCTCGGCCTCGGGCTTCCTGAACCCGCGCGTCGTCATCGCCGGCGAGCCGATGCGCACGCCGCTCGTCACCATCGGCTTCTGCGGGTCGTTCGGGATCGCGTTCTTGTTCACCGTGATGTGCGCCCGGCCGAGCGCGGCTTCCGCATCCTTGCCGGTGAGGTTCTTGGAGGTGAGGTCGACGAGGAACATGTGCGAGTCGGTCCCGCCGGAGACGATGCGCACGCCGCGACGCTGCAGCACCGTGGCGAGGGTCCTCGCGTTCTCCAGCACCTGCTTCTGGTAGGCCTTGAACTCCGGCTTGAGCGCCTCGCCGAGCGCCACCGCCTTCGCCGCGATGACGTGCATCAGCGGCCCGCCCTGCAGGCCCGGGAAGATCGCGCTGTTGATCTGTTTCTCGAAATCCGCCAGGCCGAAAATCATGCCGCCGCGCGGGCCGCGCAGCGTCTTGTGGTTGGTGGTCGTGACGAAGTGAGCGATGCCGACCGGCGACGGATAGAGCCCCGCGGCGATGAGCCCTGCGTAGTGCGCGATGTCGGCCATCAGCATCGCGCCGCACCTGTCCGCGATGGCGCGGAAGCGCTTCCAGTCGATGGCGCGCGAGTAGGCCGAAGCGCCGGTGATGATCAGCTTCGGCTTCTCGGCCAGCGCGATCCTCTCGGCGGCCTCGTAGTCGATGTGCTCGTTCGCGTCGAGGCCGTAGGACACCACGCGATAGAGCTTGCCGGTGAGGTTGACCGGCGAGCCGTGCGTCAGGTGCCCACCCATGGCGA
>DASPMF010000134.1:0-2065 GCA_035627155.1 Burkholderiales bacterium | reverse complement strand
CGTCAACGTATACGGCGGCGGCGAGAGCGGCCAGGCGGGCGCGGTGCGCCACGGCATCTCGCGCGCCCTCATCGAGTATGATGCGGGACTGAAGCCGTCGCTCAGCAAAGCGGGGCTCGTCACGCGCGACGCGCGAGAGGTGGAGCGAAAGAAGGTCGGACTGCACAAGGCGAGGCGGCGCAAGCAGTTCTCGAAACGTTGAAGCAGGTTTCACGCTTCTAGAGATCCATCAGCAAAGGCCGCCGCAAGGCGGCTTTTGCTTTTCAGGGGCGACATGATCAAGGTCGGCATCGTCGGCGGTACGGGATACACGGGCGTGGAGCTGCTGCGGCTGCTCGCGCGTCATCCGCAGGCGGAGCTGCGGGCGATCACTTCGCGCAAGGAGGCCGGCACGCCGGTGTCGCGGATGTTCCCGAGCCTGCGCGGCAAGGTCGAGATCGCGTTCAGCGAACCGAACGCCAAGGCGCTCGCCGGATGCGACGCGGTGTTCTTCGCCACGCCGCACGGCGTCGCGATGGCGGAGTCGCGCGCGCTGCTCGACGCCGGCGCGAAGGTGATCGACCTGTCGGCCGATTTCCGCCTCCAGGACCTCGAGGCGTGGGAGCACTGGTACAAGATGAAGCACACCGCGCCCGATCTGGTGCGCGAGGCGGTGTACGGCCTGTGCGAGGTCAACCGCGAGCGCATCCGCGGCGCCCGGCTGGTCGCCAACCCCGGCTGCTATCCCACCGCGATGCAGCTCGGCTTCCTGCCCCTGCTGGAGGCCGGGTGCGTGGACGTCGAGCACCTGATCGCCGATGCGAAGTCGGGCGTGAGCGGCGCCGGGCGCAAGGCGGAGCTCGGCCTCGCCTTCGCCGAGGCGTCGGACAACTTCGCCGCGTACAAGGTGGACGGCCACCGCCACTGGCCGGAGACGCGCGCGCAGCTGTCGCTTGCGGCGAAGCGCGACGTCGGCCTGGTGTTCACGCCGCATCTCCTGCCGATCATTCGCGGCATCGAGGCGACGCTCTACGCGCGCATCACGAAGGAAGTCGATTTCCAGGCGCTGTTCGAAAAGCGCTACGCGAACGAGCCGTTCGTGGACGTCCTGCCGCCCGGGAGCCATCCGGACACGCGCTCGGTGCGGGCGGCGAACGTCTGCCGCATCGCCGTGCACCGGCCACCCGAAGGGCGCCGGTCCGACACCCTCGTCGTGCTATCGGTGATCGACAACCTCACCAAGGGCGCCTCGGGACAGGCCGTTCAGAACATGAACCTCATGTTCGGGCTTCCGGAGACCATGGGCCTCGATCACGTGCCCGTGGTGCCCTGAGCGGCGATGGCCGGCCGGCTCTGGAAGCTGCGCCAACGTTTCGGCATCGCCGCGCCGCGCGTCGCGATCCACTCGCACATTCCGTGGTACTGGCGCTGGGTCGGCGTCGCGGTGCTGCTCGGCATCTCGGCCGCGTCCGCGGCATGGATCTACGACGCCGGGCGCCAGTTCGCCGGCTTCGACCGCAGCGAAGTGACCGACGAGCTGCGCGGCGTGCGCGGCCAGCTGGAGGAGGCCCGCGCGGAGCTCGACCGGCTGCGCGCCGTCGCGAATGCCGCGGACAGCCGGCTCTCCATCGAGCGCACCGCGCAGCAGAACCTCGCCCAGCAAATCCGCACGCTCGAGAAGGACAATGCGCGGCTCAAGGAAGAGCTCGCGACCTTCGAAAGCATGCTGCAGTCGGAAGGCCGTACCGGCAGCACGGTTTCCGTATACCGCTTCAAGGTCGAGGCCGATGTCCTTCCGGGCGAATACCGCTACCGCCTCCTTCTCCTCACGCCGACTTCCCGCCAGCAGCGCGAATTCCACGGGCGCCTGGAGCTGGTCGTCAACCTGACGGAGGGAGGGCGCAGTGCTATCATGAGCTTTCCGGAGCCGGCCGATGCCGGCGCCGCCGCTTTCAAGCTTGGATTCAAGTACTTTCAGAGGGTCGAAGGGACCTTCCGGGTGAGTCCCCGGGCGAAGGTGGAGAGCGTGCAGGTGCGGGTCTACGAAAGCAGCGGTAAAGAGCCGCGCGCGACGCACTCGGTCACG
>DASPMF010000133.1:0-3250 GCA_035627155.1 Burkholderiales bacterium | reverse complement strand
CGCCCGGCTCCGGGATCGCCATCAGACCGCGCAGGCGCAGGTTCTTCAGCCGCGCCACGCTGTCCGCGAGGGCGAGGAGCGCCTGCGGGTCGACGCCGGCCTTGCTCGCCTCGCCCGACACGTTCACCTGGATGAGGACGTTCAGCGGCGCGCGCGCCTGCGGGCGCTGCTCCGACAGGCGGCGTGCAATTTTTTCACTCGTCACGGTATGCACCCAGTCGAAGCGCTCGGCCGCGGGGCGCGTCTTGTTGCTCTGGAGCGGGCCGACCAGGTGCCATTCGAGATCCGGTAAAAGTTGCATTTTCTCCAGCGCTTCCTGCACGTAGTTCTCGCCGAACGCGCGCTGGCCCGCGGCGTGCGCCTCGGCGATGCGGCCCGCCGCGTGCGTCTTGGAAACCGCGAGCAAAGCGACCTGCGCCGGATCGCGCCCGGCCGCGCCCGCGGCGCGCGCGATGCGCTGCTTTACAGCTTGCAGGTTGTCCGCGATTGTTGCCATAATGGCTTGAACAAGCGAAGAAAAACGCTTCGCGCGCCCCATCCGGGAGGATTGTAATGGATCTGACTGAACTGCTCGCCTTCGTCGTCAAGAACAAGGCGTCCGACCTGCATTTGTCCTCCGGCCTGCCGCCGATGATCCGCGTGCACGGCGACGTGCGGCGCATCAACGTGCCGGCCATGGAGCACAAGGACGTGCACGGCATGATCTACGACATCATGAACGACGGGCAGAGGAAGTTCTACGAGGAGAACCTCGAATGCGACTTCTCCTTCTCGGTGCCCAACCTCGCGCGCTTTCGCGTGAACGCGTTCGTGCAGCAGCGCGGCGCGGCCGCGGTGATGCGGACCATCCCGTCCAAGATCCTCTCGCTCGAGGACCTGAAGGCGCCCAAGATCTTCGCCGAGATCGCCGACCAGCCGCGCGGCATCGTGCTCGTCACCGGGCCGACCGGCTCGGGCAAGTCGACGACGCTCGCCGGCATGGTCAACCACAAGAACGAGACCGAGCACGGCCACATCCTCACCATCGAGGACCCGATCGAGTTCGTGCACGAGTCGAAGAAATGCCTGATCAACCAGCGCGAGGTCGGGCCGCACACGCTATCGTTCTCCAACGCGCTGCGCAGCGCGCTGCGCGAGGATCCGGACGTGATCCTGGTCGGCGAGATGCGCGACCTCGAAACGATCCGCCTCGCCCTCTCGGGCGCCGAGACCGGCCACCTGGTGTTCGGCACGCTGCACACCTCTTCGGCCGCCAAGACGATCGACCGGATCGTCGACGTCTTCCCGGCCGCGGAGAAGGAGATGGTGCGCGCGATGCTCTCCGAGTCGATCCGCGCCGTCATCTCGCAGACCCTGCTCAAGACCAAGGACGGCGCCGGCCGCGTCGCGGCGCACGAAATCATGATCGGCACGCCCGCGATCCGCAACCTGATCCGCGAGAACAAGATCGCGCAGATGTACTCGGCGATCCAGACCGGGCGCAACATCGGCATGCAGACGCTCGACCAGAACCTCCAGGAGCTGGTGCAGAGGAACATCGTCTCCTCCGCCGAGGCGCGCGGCAAGGCCATGAACAAAGACAACTTCGCAGGCTAGGAGCCCGCCATGGAACGCGAACAAGCCACCAAGTTCATCTACGACCTGCTGCGCGCCCTCGTCGCCAAGAAGGGCTCGGACCTCTTCATCACCGCCGACTTTCCGCCGGCGATGAAGATCGACAGCAAGATGACCCCGGTCTCGCAGCAGGCGCTCAGCGCCCAGCACACCGCCATGCTCGCCCGCGCGGTCATGAACGACAAGCAGGCGGCCGAGTTCGAGTCGACGAAGGAGTGCAACTTCGCCATCAACCCGGCCGGCATCGGCCGCTTCCGCGTCAACTGCATGGTGCAGATGGGCAAGGTCGCCATGGTGATGCGGGTCATCACCACCACGATCCCGAGCTTCGACGACCTCAAGGTCCCGGCGGTGCTGAAGGACGTGATCATGAGCAAGCGCGGCCTGGTGCTGGTCGTGGGCGGCACCGGCTCGGGCAAGTCGACCACCCTCGCCGCGATGATCGGCTACCGCAACGAGAACTCCCATGGCCACATCATCACCATCGAGGACCCGGTCGAGTACGTCCACCCGCACAAGAACTGCATGATCACGCAGCGCGAGGTCGGCGTCGACACCGACTCCTGGCACGCGGCGCTGAAGAACACCCTGCGCCAGGCCCCCGACGTGATCCTGATCGGCGAGATCCGCGACATGGAGGTGATGGAGCACGCGATCGCCTTCGCCGAGACCGGCCACCTGGCCCTCGGCACGCTGCACGCCAACAACTCCAACCAGGCGATGGACCGCATCATCAACTTCTTCCCCGAGGCGCGCCGCCACCAGCTGCTGATGGACCTGTCGCTCAACCTGAAGGGCGTGATCTCGCAGCGCCTGATCCCGCTGAAGGAGGGCAAGGGGCGCGCCGCCGCGGTCGAGGTGCTGCTCAACTCGCCGCTCATCTCCGATCTCATCTTCAAGGGCGAGATCCACGGCATCAAGGAGATCATGAAGAAGTCGCGCGAGCTCGGCATGCAGACCTTCGACCAGGCGCTGTTCGACCTCTACGAGGCCGGGCGCATCAGCTACGAGGACGCGCTGCGCTTCGCCGACTCCACCAACGAGGTGCGCCTCAACATCAAGCTGCACGGCAAGGAGTCGAAGGACAAGGACCTCAACAAGGGCATCGAGCACCTGGACATCGTCTAGGGGCGGCTCTTCGCCGCCGCCGCTAGGCGGGACTCTTCGCCGCGGGAACCAGGAACTCGACCGCCGCATCGCCGGCGCGCACCTCGACCCGCCCGGCCACTTCCCCCGGCTGCGCGCTCTTCTTCGGGCGCAGCTTGTCGTCGATGTGCAGCGGCACGCCGGTCCACTCGATCTCGAGCTTCCTGCCGCGCAGCGTCGGCAGCAGCGCGAGGCGCTCGCGGTTCTCCTGCCAGCTCTCCAGGTACTGGATGAGGCGCGGGCGTTCCTCATCGGTGGCGAGCACCACGTCGAGGAGCCCGTCGCCGGGCTCGGCGTCGGGGCAGAGGAAAAGGCTCGGCCCGACGTAGCGCAGGTTCACCGCCTCGAGCAGCAGGTAGCGACCCGAGATGTCCTTGCCGTCGAGCCGCGCGGCGATCTCCAGCGCCTCGCAGTCCTCGGCGCACTCGCGCAGCCGCTGCAGGGCGCCGTCGACGGCCTTCGCGGCGTGGCGGCCCTTGCGCTTCTTCGG
>DASPMF010000132.1:0-3260 GCA_035627155.1 Burkholderiales bacterium | reverse complement strand
GATGACTCCCGAGCAGTACCGCGAAGAGTTGGTATCCGACATCGGGACCGAAGATTGAGCCGCAAGGCGAGGTGACCCAGCCATGGCCGAAGACATTTTCCAGAAGATTCAGACGCAGGTGGAGAAGGATCGGGTCGTTCTCTACATGAAGGGCACGCCCAACATGCCTCAGTGCGGCTTCTCGCAGCGAACCGCGATGGCGCTGCGCGCCGTCGGCGCCGAGTTCGCCAGCTACGACGTCCTGTCCGACCCGATGCTGCGCGAAGGCATCAAGCAATTCTCCAACTGGCCGACCATTCCCCAGCTCTACGTCGACGGCGAGTTCGTGGGCGGCTGCGACATCGTCATGTCGCTATACGAGAGCGGGGAGCTCGAGAAGCTGGTTCACGGCGGCGTTCCGGCCTGACGCAGCCTCGCTCGCGCAACCTCCTCTTGAGCGCTCACCCTTTCACCGAGCACGACCTGGCCGACCTCGCCGCGCGCGGGATCGCGCTGGAAGCGGCGCTCGACCAGCTCCGCCTCTATGAGACGCCGCCTGCGCCCGCGCGCTTGGCGCGCATGTGCACGGCGGGCGACGGAATCCGCTGCCTCGATGACGATGCCGCTCGCGCCTATGCTCATTCGTACGATCGCGCCGCGCCCGACCTGTCGGTGGCCAAGTTCGTGCCGGCCTCGGGCGCAGCCAGCCGAATGTTCCGCGCGCTGCTGGCCACCGGCGCGTCTGCCGACATCAAGACGATCGACGACCTTCGAGATCGCGCCGGCGCCGGTAGCGGGGACGCGCGCGCCACGCTGGAAGTGATCGACAACCTGCAGCGCTTCGCTTTCTATGACGACCTGCGCGCGCTTCTGGCCGGCCGCTCGACGACGCCCGAGGATCTGGCGCGCACCGACGTGCCGGCGCTCCTGTCGGCGCTCCTGGACGATAGCGGCCTCGGCTACGCGGCCCTCCCCAAAGGACTTCTGGTCTTCCACCGCGCCGGCGACCAGCGTCGTACGGCATTCGAGGAACATCTGGTCGAGGCCGCGATGTACGCACGTGGCCGCGGCGGCATCTGCCGGCTGCACTTCACCGTCTCCCCGGAACACGAGCAGCGTTTCCACGACCTGCTCGCGCGCGTGCGCGACGCCTACGAGCAGCGCTTCGGCGTCCGCTACGAAGTCGGCTTCTCGCACCAGCAGCCCTCCACCGACACGATCGCGGTCGATCCGTCGGGTGCGCCGTTTCGCGATCGCAGCGGCCGCCTGCTGTTCCGTCCCGCTGGACATGGCGCGCTCATCGGCAATCTAGGCGACGTGGACGCCGACCTGCTGTTCATCAAGAACATCGACAACGTCACGATCGATCGCCTCAAGGATCTGACCAGCCTGTGGAAGCGCGTGATCGCGGGTGTGCTGCTCGAGCTGCGCGGTCGCATCGCCGAGCACGCGCGTGCCGTCGAAGGCGGAGGCGAGGGCGCCGTCGATGCGGCGCTTTCCATGCTCGCGCGCGAATTCGGCACCGAGGTGCCGCAGGGCCTGTTGCCGCAGCACCGGCGCGAGCTGGCCATGGAGCGTCTCAGCCGTCCGCTGCGCGTGGCCGGCATGCTGCAGTCCGATACCAACCCCGGCGGCGGACCGTTCTGGGTCCGCGACGGCGCCGGCGGTCTGAGCGCGCAGATCGTCGAGGTCTCGCAGGTCGATCGCAACGACCCCGCGCAGCGCGCGCTGCTCGAAGGCTCGCAATACTTCAACCCGGTCGACGTGGTCTGCGCCACGCGCAACTGGAAGGGAGAGCGTCTGGACCTGCATCGCTTCGTCGATCGCGATGCCGTCTTCATCGCGGAGAAATCGCAGGAAGGCCGGCCGCTGCGGTCGCTCGAGCGCCCGGGCCTGTGGAACGGCGCAATGGCCGGATGGAACACGGTGTTCGTCGCGGTGCCGGCGCAGACGTTCCATCCAGTAAAGACCATCAACGATCTGCTGGCCCCCGCGCATCAGGGCTGACGTGCCGGCGCGGTCGTCTCTCATGATGATGATCGGGGCGGCTTTCGCCGTGGGCATGCTTTTCGGCGGCGTGATGACGGCAGACGTTTCGGGCGGCGAGGCGCAACGGCTCACCAGCACCGGCGGTCTCGAAGACTGCCGCCAGTACCGCTACATCAATCCCGACTACGCCTGTGGCAAGCGCTCCACCGTTCGCAAGACGTCGTATTCGGCTTTCGTCTCGCAGCTCGAAGAAATGCTGGCGGCGGAGCGGGCGTCCGGCGCGCTGCAGGTCGCCGGCATCCATTTTCGCGATCTGCGCGGCGGTCCGGTGTGGGGCATCAGCGAGAGCATCAACTTCGCGCCCGCAAGCCTGCTCAAGCTTCCTCTGGTCATGGCGTACCTCTCGCTCGCCGAGTCGACCCCGGGGCTGATGGAGCGCGAGATGGTCTTCGACGCGGCCAGGCTCGCTCGCTATGACAAGCTCCAGCAGAGCGAGCGCGCCGCCAGCGAGTTGCAGGCAGGTCAGCGTTACAAGCTCGAGGAGCTCGCCCGGCGGGCGATCATCTATTCGGACAACGTCGCCTACTATCTGCTCGTCGACTACATCAACGTGGACGTGCCCGATGGAACGGCGTTCGTCACGCGAACGTTCCAGGAGCTGGGTGTCATCGATCCTCGCAGCATCCGCGAGGAAACCGTGACGGCGCGGATCTACGCGGCGCTCTTCCGGCTGCTCTACAACGTGTCGTACCTCAACGCCGAATCGTCCGAGCGCCTGCTCGGCTGGCTGGTCGAGGCGCGCTTCGGCAAGGGCCTGATTGCCGGCCTCCCGTCCGGGACCGTGGTCGCGAACAAGTACGGCGAGCGGGAGCTTCCCGACGGGACGGCTCACCTGCACGATTGCGGGATCGTCTACTTCCCCGGCAACCCCTACCTTCTCTGCGTCATGACGAAGGGAAAGAGCTGGGACGAGCTCGGCCGGATCATCGCCACCGTCTCGGGCAGGGTCTGGAAGGAGCTGGAGTCGCGCCGTCAGTAGCGGCGGCAGCGCGCGACGAATTCGTCCACGACCGTTTCAAGATCTTCCAGCCGCACCAGCCGATAGCGCGCGCCGAGCGGCAGCGCTTCGACGATGCGCCGGAAGTAGGGCTTGTCGCAGCGCGGCTCGACGATGACGATGATGCCGCGGTCGGTGGGCGTGCGGATCAGCCTTCCCATCATCTGTTTCAGGCGCAGCAGCATGCGCGGGATCTGGTAGTCGCCGAAGACGCGGCTGCCGCGCCCGATCAGCA
>DASPMF010000131.1:0-6457 GCA_035627155.1 Burkholderiales bacterium | reverse complement strand
CCGACCGGCGACGGATAGAGCCCCGCGGCGATGAGCCCTGCGTAGTGCGCGATGTCGGCCATCAGCAGCGCGCCGCACTTGTCCGCGATCGCGCGGAAGCGCTTCCAGTCGATGACGCGCGAATAGGCGGACGCGCCGGTGACGATCAGCTTCGGCTTCTCCGCCATCGCGAGCTTTTCGGCCGCGTCGTAGTCAATCTCTTCTTTTTGATTCAACGAATAGGACACCACCCTGTACAGCTTCCCGGAGAGGTTGACCGGCGAGCCGTGCGTGAGGTGGCCGCCCATCGCGAGCGACATGCCGAGGATCGTGTCGCCCGGCTGCAGCACCGCGGTGTAGACCGCCTGGTTCGCCTGCGAGCCGGAGTGGGGCTGCACGTTCGCCCACGGCGCGCCGAAGAGCTTCTTCGCGCGTTCGATGGCGAGCGATTCGGCGATGTCCACGTACTCGCAGCCGCCGTAGTAGCGCTTGCCCGGATACCCCTCGGCGTACTTGTTGGTGAGCTGGCTGCCCTGCGCCATCAGCACCGCGCGGCTCACGTAGTTCTCCGAGGCGATCAGCTCCACGTGGTCTTCCTGGCGCTGGTTCTCGAGGCGGATGGCTTCCCAGACTTCGGGGTCCGATTGGGCAAGGAGGTCGGGCGCGAGCATGGGGCGGGATTCTACCAGCGGCCCTATATATAGCCTCTAACGCCCTGCGGGACCCTATAGCTACGCGATAAGCGCGCGGGGACCGAGGTCACGCTGCGGCGGGTGCCCCGGCACCAGTGCGGCATCCCGGCGGCTTAATCCAGAGAGGGCCATCTCGAGGCGGCGTCGCGCGAACGGCAGCCGATTCACAAGCGAAAGGACCACGTTGCGCACCAGTCGCTCCTCCGGGCGCTTCATTGTCGCGAGACGCGTCAACCGTCCGGCTAGACCAAGCACCTGGACTGCGGCAGGACGCCGCAGATCCTCGTAGGCATCGAGGAAGGCGTCGTCGCGACGCCCGGCGAGCACGTCGCCGAGCATGCGGCCGAGGACAACCGCGTCCACGAGGCCGGTATTCATGCCTTGGCCCCCTGCGGGGCTATGGACATGCGCCGCGTCTCCAACAAGCAGGAACCGGCCGCTGCGATAGCGGTCGGCGACGCGGTGGTGGATGCGGAACCGCGAACTCCATACGACCTTCGAAACCTTGGCACTGCCATGTTGCGGACCTCGCGCGTCGAGGATCGCCTGGACGACCTGCTCGCCCGGGAACTCGGGTGCGTCGGCGAGCGTTGCGACGATGCGGAAAGTGCCGGCCGGCAGCGGCGCGACCACGACCAGCCCTGCAGGAGAGAAGTAGAGCTTCACCTCGTCACGCCCGTGGCTCCATTGCATTTCGACATCGGCGAGCACGAAAGACTCGTCGTAGCGGTGGCCGGAGAACCCGATGCCCGCGGTATGGCGCACTACGCTGTGCATGCCGTCGGCACCTACGACGTAACGGGCGTCGATCGCGCGCCGTTCGGCTCCTCGCGCGGCGATGGCACGCACCCGATCGCCGAGGTCGATGACGGACTCCACCATCCAGCCGCGCCCAACCTTCCCGCCCGCCGCGACGAGCGCATCGGCGAGGATCTCCTCGGTCACGTTTTGCGGAACCATCAGGATCCCGGCGTACCGGGAGGGCAGCGCGTCGAAGCACAGGCTGACCAGCGCCCGGGCACGGTCGCGGATGCTGAACTTCGCAAGCTTCAACCCGGCCGCCTCGAGGCGCACGCACACGCCGAGCGGCTCCAGCATTTCCAGGGTATGCGCATGGAGAACCGCAGCTCGCGAGGTGTTCTGTCCCTGCGCCAGGCGATCGAGCACGAGGAAGCGGACGCCGGCCCGGGCGAGCGTGTTGGCAAGGGCGAGCCCCGCGGGGCCGGCGCCGACGATGAGAACGTCAGTGTTAAGAGGTTTCACGGAAGCTCCGAATGTCAACAGATGTTGGCATCCTAGCGCCCACGACCTTGCCGTGTCAACACATGTTGGCATATGATCTCTGACATGCAGAAGCGAACCCAGGAAAGGCATCGGCGCTCGGACGCCACGAAAGCCGCGATCGTCGCCGCGGCGCGCGAGCGCTTCGCCGCCGACGGCTACGAGCGGGCGACCATCCGGGCGATCGCGGCGCAGGCCCGCATCGACCCGGCTATGGTGATGCGTTACTTCGGAAGCAAGGAGGGACTCTTCGCAGCCGCGGCGCAATTCGACCTGCGCATGCCGAACCTCGCCGCGGTGCCCCGGCAGCGGCTCGGCGTCGCGCTTGTCACGCATTTCCTCGAGCGCTGGGAAGAAGACGACACCTTCATGGCCCTCCTGCGCGCTGCAGCGACGAACGAGCCGGCGGGGGAGCGCATGCGTGCGATCTTCGCCTCGCAGGTTGCACCGGCACTCGCCCCGGTGCTGGGCACATCCGCCAACGCCCGCGCGCGCGCCGGCCTCATTTCCAGCCAGGTTCTGGGGCTTGCGCTGACGCGCTACGTGCTCAGGCTGCCTGCCGTCGTCGCGCTGCAGCGCAAGCAAATCGTGGAGCAGGTCGGCCCGCTCCTCCAGGCATTGCTGGTGCCCTAGACGGCGAGCGGCGGGGCGAGGTCTTCCGGGCGGTCGATGTCGCGCAGGACGCCCGGGTCGCCAACCGGCACCTTCACGAGCAGCGGTTCCTGGCTCTTGAGAAGGCTTTTTGCGCCCTCGTCTCCCTTCAGCACGACGAGATCCGCGAAGAACCGGGAACTGATTCCCACGGGGTGGCCGCGGCGCGCCCGGAAATAAGGCGCCGCGAGCGGTGCCCCTGCGGCGAGCGCTTCGCGCACGGCCGCGATGCTGGAACGGCGGATGAATGGCATGTCGCCGAGCGCGACGAGGTAGCCGGCGCGCTCGCCGGCGGCGTGCGCCGCGCACGCGAGGCTTGCGCCCATGCCCTCGGCGGCGTTCTCGCACACCACGACTTCGCACTTCTCCGCCTTGAGCTGATCCGCGAGCCCGTCCTGCCCGGGACGGACGACTGCGTACACGGCGGGCACTTCGGAACGCAGGTGCCGCGCCGCCTGCACCGCGATCGACACACCGTGCGGAAGCGCGTGACGGAGCTTGTCGGAGCCGAACCGCGTCGCGCTGCCGGCGGCGAGCAGCAGCCCGACGATCTCGCTCAAGTGGCCTTGGTTACCGGCACTTCACACGCGGAAGGGTCGAAGCGCTGTGCCGGCTTCGCCGCCCAGGAAGGCTCGCTCACGCCGTGGCGCACCGCCGTCATCTCGGCGAGGATCGCCACCGCGATTTCCGGCGGCGTCTTCGAGCCGATGTAGAGGCCGACCGGCCCGCGCAGCCGCGCGATCTCCTCCGACGAGACGTCGAACTCCTTCAGGCGCTCGCGCCGCGCGTCGTTGTTCTTCTTCGAGCCGATCGCGCCGACGTAGAAGGCGGCGGACTTCAGCGCTTCCATGAGGGCGAGGTCGTCGAGCTTCGGATCGTGCGTGAGCGCAACCACGGCGCTGTGGCCGTCGAGGTTCATCTCGCGCACCACGTCGTCGGGCATGCCGCGGTCGAGCGGCACCGACGCGAGGTCCCAGCCCGCCGCGTACTCCTCGCGCGGATCGACCACCGTCACGTGGTAGTCGAGCATGTGCGCCATCTCCGCGAGGTAGCGCGTGAGCTGCCCGGCGCCGATCAGCACCAGGCGCCAGCGCGGGCCGTGGACGCTCGTGAGGGTGCGGCCGTCGAACTCGAGCGCGTCCTGCCAGCGCCCGGACTCCAGCGCGGCCCGGCCGCTTTCCATGTCGAGCCTGCGGCGCACCAGCTCGCGCGCCTCGATCTTCTTCAACAGCTCCGCGATGCCGCTGTGCTCGGCGAGCGGCTCGATGACGAGCTGCAGCGTGCCGCCGCACGGAAGGCCCCACCGCGTGGCCTCCTCGTTCGTCACGCCGTACGTGATGAGCTGCGGTCGCCCGGCGGCAAAGATGCGCTCGCGCACCTTCTCGATCAGGTCGTCCTCGACGCAGCCTCCGGACACGGAGCCGACGATCTGCCCGTCGTTCCGCACCGCGACCATCGCGCCGACGGGCCGGGGCGCGGAGCCCCAGGTCTTGACGATCGTGCCGAGGGCGGCGCGATGGCCTTCGCCGCGCCATTTCTGCGCCGTGCGCAGGACTTCGATGTCAACGCTGTCCATAGGGAAACTCGATTCTAACCCTGCATCCTTTTCCTGCGGCGCCCGCATCGATGCAGAGGCTCGCCCCGTGCGCGGAAGCGATCTCGTGCACGATCGCGAGCCCTAACCCGCTTCCCGTCCCGGTCGTGCCGGGCACGCGATAGAACCGCTCGATTACCCGTGCGCGTTCCGATTCCGGGATGCCGGGCCCGTCGTCTTCGACCTCGAGGAACGCGACGCGTTCCCCGCCGGTGCGCACGGTGATATGGCCGCCGCGCGGCACGTACTCGAGCGCGTTGTGGAGAAGGTTGCCGATCGCCTCGCGCAGCAGGAAGGCGTCGCCGTCGACCTCGACCGCCTCGAGCTCGAAGCCCAGGTCGAGCTCGCGCTGCAGCGCACGGTGGACCCATTCGTTCGCCACCTGCTCCACGAGCGCGCGCAGCTCCACCCGCTCGTGCGGCTCGACCCGCCCGCCGGGCTCGGCGCGCGCGAGCGCGAGCAGCTGGTTTGCGAGGCGCGCCGTGCGCACTGTCTGGCTGTGCACGTGCTCGAGCCCCGCGCGGGCGGCCTCGGCGAGCGGCTGCGAAAGGGCGAGCTCCGCGTGCGCCTGCAGCCCCGCGAGCGGCGTGCGCAGCTGGTGCGCCGCGTTGGCGAGGAAGCGCTGCTGGTTGCGGTGCAGCTCCTGCACCTGCAGCAGGAGCTGGTTCAGCGCCTCGATGAGCGGCCGGGTTTCCTCCGGCGCCTGCGCCGGCTCGATCGGCCGCAGGTCGTGCGCCGAGCGCTTGCGCATTTCCTCGGACACGCGGCGCAGCGGCCCCAGCCCGCGCGTGACCGCGAACCAGACGAGGACCAGCGTGAGCGCGGCGAGAAGCGCCTGCGGCAGGACGCTGCCCAGCAGGATCTCGCGCACCAGGCGGTCGCGCTTGCGCGTCGTTTCGGCGACGGTGATCGTGCACAGCTCGCTGCCGCAGGCGGCCCACTGCGTCACCGCGCGCACGGTCGCGCCGCCGAAGCGGGCGTCGTAGAACGCGGGGTTGTCGGCGCGCAGCTCCGGCGGCGGCAGGGGAATGTCGGCATCGCCGGAGACCGGCCGGCCGGCCGGGTCGCGCACCACGTAGTACACCTTGTCCGCGCGGTCGGTGCGCAGGATCTGTTCCGCGATGTGCGGCAGGTCCACGGTGGTGACGCCGCCGCGCACCCGGATCGTCTCGGCAAGCGCGAGGCTGGCGTTCACCAGCGAGGTGTCGTACGCCTCTGTGGCCGGTTCGAGCGCGAGGTAGTAGGAGAAGACCGCGCTCGCTGCGAGCACCACCGCGAGTGGAACCAGGAGCAGGCGGAGCAGGTGGCCGCGCAGGCTCGGGTGCGGGCGCGGCGCGGCCACGCCTAGCCTCCTTCCGGCGCCTTGAATTCCTCCAGCATGTAGCCGAAGCCGCGCACGGTGCGGATGCGCACGCCGGCGCGCTCGAGCTTGGAGTGCAGGCGCGAGATGTACACCTCGATCGCGTTCGGCGAGAGCTCCTCGTCCCAGCCGGCGACCGCCTGGATGATGCTTTCCTTCGAGACGATCTTCTCCACCTTGCCGAGCAGCACCTCCAGCACCGCCCACTCGCGGGCCGCGAGCTCGAGGGGCTCGTTGCTCAGGTAGGCGCGCCGCGCGACCGTGTCGAGGGTGAGCGGGCCGTGCTGGATGCGCGGGCCAGTCTGCGCCTGCGAGCGGCGGATGAGCGCGCGCACGCGCGCCGTAAGCTCCGGCATCGCGAATGGCTTCGCCATGTAGTCGTCCGCGCCGAGGTCCAGCCCGTGCACGCGATCGCCGATCGCCTCGCGCGCGGTGAGGACCAGCACCGGCACGCGCTGCGCCTCGCTCGCGCGCAGGCGCCTCAGCACCTCGAAGCCGTCGATGCCCGGCAGGCCGATGTCCAGGATCACGAGGTCGAAGCGCTCGTGGCGCGCCGCCTCCACCGCCTGCTCGCCGCGCGCGGCGACGTCGGTGGCGAAGCCTTCGGCCTGCAGAATGCGGCCGAGCCCCGAGGCCAGGGAGGCGTCGTCTTCCACGATCAGGATGCGCATAGGGGAAACGTAGTTTAGTGGCACCGGCGTCGTTGCGTCGCACTATTGCCGTGCCCGCGGCATCGGCCTAGGATTACCTCCCCCGATTCGCCCCTCCCCATTCCAAACACTCTCCCCGGGAGAAGCCATGTCCGTCAAAGTCTCCATGAAGGTCAACGGCAAGCCGGTGTCGGCCGAGCTCGAGGCGCGCACGCTGCTCGTGACCTACATCCGCGAGCAGCTGCGCCTC
>DASPMF010000130.1:0-10959 GCA_035627155.1 Burkholderiales bacterium | reverse complement strand
CGGCGCCGCCGGCCATCCGCTACAACTACCTCGCCACCGAGAATGACCGCCGGGTGATGGTGGAAGGTCTGAAGTGGGCGCGGCGCATCGTTGCCGCCCCGCCGATGCGCGACTACGCGGCCGGGGAGTTCTACCCCGGCGACAAGGTGCGCACCGACGAGGACCTGCTGCAGTTCTGCCGCGACTCCGGCGAGACGGTCTTCCATCCGACTTCCACCTGCGCCCTGGGAAAGGTGGTCGACGAGAAGCTCAGCGTGAAGGGGGTAGCCGGGCTGCGGGTGGTTGACGCGTCCGTGCTGCCGGCCGTGCCCTCCGGGAACATCAACGCTGCCGTCATCGCCGTTGCTGAGAAAGCGGCCGACCTGCTACAGTGGGATTAAGGAGGAGGACCCCATGATGCGACAGACCCTGTTCGCCGCAGCGCTCGTTGCGGCTTCCGTTTCGTTCGCCCAGGCGCAGCAGAAGGAACTGAAGGTCGGGGTGATCTACGACTACACCGGCGCCTTCGCCGCCGGCGGCTCGGAGGCCGCGGCGCTCGGCACCAAGATCGCGATCGACATGCTGAACGAGCGCGGCGGGGTCGAGGGCTACAAGATCAACGCCCTCTACGCCGACGCGCAGTCGAAGACGGAGGTGGCGATCAACGAGGCGACGCGCCTGCTCGACCAGGAGAACGTGAACCTCCTGATGGGCGTGTTCTCGAGCGCGCACTGCGTGCCGATGGCGCAGCGCGTCGACGCGGCGAAGAAGTTCATGTGGGCCAACGTTTGCGTGGCCTCGGCCGTGTTCAAGGACAAGAAGCTCTCCTACGTCTTCCGCCCGCAGGTGCACTCCGACCAGTTCGGCGAGGCGTCCTGCCAGTTCGTCGCCGACAGCGCGAAGGAGAAGCTCGGCATGGACGCGAAGAAGGTCAAGGTCGCGATCATCTACGAGGACGGGCCCTACGGCGCCGGCGTCGCGATGGGCAACGAGGCGAGGTGCAAGCAGCTCGGCATGAACGTCACGCTGAAGGAGGGCTATGCCGCCAGCTCGCCGGACCTCTCCAGCCTCGTCACCAAGCTGAAGCGCGCGCGCCCGGACATCATCCTGCACACCGGCTACAACCCGGACATCACGCTCTTCCTGCGCCAGGCGCGCGAGCAGGGCCTGAAGTTCAAGGGCCTGATCGGGCACGGGGCGGGCTACGGGCAGATCGGCAAGCTGACCGAGACCTTCGGCCAGGACGTGAACTACGTGTTCAACGTCGACCCGGTCGCGGCGCAGCTCCTCGATCCGAAGACGCTGAAGGGCGACCTCGGCAAGCTGACCGCCGAGATGGTGAAGCGCTACCAGGCGGTGAAGGGCCCGGCCGACGTGCCGCCGCACGCCTCGATGGGCTTCAACCAGTCGTGGATCTTCTTCACCGATGTGTTGCCGCGCGCGATCAAGAAGCACGGCGGCGTCAACCCGGAGGCGCTGCGCAAGGCGGCGATGGAGACCGACATCCCGCTCGGAGGCACCATCCAGGGCTACGGGGTAAAGTTCTTCCCGCCCGGGCACCAGATGGCGGGGCAGAACGAGCGCTCGTTCCCGGTGGTGATGCAGTACGTGAACGGCCGCACCTACATCGCGTGGCCGAAGGCGATCCGCACCACCGACCCGATGCTGCCGTTCCCCAAGGGCCACGCCTACGGCAACTGAAGAACGTTGGCGAGCTCGATGCTCGAGGTCAGCGGGCTCACCAAGCGCTTCGGGGCGCTGGCCGCCGTCTCCAACGTCGCGTTCCGGCTCGACCAGGGCGAGATCCTCGGCCTGATCGGGCCGAACGGCTCCGGCAAGAGCACCACCTTCAACCTGATCGCCGGGCTGTTCCCGCCGACCTCGGGTTCGGTGCGCTTCCTGGGCGAGGAGATCGCGGGCCTCGCCCCGGCCGCGGTCTGCCACCGCGGCGTCGCGCGCACCTTCCAGATCCCGCGGCCCTTCCGCAAGCTCACGCTGGTGGAGAATGTCGCGCTCGCCGCCTTCTACGGCAGTGATCCGAGGCCCTCGCGCGGCGAGGCGCGCGAGATGGCGCGCGAGTGCCTCGAGCTGGTGAAGCTGCCGTCGGACCCGCAAGCGCGCGTGGACGGGCTCGGCGCGGCGGGCCTGAAGAAGCTCGAGCTCGCGCGCGCCCTGGCGACGCGCCCGAAGCTCCTCCTCGCCGACGAGTCGCTCGGCGGCCTGGACGAAAGCGAGATGGAGCAGGCCGCGGACATGCTGGCGATGATCCGCAAGGAGCGCGGCATCACCATCATCTGGGTCGAGCACATCATGGGCGTGCTGATGCGCGTGGTGGACCGCTGCCTGGTGCTCGACCACGGCGAGGTGATCGCCGCCGGGCGCCCGCAGGAGGTCGCGCACGACCCGAAGGTGATCGAGGTGTACCTCGGCACCGACGCCTCGTCGGTGCAGGCCATGACCGCGAAGCGGGTGCACTGATGCTCGCGCTGAGCGGCATCAGCGCGGGCTACGGCAGCTTCCAGGCGCTCTTCGACCTTTCGCTCGAGGTGCGCGCCGGCGAGTCGGTCGCCGTCATCGGGCCGAACGGCGCCGGCAAGACGACGCTGCTGCGGGTGATCTCCAAGCTGATCGAGCCGCGCGCGGGCGAGATGACGATGGAAGGCGCGCGCCTCAACGACGTGCCCGCGCACCGGGTGATCGCGCGCGGCATCGCCCACGTGCCGGAGAACCGCCGCCTCTTCCCGCGGCTGACGGTGGAGGAGAACCTCCGCATGGGCGCCTTCGTGTCGAGAAGCCGGTACAGGGAGCGCCTGAAGTTCGTCTACAGCCTGTTCCCGCGCATGGAAGAGCGGCGCGCGCAGGCGGCGGGCACGCTCTCGGGCGGCGAGCAGCAGATGTGCGCCATCGGCCGCGCGCTCATGAGCGGCCCGAAGCTCCTCCTCCTCGACGAGCCTTCGGCGGGCCTCGCGCCGGTCATCGTGCAGTCCATCTTCTCGCTCGTAAAGCGCATCTGCTCGGAGGGCTACACGGTGCTCATCGTGGAGCAGAACATCCAGCAGGTGCTGAAGGTGGTGGACCGCGCCTACCTGCTCGAGACCGGCCGCATCAAGCGCAGCGGGCGCTCGGACGAGCTCCTCGCCTCGGACGACATCCGCAAGGCCTATCTGGGAATCTGATGGAGATCTTCGACATCTTCCTGCTGGAGGCGGTGCTGAACGGGATCCTGCTCGGCGGCCTGCTCGCGCTGCTTTCCCTGGGCCTGAATCTGATCTTCGGCGTGATCGACGTGGTGTGGATCTGCTACGCGGAGCTCATCATGGTCGGCATGTACGCGGTGTGGCTGCTGCACGCCAAGTACGCCTGGCCGCTGCTCCTCGCCATGGCGGCGGGCATCGCGCTCGTCGCGCTCCTGGGGGCGGTCATGCACCAGCTGGTGATCCGGCCGGTGATGTCGGCCGAGCCGATCAACCAGCTGCTCGTGACGGGCGGGGTGCTGTTCTTCCTGCAGGCGGCCGCGACCCTCGCGTTCGGCATCGAATTCCGCAACATCGGGGTGCGCATGCCGCCGATCGCGATCGGCGAGATGTCCTTCTCGCTGCCGCGCATCATCGCCTTCGGGGTCGCGGTCGCCGGCGTCGCGGCGACCTGGCTCTTCCTCAGCCGCACCTACATGGGCACGGCGATCCGCGCGATCAGCCAGGACCGCCAGATCATGCCGCTGATGGGCGTGGACGCCAACCGCATCTTCGTCGTCACCTCGGCGATCGGCGGCGCGCTCGCCGGTCTCGGCGGCTGTCTGCTCGTCCTGCAGTACGACATCCACCCGGCGATCGGCCTGTCCTTCGGCCCGATCACCTTCCTGATCTGCGTGCTCGGAGGCCTCGGCAACATGCTGGGCGGGCTGGTGGCGGCGTTCATCTTCGCCCAGTTCATCTCGGTGGGCGGGTTCTTCTTCCACATCGAGTGGGGCTACGTGATCGCGTTCGCCTTCTTCATCGCGGTGATGTTCTGGCGCCCGCAGGGTATTTTCGCGAGGCGCCAGTGAAGGCGCTTGCCTGGGTGGGGCTGGCGCTCCTCGCCGCGGTGCCGCTCACCGGCATCGGCAATTACCCGCTGCACCTCGTCATCATGTGCCTGCTCTGGGGCTACGTGTACACGAGCTGGTCCATCATGGGACGCCTCGGGATGGTGAGCTTCGGCCACGGCGCGTTCTTCGGGATCGGCGCCTACGCGGTGGTGATGCTGTGGAACCACTTCGGGCTGTCGCCCTGGATCGGTGCCGTGGCCGGCGTGCTCCTGAGCGCCCTGGTGGCCGTGGTGATCGGCCTGCCGTGCTTCCGCTTCAAGATCGTCGGGCATTACTTCGCGCTGGTGACGCTCGCGCTGTCGGAGGTCACGCGCCTGGTGATCGTGGCGCTGCGCGACCAGACGGGCGGCTCGCTGGGCACCACGCCCAACACCGCGCTCGCGCAGGGCAACAGCTGGTCCTTCGCGGCGCTGCAGTTCTCCGACAAGACCGTCTGGTTCTACGCGATCCTCGCGGTCTGGCTGGCCGGGCTCTGGGTGTGGGCGCGCGTGGACCGCAGCATGACGCGCCTTGCGCTCGAGGCGATCAGCCAGGAGGAGGACGCGGCCGCCTCCATCGGCATCAACGTCACGCGCTCCAAGCTTTTCGTGACGCTCATCTCGGCCGTCATGACGAGCGTCGGCGGCGTGCTCTACGCGCAGTACCAGCTTTACATCAATCCGGAGACGGTGTCCGGCATCGGCATCTCGCTGCAGATGGTGTTCGGCGTGATCGCCGGCGGGATGTTCGTGATGCTCGGGCCGACGGTGGGCGCCGTGTTCACGCTGCTCCTCGCCGAAGGCCTGCGGCTCGCGCTCGGCGACAACTTCAAGGATTTCCCGGCGCTCGACCTCGCGGTCTACGGCGCGCTGCTGGTGCTCTTCATCATCTACATGCCGAAGGGCATCCTCGGCGCGGCGCTCGACCGGCTGCGCCGCCGTGCGCCGCCCGCGGTGCCTACGCCAGCACCCGCTCCACGCTGACGCCGCGCGCGTCCATCTCGTAGGCGAGGCCCTCGATGGGCGGCCTGCACCAGTGCCAGGTGAGGCTCGCCGGCGCGACCCGCGCCTGGACCGCCTCGAGCTCGACCTTCTCGACGGTGTAGACCTGCGCGACCGTCGCGTCGCGCCAGGACGCGCCCAGGCCCTCGAGCCGCGCCTGCATCATCCGGAGCACCCAGGCCACCTTGGTCGCCATCCCGCCCGCACCGACGTCGCCGCGGGCGACGATGTCCTCCGGGAACCGTCCGCCCTCGGGCCATTCACCGCTGCCGGCCACCACGAAGCTCGGCGCGGCGTGCTCCGCCGGCACCGTATAGCTGAAGGCATGGAAGCAGGGTTCCGCCGGCGGGTTCAGTGCCGGCGCGACGTTGGAGCGCGCCACCGGGTTCACGCCGTCGCGATACAGCTTCCACTTCTCCAGCACCGCCACGTAGTCCTTGTTGAAAGCGCCGAAGCCCGCGAAGGAGAAGGGCTTCGGTGAACGCAGCTCGCACGCGCAGAAGGCGGTCAGCGGCCGGCCGACGCGGCGCAGATGCTCTTCGATGCGCCGGAATCCTTCCGTCACGGGAAGGGGCGTCCTGAAGCGGATCCGCTCGATGCCGAAGCCCGGAAGGGCCACCACGCCCTGCGAGTAGGGAAAGACGCCTTCCAGGAAAGCGAAGCCGCCGTCGGGAAATGCGATGCGCTCGGCCATCGTCGGATGCTGCAGAATCGCCCTCTTCCTGTCCATAGGATTTCACGTGAAGAAGACCCGGCTTGGAACGAGCGAGCTCGAGGTGAGCCCTGTCTGCCTCGGCACGATGACCTTCGGCGAGCAGACCGCCGAGGCCGACGCGCATGCGCAGCTCCACTGGGCGCTCGAGCATGGCATCAACTTCATCGACACCGCGGAGATGTACCCCGTGCCGCCGCGCCGCGAGACGCAGGGCCGCACCGAGGAGATCGTCGGCCGCTGGATCGAGCGGAACAAGGGGCGGCGCAAGGACTTCGTGCTGGCCTCCAAGATCGCCGGCCCGGGCCGGCGCGACTGGATCCGCAACGGCGACACGCATGTCTCGGCGAAGACGATCCCCTGGGCGATCGACGACAGCCTGAAGCGCCTGCGCACCGACTGGATCGACCTCTACCAGATCCACTGGCCCGAGCGCTACGTGCCGAACTTCGGCGCCTGGCAGTTCGATGCCGCGCTCGATCGCGAAGCGGTCTCCATCGCCGAGCAGGTCGACGCGCTCGCCCGGGCGATGAAGGCGGGCAAGATCCGCGCATACGGCCTTTCCAACGAGACGGCGTACGGGCTGTGCGAGTTCGCGCGCATCGCGCGGGAGAACAACCTGCCCGCGCCGGCTTCAGTGCAGAACGGCTACAGCTTAGTGAATCGCCTCTTCGACGGCGACCTCGCGGAGGCGAGCTTCCGGCTGAGGATTCCGCTGCTCGCGTACTCGCCGCTCGCCATGGGCCTGCTCACGGACAAGTCGCGCAGCGGCCGCTTCCCGCCGGACGCGCGCCTCGGCAGATTCGCGGACTTCGGCCAGCGCTACAAGAAGCCGCGCGTGATCGAGGCGATGAAGCGCTACGCGGCGGTTGCCGACAAGCATCGCCTGCCGCTCGCCGCCCTCGCGCTCGGCTTCGTGCGCAGCCGGTTCTTCGTCGCCTCCACGATCATCGGGGCGAGCAAGGCCGCTCAGCTCGACGAGCTGGCCGGCTTCTTCGACCTTGCGCTTTCGCCGGAAGCGCTTGCCGACATCGAGGCGGTCAACGCGGAGTTCCCCAGCCCCGCCGCACAGTAGAATCGGCGCCCCCATGTGGGAAGCGTCCGCAATCATCCTGCTCCTCGCAGGGTCATTCCTCTGGATCGACAGCCTGCGCGCGCGCGAGCGCGCGGTGCAGGCGGGGCGTTCCGCGTGCGAGCGCTACGGCCTGCAGTTCCTGGACGACACGGTGGTCTTCGCGCGCATGCGCCTGGCGCGCAACGAGGACGGGGAAGTCCGCATCGCCCGCACCTATCGCTTCGAGTTCTCCGACACCGGCAACAATCGACGCCACGGCGCGATCCGCATGCTGGGCTCGCTGCTGCAGGACGTGGAGCTCGAGCCGTATCCGGTCCAGCGGGCGCTGCCATGAGCGAGAAATGGCTCCAGGGCACGGTGGTCGAGAACCGGCACTGGAACGACGCGCTTTTCTCGTTGAGGGTCGAACTGAGGGTCGAAGGAGCGCCGCTTTCCTTCGAGGCAGGGCAGTTCGTGCGCATCGCGCTCGACATCGACCAGGAACGCGTGGCGCGGCCGTTTTCGTTCGTCAACCCGCCGGCGTCCCCGCTGCTCGAGTTCTACGGCATCGTCGTCCCGCAAGGGCCGCTTTCGCCGCGGCTCGCGCGGCTGCAACCCGGCGCCGCGCTGTTCGTCGCCCGCAACCCGGCGGGGTTCCTGGTGCTGTCGGAAGTGCCCGACAGCGAGACCCTCTGGCTCATGTCCACCGGCACCGGAATTGCACCGTTCCTCTCCATGCTGCAGACGGAGGCGCCGTGGAAGCGATTCGGCAACGTGGTGCTGGTGCATGCGGTGCGTCGCGCCCGGGAGCTCGTCTACAGGGACCTGATCGCCTCGTTTCCGCGCCTGCGCTACGTGCAGTTCGTGAGCCGCGAGCCGCACGCGGGCGCGCTTGCGGGCCGGATTCCGGCCGCGATCGCGGACGGCCGCCTGGAAGCGGCCGCAGGGCTACCGCTATCGACTTCCTCGCACGTCATGCTCTGCGGCAACCCGGCCATGCTGAAGGACGCCCAGGCCGCGCTCGGGGCGCGCGGGCTGCGCAAGCACCGGCGGCGCACGCCCGGCCACATCACGGTCGAAAGCTTCTGGTAAACGCTGCCCGCGCGGTTATCGGTCTGTGCGCGGCGGCGCTGCTGCTCTCGGGCTGCGCCGCGATCCGGATCGTCTACGACAACGCGGGCGCGTTCCTGCGCTGGAAGGCCCACGGCTACGTCGAGCTCGCCGGGGAGGAGGCCGAGGCGCTCGACGACGCCATCGAGGGCTTTCATGCATGGCACCGCGCCAACCAGCTGCCGAAGTATGCGGCGCATGCCCGCGAAGCGGCGCGCCGCGGCGAGGACGGGCTCTCCCAAGAGGATCTGGTTTGGGGGTACGATTCCCTCGTCGCGCACGCCGAGGAAAGCCTGCGCGCCGCGGCGCAGCGCGTTGCGCCGCTGCTGGACCGGGTGGGGCCCGGCCAGCTACGCTACATCGAACGGGGCTTCGCCGAGGACAACCGGAAGTTCGCGAAGGAGAACCTTCGCGGCGGCGAGGAAGAACGGCGGGCCCGGCGCGTGAAGCGCACCGTGGAGCGCCTCGAGGACTGGGTGGGGAGGCTGTCTGGGGCGCAGCGTTCGAGGGTGGAGCAGTTCGCGGAGCGGCTACCGCCGCAGCACGACGCCCTGCGCGACGCAGACCGGCGCCGGCTGCAGGCCGGCTTCATCGAGATCGTGCGCAGCCGGCAGGCGAGCGAGCGGCTGGCGGCGTTCGCGGCGGGCTGGCGCAAGGGCCGCGCCGCGGAGTACGACGCCGCCGCGGAGCTTTTCCGCCGTGAGTTCTTCGCCATGCTGCTCGACATCGACCGCACGCTCACGCCCGAGCAGCGCGCCCGCGCGGTGGCGCGCCTGCGGGCCTACGCCGACGACTTCAGCGCGCTCGCCGACAAGCGCGCCTCGCAGTAGCCGCCGCAGCAGGGGCGAAAGGCCGTGAACGACCCGAAGCCGCTGCGCGGGCTGCAGCTCGAGCAGCCGCCGGCCAGCTACGCCGGCCGCACGCGCTACACGCAGCTCGAGTACGAGGCGCTGCTCGGCAACCTGTCCATCGGCATCGCCTTCACCCGCGACAGGCGCTTCTTCCTCTGCAACCCGAGGATGGCCGAGATGTTCGGCTGGCAGCCCGACGAGCTGATCGGCCAGCCCGGCGAGGTGGTCTACGCGAGCCGCGAGAGCTATCTCGCGCTCTCGCAGATCGCAGTGCCCATCCTCTCCTCCGGGCGCCAGCTCGACATCGAGTGGGAAGTGGCGCGCAAGGACGGCTCGACGTTCCTCGCGCGGCTGATCGCCAAGGCGATCGACCCGAACAACAACCAGCAGGGCACGGTCTGGATCGTCGAGGACATTACCGACCGGCGCCGGCACGCGAACGACGTGCAGCGCCTCCTGCGCGAGCAGGAGGCGATCCTCGGCACCGCGTCGATCGGCATCGTCTTCGTCAAGGAGCGCACCATCGTGCGCTGCAACCGGCGCTACGAGGAGATGTACGGGTACGCGCCCGGGGAGATGGACGGCAAGCCCACCTCGATCGTCTACGTCAACCCGGAGGACCACGCCCAGGCCCACGCCGTCTACGCCAACCTTTCGCGCGGCCAGACGTCGCGGCGCGTGGAGCTGCGCCGCAGGAAGGACGGCAGCACCTTCTGGAGTCGCGCCGACGGCCGCGCCGTCGACCCGGAGGACCCGCACAAGGGCTCGGTCTGGACCGTCGAGGACGTCACGGAGCAGCGCCGCGCGGAGGACGAGCTGCAGCGCGTGCTGGCAGAGCAGCAGGCCCTGCTCAACAACGTGGTGGTCGGCATCAAGTTCACCCGCGACCGGCGAACCGTGCGCTGCAACCGGCGCTACGAGGAGATGTTCGGCTACGCGCCCGGCGAGGCGGTCGGCACCTCGAGCCGCGACATCTACTTCACCGAAGACGAATACGCGCGCGTCGCGCACGAGTACGTCGACATGGATGCCGGGCGCACCCACACGCGCGAGCAATGGTTGCGCCGCCAGGACGGCTCGGGCTTCTGGTGCCGGATCAGCGGCCGCGCCGTGGAGCCGGGCGACCCGGCGAAGGGCTACGTGTGGCTGCTCGAGGACGTGACGGAAAAGAGGCGCTCGGCGGAGGCCGCCGAGCGCGCGCTCGCCGAGCAGGAGCTGATCCTCGACAACGCGACCGTCGGCATCTGCTTCGTGCGCAACCGCGTCATCCAGCGCTGCAACCGCTTCCTGGAGGAAATGGTCGGCGCCGGGCCGGGAGAGCTCATCGGCCAGACCACCAAGCTGCTGTTCGCCGACGCGCAGACGTGGGAGGAGGCCGGGCGCCTCGCCGCCGAGCGCACGCCGCCGGGCGGCTCCTACGAGTCGGAGCGGCGCTTCCGGCGCGCCGACGGCAGCACCTTCCTGTGCCGCGGCCGCGGCCGGCGCATCGACGCGGGGAGCGGCGAGGAGCCGGAGTGGATCTGGAGCTTCGAGGACGTGACCGCCGAGCGCGAGGCGCTCGACATGCTCGAGCGCGCGGTCGCGGCGCGCACCGCCGAGCTGAAGGCCGCGGAGGAACGCGCCCGCCACCTCGCCGACCACGACGCGCTCACCGGCCTGCCCAACCGGCGGCTGCTCGAGGACCGGCTCACCCAGGCCCTGGCGCTGAGCTACCGCAACCGCAAGCAGACCGCGGTGATGTTCGTGGACCTCGACCGCTTCAAGACCATCAACGACTCGCTCGGGCACTCGGTCGGCGACGTGATCCTGAAGGAGGTCGCGGCGCGGCTGGTGAAGCAGCTGCGGGTCGTGGACACGATCTGCCGCACCGGCGGAGACGAGTTCGTCGTCGTGCTGCCCGAGATCAAGCGCTCCGCCGATGCCGCGGGCGTGGCGCAGAAGCTCATCGAGAACCTTTCCATGCCGATCCGCGTCGAGGAGCGCGAGCTCACGGTCACGCCCTCCATCGGCATCGCCGTGTTCCCCGAGGACGGGCGCGACACCGAGACGCTGATCCGCAACGCCGACGCGGCGATGTACCACGCCAAGGAGTCCGGGCGCTCCAACTACCAGTTCTTCACCGAGCAGATGAACCTCTCGGCGTCGCGGCGCCTCGCCATGGAGAACGACCTGCGCCGCGCCATCAC
>DASPMF010000129.1:0-2675 GCA_035627155.1 Burkholderiales bacterium | reverse complement strand
TGGTGGTGCAGGGGCACGACCATCCGCTGCTCCTCAGGAGCACGCTCCATGCCGCGGATGCCAGCTGGGTCGGCGGCGCCGCCCCGGCCGTCCCGTCCCTGCATACGGCGAAAACACGCTACCGCCAAGCGGATGCGGATTGCGTGCTGCGGGAGAGCTCGGACGGCCAGATCCGGGTGGAGTTCAGCGCGCCGCAATGGGCCGTTACGCCCGGCCAGTCTGTCGTCCTCTACGACGCCGAGGCATGCCTCGGCGGCGCGATCATCACTTAGCGGCCGGAACCGTATCGGCGAACGCCGGCCGCTCCATGAGCTTGGCGTAGTGGCGCGCCGCGTTGGGATACTTCGCCGCCCAGTCCTCGCCGCCGGGCCTGCGGAAGTCGAGCCAGCCGATGCAGCACCCCACCGCAATGTCGGCGAGGGAATAGCGGTCGCCGTGGCACCAGGTGCGCTCGGCGAGGTCCGCCTCGAGCTGCGCCATGCCGCGGTGCATGCGCGCAAGCTGCTTGTCCATCCACGCCGTGCCCTGCTCCTTCTTGTCGCGCAGCGACTCGTAGCGCACGAGCAGGCCCGCGTCCGTGATGCCGTCGGCAAGCGCCTCCCAGCGGCGCACCGCCACGCGGTCGCGCGTGCCGTCGGGGATCAGGCGGCTGATGGGGGAGACGCTGTCGAGGAATTCGACGATGACGCGCGAGTCGTAGAGCGGGGTGCCGTCGTCGAGGACGAGGGTCGGGATCTTGCCGAGCGGGTTGTGCGCGTTGACCGGATTGTCGACCGGCTGCACGTCGACGATCTCCATCTCGCAGTCGATCTTCTTCTCGGCGAGGAATACGCGCACCTTGCGCGTGTACGGGCTGATGAGGGCGGCAAGCAGTTTCATGGGCGGCGGATTATACCGACGGGTTTTCCGCCGGCGGTTACTCGATGCACTCTTTAACGCGCCGCCTGAGCGCCGGGATGACCTCGCTTTCGAACCAGGGGTTGTTTCGCAGCCAGTTGCGGTTGCGCCAGCTCGGATGCGGCAGCGGAAAGAAGGCCGGCAGGTATTCGCGCCAGGCGCGAACCGTCTCTCCGAGCGTCGCCTTGCGGCGCTTGCCGAGGTAGTACGCCTGCGCGTAGCCGCCGACGAGCAGGGTGAGCTCGAGCTTCGCAAGCGCGGCGCGGAAGCGAGGCTGCCAGCGCGGCGCGCAGCGGCGGCAGGGCGGCAGGTCCGCACCGCCCACCGTGCCCGGATAGCAGAGGCCCGCCGGGACGATGGCGATGCGCCGCGTGTCATAGAAGGCATCCCGGTCCAGCGCAAGCCATGCACGCAGCACATCCCCGGAAGGGTCGTTCCAGGGCAAGCCGGTCTCGTGCACACGCCGCCCCGGTGCCTGCCCCACGATGAGCAGGTGCGCGCTTCGCCCGACGCGGAACACCGGGCGCGGTGCGTGCGGAAGCTCGGCGGCGCACAGCGTGCACGCCTGGGCTTCCTTCACGACGGAGATGAGGTGCGACGAACCCACCCCCGTATAATAGAGGCCCATGCCCTCGCCGCTCGCCGCGCTGTCTCCCCTCGACGGCCGGTACGCAAAGTCCGCCGATCCCCTTCGGGAGCATTTCAGCGAGCAGGCCCTCATCCGCAACCGTGTCCGCGTGGAGCTCGCCTGGCTGGAGTCGCTCGCCGACGAGCCGGGAGTCCGCGAGCTCAAGCGCTTCTCGGCGGCGACGAAGGGCGCGTTTCGCAGGCTCCTGAAGACCTTCTCGGAACGTGACGCCGAGCAGATCAAGAACATCGAGGCCGAGACCAACCACGACGTCAAGGCGATCGAATACTGGATCAAGTCCAGGCTTGCGAAAAACCGCGAAGTGCAGCGCTCGCTCGAGTTCGTGCACTTCGCGTGCACGTCGGAGGACATCAACAACCTGTCGTATGCCCTGATGCTCGCCGAGTCGCGCGACCAGGTCATGCTGCCGCGCCTCGACCAAGTGATCGCGGCGCTGCGCGCGCTGGCCCACCGTCACGCGGCGTTGCCGATGCTCGCGCGCACCCACGGCCAGCCGGCCACGCCCACCACGCTCGGCAAGGAGATGGCGAATGTCGCCCAGCGGTTCATCCGCGCGCGCCGGCGCATTGCCGCGGTCCGCCCGCTCGGCAAGGTGAACGGCGCCGTCGGAAACTACAACGCGCACCTCGCCGCCTATCCCGGCGTGAACTGGGAGCGCTTCGGCAGGCGTTTCGTGGAGCGCCTGGGACTCGATTTCAATCCCTATACGACGCAGATCGAGCCGCACGACTGGATTGCCGAGCTCCTGGACGCGTACGCCGGCGCCAACACCATCCTGCTCGACCTGGACCGCGACCTGTGGGGCTACATCTCGCTCGGCTATTTCCGCCAGAAGCCGAAGGCCGGCGAAGTCGGCTCGTCCACCATGCCGCACAAGGTGAACCCGATCGATTTCGAGAACTCCGAAGGCAACCTCGGGCTCGCCAACGCGATCCTGCGCCACCTGTCCGAGAAGCTGCCGATTTCCCGGTGGCAGAGGGACCTCACCGATTCGACCGTGCTGCGCAACGTGGGCGTCGCCTTCGGCTATGCGCTCCTGGGCTACGACTCTTGCCTCAAGGGACTCGGCAAGCTGGAGGCGAATCCGCACCGGATCGGGGCGGACCTGGCGGAGTCCTGGGACGTGCTC
>DASPMF010000128.1:0-22059 GCA_035627155.1 Burkholderiales bacterium | reverse complement strand
CGCCCGCGGCGATCTGGGAGACGTGACGCCGGTCGCCGTCCTCGGGCGCAGCGCCGCCTCCCCGGCGCGCGCGCTGGCGGAACGGTACGCGCTTGCGTATTGCACCGACCTGCAGGGACTTGTCGCCACCAAGGCCGACGTGGTCGTGGAGGCCGCGTCCCATGAAGCCGTCCGGGAGCACGCCGAGACGCTCCTGCGGGCCGGCATTTCCCTCATCGTGCTCTCCGGCGGTGCACTGCACGACGATGCCCTGCGTTCGCGCCTCGAGCGCGCGGCGGCGCAACATGGGGCGGTCCTCTACGTCCCCTCCGGGGGCATCGGCGGCCTGGACGCGCTGAAGGCGGTGGTGGCTGCCGGCTGCGACTCGGTCGAGATCGCGGTGACCAAGCCGCCGGCGGCGTGGAAGAACATCGAGTACGTGGAGCGGCTGGGCGTCGACCTCGATGGCCTGCGCGAGGCCCGCACGCTCTTCGAGGGCAGCGCGCGCGAGGGCGTCCCGCACTTTCCGCAGAACGTGAACATCGCCGCCGTGCTCTCCATGGCGGGCATCGGCTTCGACCGCACGCGGCTCAAGGTGGTGGCGGACCCGGCCCTGCGCTTCAACACCCACTACATTACCGTCCGCGGCCGCACCGGCACCATCAGCCTGAAGTTCGAGTCCGTGCCGTTCGCCGACAACCCCAAGACCGCCATGCTGGCGAGCTACAGTGCCCTCGCGGCGCTCAAGGAATTCGCCGGGCGCTGGCGCTACGGCACATAGGGGCCGCTAAGGGCGACTTAAGGCCGGAATGCTATATTTCCGGCAAAATTTGCGCAGGAAGTCAAAGCCCTGGGCGAGCGTAGCCCCGGGACCGTAGACCGCAGGACATTCGCACCTGGAGGAGGAGCGCGATGGCCGCGCAAGCCGGCACGCTGGACACGTTTCCGAAACTGCTGCTCGAGCATGCGCGCGTTCGCCCATCGAGGCCGGCGATCCGCGAGAAGGACCTCGGCATCTGGCAGACGTGGACCTGGGGCGACTATGCCGACGAAGTGCGTGCGCTGGCGTGCGGGCTTGCGGCGCACGGCGTGACGCGCGGCGCGCACGTCGCGCTCGTCGGCGACAACCGGCCCCGCATCTACGCCGGCATCTGCGCGGCGCAGTGCCTGGGTGCGATTCCCGTCCCTCTCTACCAGGACGCCGTGGCGACCGAGATGGCCTTTCCGATCCAGAACGCGCAGATCGGCCATGTCATCGCAGAGGACCAGGAACAGGTCGACAAGCTGCTCGAGATCCTGCCCGGCTGCCCGTCGCTGAAGCGGATCTACTACGACGACCCGCGCGGCCTGCGCCACTATTCGCACGAAGCGCTTTCCTCGTACGAGAGCCTCATCAAAGCCGGGCGCGAGGCGCTGGAGCGCGACTCCGCCTTCCTGGACGCCGAGATCGGGAAGGGCCGGGGAAGCGACACGGCGGCGATGTTCTTCACCTCGGGCACCACGGCGGCTCCGAAGGGCGTCGTGCTGACGCACGACAGCCTGATCGACCGCTCGCGCACCATCATGGCGTGGGAAGGCTTGAACGAGGACGACGTCGTCCTCGCCTTCATGCCGCCGGCGTGGATCGGGCAGAACATCTTCTCCTACGCGCAGCCGCTGGTGACCGGCTACTGCATCTGCTGCCCGGAATCGACCGAGACGGTGACCGCGGACATGCGCGAGATCGGCCCCACCTACTATTTCGCGCCGCCCCGGATCTTCGAGGCGCTGCTCACGCAGGTGTCCGTGCGCATGGAGGACGCGAGCGCGCTCAAGCGGCGCATGTACCGGTATTTCATGGGGGTGGCGCGCCGCGTCGGCGCGCGCATCCTGGAAGGCAAGCCGGTCGGCCTGGCGGACCGGATGCTCTACAACCTCGGCGACTTCCTCGTCTACGCGCCGCTGCGCAACGTGCTGGGCATGAGCCGGGTGCGCATAGCCTATACGGGCGGCGAGGCGATCGGGCCGGACCTCTTCGTCTTCTACCGCTCCCTGGGCATCAACCTGAAGCAACTCTACGGCTCCACCGAAACCAGCGTCTTCGTCTGCGTGCAGGCGAACGGCCAGGTGAAGTCGGACACCGCCGGCCCACCCGTACCTGGCGTGGAGCTGAAGTTCACCGAACAGCGCGAGCTCCTGATCCGCAGCCCGGGACTGTTCAAGGAGTACTACAAAAACCCCCAGGCGACCGCGGAGGCGAAGGACGCGGAGGGCTGGTTCCATACCGGCGACGCGGGGTACATCGACGCCGACGGGCACCTCAAGATCATCGACCGCGTGAAGGACGTGGGCCGGCTTGCCGGCGGGACGCTCTTCGCGCCGAAGTATCTCGAGAACAAGCTCAAGTTCTTCCCGTACATCAAGGAGGCGGTGTGCTTCGGGCACGGCCGCTCGATGGTGTGCGCGTTCATCAACATCGACATGGATGCGGTCGGCAACTGGGCCGAGCGCAAGGGCCTGCCGTACTCGGGGTATACCGACCTTGCTTCGCAGGACGCGGTGTACGACCTGATCAGCGGATGCGTCGAGCAGGTCAACGCCGACCTTGCCCAGGAAGCGGAGCTCGCCGCCTCGCAGATCCATCGCTTCCTCATCCTGCACAAGGAGCTCGACGCGGACGACGAGGAGCTCACGCGCACGCGCAAGGTCCGCCGGGGGTTCATCGCCGAGAAGTACGCCACCCTCGTCGACGCACTGTACGGCGGCAAGCACGCCGTGCACGTCGAGGCCAAGGTGCGCTACGAAGACGGCCGGACCGGAACGTACTCGGCGGACCTGAAGATCCGCGATGCCCGGACGCTGCCCGTTCCCGGCGAGAAGAAGGCGGCCTAGCGCATGACGGCTCCGGAAACCCACCTGCACTTCCAGGGCCGCAACGTGGGCGAGGTCATCCTCTCGGTCGAGGGTGTGTCGCTCGCGTTCGGCGGCGTGAAGGCGCTGCAGGACGTTTCCTTCGACGTGCGCGAGCACGAGGTGCGGGCCATCATCGGCCCCAACGGCGCCGGAAAGTCGTCGATGCTCAACGTCATCAACGGCGTCTACCACCCGCAGCGGGGCAGGATCCGCTTCAAGGAGCGGCAGTTCACGGACATGGACCCGCACGAGGCGGCGGTGCTGGGCATCGCGCGCACGTTCCAGAACATCGCGCTCTTCAAGGGCATGAGCGTGCTGGACAACATCATGGCGGGGCGCAACCTGCGCATGCGCTCTGGGATCCTCGCACAGGCGCTGCGCATCGGGCCGGCGCTCAAGGAGGAAATCGCGCACCGCCAGGAGGTCGAGCGCATCATCGATTTCCTCGAGCTCCAGCCCTACCGGAAGACCCAGGCGGGGCGCCTACCCTATGGCCTGCAGAAGCGGGTCGACCTTGGTCGCGCCCTGGCCTCTGAGCCGAAGATGCTGCTGCTCGACGAGCCGATGGCCGGCATGAACCTGGAGGAAAAACAGGACATGTGCCGCTTCATCCTGGACGCCAACGACCAGCTCGGCACCACCATCGTGCTGATCGAGCACGACATGGGCGTGGTCATGGACATCTCGGACCGCGTCGTGGTCCTCGACTACGGCCGCAAGATCGCCGACGGCACGCCCGACGAGGTGCGAAACAACCAGGCGGTCGTCGAAGCCTATCTGGGCGCGAGTCACTGACATGAAGCGCCACGTGCCGGTCCTCGTCCTCGCCGCGGTGCTCCTGGCCGGGCTCTTTGCGCCGCTCGTCCTGAAGCTCTCGGCGCCCGGATTCTGGACCGAGGTCCTTCTCGGCGGCCTGATGGCCGGCGTGCTCTATTCGCTCGTTGCGCTCGGGTTCGTCCTGATCTTCAAGGCGTCCGGCGTCTTCAACTTCGCGCAGGGCGCGATGGTGCTCTTCGCGGCGCTCGCGGTCGCCCGGCTGTCCGAGCGCATGCCGCTGTGGGTTGCCATCCTCCTCGCCGTGGCGATCATGGTTGCGCTGGCCTGGCTGGTGGAGCGCCTCGTGCTGCGGCCGCTGGTCAACCAGGAAGGCGTCGCGCTCCTCATGGCGACCCTGGGAGTCACCTACTTCCTGGACGGATTCGGCCAGACCGTCTGGGGCAGCGACATCTACAGCATCGACCTCGGCATCGCGCGCGAGCCGGTGATGGTGCTCGAGAAGGTGTTCGAGGGTGGCATCCTCATCAACCGCGACGATGTCGCGGCCGCCGTGGTCGCGATCATCCTGGTCGGGTTGCTCGCCCTGTTCTTCCAGAAGACCGCGACCGGGCGGGCGCTGCGCGCCGTGGCCGACGACCACCAGGCGGCGATGTCCATCGGCATTCCCCTGAACCGGATCTGGGTGATCGTATGGTCGGTGGCCGGCATCGTGGCCATCGTCGCGGGCGTCATCTGGGGCGGCAAGCTGGGCGTGCAGTTCTCGATCTCGCTCGTCGCGCTGAAGGCCCTGCCGGTAGTGATCCTCGGCGGCTTCACCTCGATCCCCGGCGCGATCCTCGGCGGTCTCATCATCGGCGTGGGGGAAAAGATGGCGGAGGTGTTCCTCGGCCCGCCGCTGGTGCAGATGTTCGACCTCGCCGGCGGCGGCATCGAGAACTGGTTCGCCTACATGCTGGCGCTGCTTTTCCTGCTGGTGCGGCCGGAAGGGCTGTTCGGCGAAAAGCACATCGACCGGGTCTGAACGATGCTCTACCGCGAGAACGGCCAGTTCAAGTCCACCTACGCCGCCGACCTGCAGATGCTGCCGATCCTGCAGGATCGCCTGTTCATGTTCGGCCTGATCGCGTTCGCGTTCCTCGTCGTGCCGTTCGCGGCGAGCGACTACCTGTTCCTCTCGATCCTCATCCCGTTCCTCATCCTCACGGTGGCCGCCATCGGGCTCAACCTGCTGGTCGGCTACTGCGGGCAGATTTCGATCGGCCACGCCGCTTTCATGGCGGTCGGCGCCTACGCGGCGTACAACCTCTGGCTGCGCGTGCCCTGGATGAATTTCCTCGTGGTGCTGGTCCTCGCAGGCTTCTGCGCCGCCGCGGCGGGAATGATCTTCGGCATCCCCAGCCTGCGCATCAAGGGGCTGTACCTCGCGGTCGCGACGCTCGCCGCCCAGTTCTTCTCCGACTGGGTGTTCGCGCGCGTGAAGTGGTTCACCGACTACGCGCATTCGGGCTCGGTCTCCACGGCGCCCATCGACCTCTTCGGCTGGACGATCGATACGCCGACCGACAAGTACCTCTTCCTGCTCGCCGTGCTGATCGTGTTCACGATCCTCGCCAAGAACCTTACGCGCGGCCACCTCGGCCGCGCCTGGATGGCGACTCGCGACATGGACGTCGCAGCCGAAGTGATCGGCATTCGCCCCGTCTACGCGAAGCTCACGGCGTTCGCCATCAGCGCCTTTTACTGCGGGGTAGCTGGTGCGCTGTGGGGCTTCATGTACCTCGGCGCATGGGAGCCCCTTGCCTTCAATCTGACGCTGTCCCTGAACCTGCTCTTCATGATCATCATCGGCGGCATGGGGTCGATCCTCGGTTCCTACTTCGGCGCGGCCTTCATCGTCGCCCTGCCGATCATCCTCAACCAGGTGCCGCAGTGGTTCGGCATCCCGATCTCGACCGCGACCGCGTCGCACCTGGAATTCATGATTTTCGGCGCCCTGATCGTCCTGTTCCTGATCCTGGAGCCGCACGGCATCGCGCGGCTCTGGGCAGTCGGCAAAGAGAAGCTCCGGCTCTGGCCGTTCCCGCATTGACGGGGCTATGATGGGAAGGTCCTTTTTTGGAGGAGGATTCGAGATGAACCTGAAACTGAAGGCAGGGCTGGCCTGCGTGGCGCTCGCGCTCGCATCGGCGGGTGCAGTCGCGCAGGACAAGGCCGCCGCGAAGAAGGCGCCGGCGAAGGCCGCCGCCAAGGCCGAAGCGAAGGGCTCGGGCGAGCAGTTCTTCCCGGTGCTCGTGTACCGCACCGGGCCGTACGCGCCGAACGGCGTGCCGTTCGCGAACGGCTACGTCGACTACCTGAAGCTCGTGAACGCGCGCGACGGCGGCATCAACGGCGTGAAGATCACGTTCGAGGAGTGCGAGACCGGCTATGCCACCGACCGAGGCGTGGAGTGCTACGAGCGTCTGAAGGGCAAGGGCCCGACCGGCGCCACGGTGTTCCAGCCGCTGTCGACCGGCATCACATTCGCGCTCACGGACAAGTCGTTCTCGGACCACATCCCGCTTATTACCGCCGGCTACGGCCGCGCGGACTCGGTGGACGGCACGGTGTTCGGCTGGAACTTCCCCCTCGGCGGAACGTACTGGGACGCGGCGGACATGCTGGTCCAGCACGTGGGCAAGAAGGAAGGCGGCGTCGACAAGCTCAAGGGCAAGAAGATCGCGCTCGTGTACCACGACTCGCCGTACGGCAAGGAGCCGATCGCGCTGCTGCAGGAGCGCGCCAAGATGCACGGCTACCAGCTGCTCCTCCTGCCCGTCACGCATCCGGGCGTCGAGCAGAAGGCCACCTGGCTGCAGATCCGCCAGAACCGGCCCGACTACGTGTTCCTCTGGGGCTGGGGCGTGATGAACTCGACCTCGGTCAAGGAGGCGATCGCGACCGGCTATCCGCGCGAGAAGATGTACGGGGTGTGGTGGTCGGGCGCCGAGCCTGACGTCCTGCCCGCGGGAGAAGGCGCCAAGGGCTACAACGCCCTCGTGTTCCTTGCCCCCGCCGGCCAGGGCGCGGTCCACAAGGACATCATCCGCCACGTCTACGACAAGGGCCAGGGCACCGGCAAGAAGGAGGATATCGGCGAAGTGCTCTACAACCGCGGCCTCGTGTCGGCGATGATGGGCGTGGAGGCGGTGAAGCGCGCGCAGATCCGCTACGGCAGGAAGCCGCTCAAGGGCGAACAGGTACGCTGGGGGCTCGAGAACCTGGCGATCGACGAAGGCGCGATCAAGCGGCTGGGGCTGAACGGCTTCATGACGCCGATCAGCACCTCGTGCGTCGAGCACGCGGGCGGCCACCGCGGCGGCATCCACATCTGGGACGGCAAGAAGTGGAACGTCCAGAAGGATGTCTACGAGGCGGACCAGTCGATCCTGAAGCCGATGATTCGCGCGTCGGCGCAGAAGTACGCGCAGGAGAAGAAGCTGACGATCCGCGATTGCGCGAAGGAAAGCCAGTAGCGGAAGCCCCCGCCTGCGGGCGCTCGCCCGCGGGCGGTTTCCCGCGAGAACAAGTATGAGCACGCAGGCCATGCTGTCGGTAAACGGCATCGAGGTGATCTACAACCACGTGATCCTCGTGCTGAAGGGTGTCTCGCTCGAGGTGCCCGAAGGCGGCATCGTCGCCCTGCTCGGCGCGAACGGCGCGGGCAAGACCACTACGCTGAAGGCGATTTCGAACCTGCTGCGCGCGGAACGCGGGGAGGTCACCAAGGGCTCCATTACGTTCCGCGACCAGCGCATCGACCAGCTCAATCCGTCGGAGCTGGTGAAGCGCGGCATCTGCCAGGTGATGGAAGGCCGGCACTGCTTCCAGCACCTGACGGTGGAGGAGAACCTCCTGACCGGCGCCTATACGCGCGGCATGGGCGCGAACGTGCGCGAGGACCTCGAGCGCGTGTACCACTATTTCCCGCGCCTCAAGGAGCGCCGCGGCTCCCAGTCGGGCTACACGTCCGGTGGCGAGCAGCAGATGACCGCGATCGGCCGGGCGCTGATGGCGCGGCCGAAGATGATCCTGCTCGACGAGCCTTCGATGGGCCTTGCGCCGCAGCTCGTGGAGGAGATCTTCGAGATCGTCAAGAACCTGAACGAGAAAGAAGGCGTGAGCTTCCTTCTCGCGGAGCAGAACACGAACATCGCCCTGCGCTATGCCGGCTATGGGTACATCCTCGAGAACGGCCGCGTGGTGATGGACGGCGAAGGCCAGTCGCTGGCGCAGAACGAGGACGTCAAGGAGTTCTACCTCGGCTTCTCCTCGGGCGGCCGGCGTAGCTTCCGCGACGTGAAGTCCTATCGGCGGCGCAAGCGTTGGCTGTAGGCAGGAAGTCGAAGCCGGAATTCTTCGACCGGCTGGAAACCCGCTCGCCGAAGGCCCGCGAAGGGGCCCTCATGAAGGGCCTGCCGAAGCTCATTGCGCATGCGCAGAAGAATTCGCCTGGATTCGCAAAGATTCTGAAGGGCGTAAAGGCCGGAAAGATCAACACCCGCACGGCGCTGGCTACGCTGCCGGTCACGCGCAAGGCCGACCTCGCTGCGCTCCAGAGGCAGGTACCGCCCCTGGGAGGCCTGAACGCCACGCCGCGCGAGAAGCTGGCGAAGCTTTTCGTCTCGCCGGGGCCGATCTACGAGCCCGAAGGCCACGGCGCGAACTGGTGGCGCACGGCGCGCGGCCTCTTCGCGGGGGGGTTCCGGCAGGGCGACCTCGTCGCCAACAGCTTCGCCTACCACTTCACCCCGGCGGGTTCCATGCTGGAGACGGGCGCGCTCGCGCTTGGCTGCACGGTGGTCCCCACGGGCACGGGGCAGACCGAGATGCAGGTGGCGGCGATCCGCGACCTGCGCATCACCGGCTACATCGGCACGCCGTCCTTCCTCAAGCTCATCGTCGAGAAGGCCGACGAGCTCAAGGCGGACATTTCATCCCTGAGGAAGGCGCAGGTCGGCGCGGAGTACCTGCCGCCTGCCTTGAGAAAGGGCCTGCAGGAACGAGGCATCCGGATAACGCAGATGTACGGCTCCGCCGACCTGGGCCTCATGGCGTACGAGTCGCTGCTCCCGGACGGCACGCCGTGCGAAGGGATGATCCTGGAGGAAGCGCTGATCCTCGAGATCGTGCGCCCCGGCACCGGCGAGCCGGCCGAGCCGGGCGAGGTGGGCGAAGTCGTCATCACCAGCTTCAACAAGGACTATCCGCTGATTCGCTTCGGCACCGGCGACCTTTCCGCCGTTCTCCCGGGCACGAGCGCCTGCGGGCGCACCAACACGCGCATCCGCGGCTGGATGGGTCGCGCGGACCAGAGCACCAAGGTGCGCGCCATGTTCGTCACGCCCTCCCAGGTGGCCGAGGTGGCGCGCCGCCATCCCGAGATCGCACGCGCCAAGCTCGTGGTGGAAGGCGAGGCCGGAAACGACCGGATGACGCTGCGCTGCGAGGTTCGCCAGCGGCCCGCGAACCTCGCCGACGCCATCGTCGCGTCGATCCGGGAGGTGACGAAGCTGCGCGGCGAGGTCGAGCTGCTCGCCCCCGGGACCCTGCCGAACGACGGCAAGGTGATCGACGACCTGCGCAAGTACGGCTAGTCTTTTCGCGCGGCGCCGATCGGCAGCGCGTCCACCCGCCGCATCTCCGCATTGTCCAGGACGGCCCGGTCCGCGATGAAGGCGTTCAGGAAGTCGATGGAGTCGGCGCCCCAGAAGACCTCGCCTTCCGCGACGAAGCTCGGCACCCCGAATACGCCCGCGGAGATGGCGAGCCCGGCGTTCTTCATCAGCGTTTCCTTCACCGATGGCGAGGAAAGGCTTTCTTCGGGGACAGAGAGCCTCGACGCAAGCGCCCTGAACCGACCGGGATCGGCGGCGTCGGCGCCGCTGGTCCAGACGTCATGGAAGATGGTGCGGATGGCCTCATCCGTGGCGCCCGCCGCGATGCAGAGGCGCAGGTGGTGCAGCGAGTTGAACGGGTGCTGCGCGGGAAAGCGGAAGGGGATCCCCAGCTCGCGCGCCCACCACGTGCACCAGCGGTAGGTCCACCGGCGCTTCGCCGGCACTTCGGCCGGGCCTTTCTGCCCGAAATGCTTCAGCAGGCCCGCGAAGAGGACCGGGACCGGCCGCACCCGGACGTCCGCGGGCAGCTCGGCGAACCGGTGCAGGCAGAGATAGGAGTACGGGGATATAAAGTCGAAGTACCAATCTACGTTGCGCATAGAGGAGGCCTGCCATGGCGGTGAGAATCGAGAAGAAGGGGAAGGTCTGGACCGTGATCCATTCGCGCGCCGAGGCGCGCAACGCGATGGATCCCGCGAGCGCGGATGCGCTGGTCGCGGCATTCGAGGAATTCGATCGCGACAAAGAAGCTGCCGTCGCGGTGCTGTGGGGCGAAGGCGGTGCGTTCTGCGCCGGCTGGGACCTCAAGTACTGCGCCTCGCTGATGGAAGACCCGAACGAGCTGCATGAAATCGACTACCCGCTCGAAGACCGCAAGGCGATCCCGCGCGGCCCCCTCGGTCCGACCCGCCTGGAGCTCGACAAGCCGGTGATCGCGGCGGTCGCCGGCCCGGCGGTGGCGGGCGGCTTCGAGCTCGCGCTTTGGTGCGACGTGAGGGTCATGGAGCAATCGGCCTACTTCGGCGTCTATTGCCGGCGCTGGGGCGTGCCGCTCGTCGACGGCGGAACCGTGCGGCTGCCGCGCATCGTGGGCCGCGGGCGCGCGCTGGAGATCATCATGACCGGGCGGAAGGTCCCGGCGGAGGAGGCGCTGCGCATCGGCGCCTGCGAGCACGTCGTGGCGGACGGGAAGTCGCGCGAGTTCGCCGAAGCGATGGCGCACGAGATCGCGCGGTTCCCCCAGGCCTGCATGCGCGCCGACCGGCGCTCGGTGTACGCGCAGGAAGGCCTCACGCTGCGCGAGGCGATGCGCAAGGAGTGGTACAACGGCTTCCCGACCTTCGTCGAGGAAGGCGCGGCCGGGGCGGCGCGTTTCGCCTCAGGGAAGGGGCGGCACGGCGACTTTGGCGACATCTGATTCCCTGCGGCGCGGAAGCTCCGCCATGATCCGCTCGCGCTCCGCGTCGGACAGGGCTCCCCAGCGGCCGATCTCCTCCAGCGTGCGGTAGCAGCCGCGGCACCGATGGGTCTGCAGGTCCATCACGCAGACCTTGATGCACGGCGTCTTCACGCCGCCTTCCTGCGCTTGGCGGCGATCGCGCGGCCGGCCTTCGAGGCTGGCTCCTTGCCGAGGATGCCGCAGATCCACACGCCGGCGTCTACCACCTTGTCGAGGTCCACGCCGGTTTGCATGCCAAGACCCTGCAGCATGTAGAGGACGTCTTCCGTTGCGACGTTGCCGGACGCGCCGGCGGCATACGGGCAGCCGCCGAGGCCGGCGACCGACGAATCGAAGGTGCGCACGCCCGCTTCGAGCGACGCGTAGATGTTGGCGAGCGCCTGGCCGTAGGTGTCGTGGTAGTGCCCGGCAAGCTTCTCCACTGGCACGCGGGCGGCGCACGCTTCGATCATCGCGCGCGTCTTCTTCGGCGTACCGGCGCCGATGGTGTCGCCGAGGGAGACTTCGTAGCAGCCCATTTCGTAGAGCGCCGCCGCGACGTCGGCCGCGGCCTTCGGCGCGATGTCCCCTTCGTACGGGCAGGCCACGACACAGGAGACGTAGCCTCTGACCCGGATGCCGTGCTTCCTTGCCGCAGCGGCGACTTCGGAGAATCTCTGGAGCGATTCCGCGATGGTGCAGTTGATGTTGCGCCTGGAGAACGACTCGGAAGCGGCGCCGAAGATCGCCACCTCGGTCGCCCCCGCGGCGCGCGCGGCCTCGAAGCCCTTGAGGTTGGGCGTAAGGACCGGGTACGAAACGCCGGGCTTGCGGCGCAGGCGCTCGAGCACCTCGGTGTGGTCGGCCATCTGCGGGACCCACTTGGGCGAGACGAACGCGGTCGCCTCGACCGCAGGAAGCCCGGCGTCGGCGAGGCGCTCGATCAGCTCGAGCTTGACCTCGGTCGCAAGCTCCCCCGGTTCATTCTGGAGCCCGTCGCGCGGGCCCACTTCGACGATGCGGACGCGCTCGCTCATTCGATGGTGACCAATTGTGCCCCTTCCAGCACCTGCTCTCCGGCGCCGAAGTGGATTTCCTTCACGACGCCGTCGGCCGGCGCGCTGATCGTGTGCTCCATCTTCATTGCCTCGAGGATCAAGAGGTCGTCGCCTTTCTTCACCTTGGCTCCCGGCTCGACGAGGAGCTTGATGACCTTGCCCGGCATCGGCGCGACGAGCGAGCCGGCCGCCGTCTCGTCTCCGGGAACCCGGAGTTCCTCCTCGAGCGCGAGGCGGCGATAGCCGCCATTGCAGAACACGTGCCACGTCCGGCCCTGCTGCACCGCCCGCGCGCGGAGGGTGCGGGCGCCCCGGCGGAGATAGACGGTGCCGTCGGGGAAGATTTCGCCATCCAGCTCGAAAGCGCGAACGCTGACGGCGTGTCGCACGTCTCCGTCCAGGAACACGAAGTCGTGGTGCGCATCGCCATTCAGGCGCCAGCCATCCACCTTGTGCCAAGGCGAGTGCGGGTCGCCGGTTGCCGTGGCCACGGCAGCCGCCGCCTGCTCTTCCGCTCGGAGCTCGGCGAAGGCGGCGATCGCAAGCTCGTCCTCGCTGGCGGGTCCGGGCGGGGCGAGCAGCTCGGCGCGGTTGCGCTCGATCAGCCCGGTATCCAGCTCGCCGCTCGAAAATGCGCGACCGGCGACGACCCTGGAAAGAAAGCGAACGTTCGACGTCACGCCGGCGATCTCGACCTCCGACAGCGCGCGGCGCAGCCTGGCGAGCGCCGCTTCGCGGTCGGCGCCATGGACGATGAGCTTGGCAACCATGGGGTCGTACCAGGTCGTGATCTCGGCGCCGGCGGACACGCCGGTATCGATCCTCGCGTCCTCCTGCGGCCATGCGAGGTGCACGAGCCGTCCCGTCGACGGCAGGAACTCGCGCTCCGGATCCTCGGCGTAGATGCGCGCCTCGATGGCGTGCCCCGCGAAGCGGATGGCCTCCTGTACAAGCGGCAGCTCCTCGCCGGCCGCGACGCGAAGCTGCCACTCGACGAGGTCCAGGCCGGTGATCGACTCGGTCACCGGATGCTCGACCTGCAGGCGCGTGTTCATTTCCATGAAGTAGAAGCGGCCGTCCTGCTCGGCGATGAACTCGACCGTGCCGGCGCCGCTGTAGCGGATCGCCTTCGCCGCCGCGACGGCGGCCTTTCCCATCCCGGCTCGCAGGGACGCGCTCAGGCCCGGCGCGGGCGCCTCCTCGAGCACCTTCTGGTGGCGACGCTGCACCGAGCAGTCGCGCTCGAAGAGGTGCACGACGTTGCCATGGTTGTCGCCGAACACCTGCACTTCTATGTGCCGGGGCCGCTGCAGATAGCGCTCGATCAGCACCCGGTCATCGCCGAAGGCGGACTTCGCTTCGCGGCGCGCGCCCTCGAGCTGGGCGTCGAAGGCCTTGCGGTCCTCCACGACGCGCATGCCCTTGCCGCCGCCGCCGGCGGACGGCTTGATCAGGACGGGGAAGCCGATCCTGCCCGCTTCTTGCGCGAGGAAGCCAGGATCCTGCTTCTCGCCGTGGTAGCCGGGAACGAGCGGCACGCCGGCCTTCTCCATCAAGCGCTTCGCTGCCGCCTTGTCTCCCATGGCGGCGATCGCTTCGGCGCTCGGTCCGATGAAGACGATCCCGGCCTTGGCGCACGCCGATGCGAAATCCTCGTTCTCCGAGAGGAACCCGTACCCGGGGTGGATGGCCTCGGCGCCGGACTCGCGTGCGGCGGCGAGGATCGCCTCGATGGAAAGATAGCTCTCCTGCGCCGGCGGCGGCCCGATGCGCCGCGCCTCGTCCGCCATGCGGACATGGAGCGCATCGCCATCGGCATCGGAGTACACCGCGACCGTGCGCACGCCGAGGCGCCGCGCCGTCCGGATGACGCGGCAGGCGATCTCGCCGCGGTTGGCGATCAGGATCTTGGCGAACACCAGGACGGCTTCCGTTTTTCGAGGAAGGAGGCGATGCCTTCCTTGCCTTCCGGGGAGACGCGGATCTCCGCAATGCGCCTGGCAGTCTCCGCGGCGAGCGCGTCGTCCACCGGACGGCCCGTCACCGCGGCGATCAGCTCCTTGATCTGGCGATGGGCCTCCGGCCCGCCCGCGAGCAGGTGCTTCACGAGTCCCTCGATGAACGCATCGAGTTCCGCGGCGGGCACGAGCGCCGTCAGCAAGCCGATTCGCTCGGCTTCGGCCGCGTCGAAGACCTCGGCGGTGAGGAAGTAGCGGCGCGCGGCGCGCTCGCCGATCGCCCGCATGACGTGCGGGCTGATCGTGGCCGGCGAAAGCCCGAGCTTCGCCTCGGAGAAGCAGAACTTCGCCTCCGGCGTGCCGACCGCGATGTCGCAGGCGGCGACGAGGCCGGTGCCGCCCGCGAAAGCCGGCCCGTGCACGCGGGCAATCGTGGGCTTCGACATGCGGTCGAGCGCCGCCAGCATGCCGGCGAGGGCCTGCGCGTCGGCGAGGTTCTGCTCGTAGCTGTACCCCGCCATGCGCTTCATCCAGTTGAGATCGGCGCCGGCGCAGAACGCAGGGCCGTTGCCGGCGAGGACGACGGCCCGGACGGCCGGATCGCTTTCCAGGTCGCGCAAGCACTTGGTGAGCGATGCAATCAGGGCATCGTCGAACGCGTTGCGAACCTCAGGACGGTTCAAAGTGACGCGCGCAACGCCGTTCTTCGTGTCGATGGTCAGCATGGTTACATCCTGAAGACACCGAACTTCGTGTCCTCGATCGGTGCGTTGAGGGAGGCGGAGATCGCGAGCGCGAGCAGGCGGCGCGTATCGGCCGGATCGACGATGCCGTCGTCCCAGAGTCGCGCGCTCGAGTAATACGGATGGCCCTGGCGCTCGTACTGTTCCCGGATCGGATTCTTGAACGCTTCCTCTTCTTCCGCGGACTTGAAGTTGCCGCGCACCGTGGCGAGGACGCTGGCCGCCTGCTCGCCGCCCATGATCGAGATGCGCGCGGTCGGCCACATCCAGAGGAAACGCGGCGAGTAGGCGCGGCCGCACATGCCGTAGTTCCCCGCGCCGAAGGAGCCGCCGAGGATCATGGTGAACTTGGGCACCTTGGCGGTGGCGACCGCCGTGACCATCTTCGCGCCGTCCTTGGCGATGCCGCCCTGCTCGTATTTCTTGCCGACCATGTAACCGGTGATGTTCTGCAGGAAGAGCAGCGGGATGCCGCGCTGCGAGGCGAGCTCGATGAAATGGGTGGCCTTCAGCGAGGACTCCGAGAAGAGGATCCCGTTGTTGGCGAGGATCGCCACCGGATAGCCGTGGATATGCGCGAAGCCGGTGACGAGCGTAGTGCCGTAGTTCTGCTTGAACTCATCGAGCTCGGAGCCATCCACGATGCGGGCGATGACTTCACGCACGTCATACGGCTTGCGCGCATCGGCGGGAATCACGCCGTAGAGCTCCTCGGCCGGGTAGAGGGGGTGCCGCGGCTCCCGCGTGAGCAGCGAGACGCTCTTGCGGTAGTTCAGGTTGCCGACGATCCGGCGCACCAGCGCCAGGGCGTGGGGGTCGTCGAGCGCGTAGTGGTCGGCCACGCCGGAGATGCGCGTATGGACGTCGGCCCCGCCAAGCTCCTCGGGCGACACGACCTCCCCGGTGGCCGCCTTCACGAGCGGCGGGCCGCCGAGGAAGATGGTGCCCTGTCCCTTGACGATGATCGACTCGTCGGACATCGCCGGGACGTAGGCGCCGCCGGCGGTGCACGAGCCCATCACGCAGGCGATCTGCGGGATGCCGGCGGCCGACATGTTGGCGATGTTGAAGAAGATGCGGCCGAAGTGCTCCCGGTCCGGGAACACGTTGTCCTGCTCGGGGAGGAAGCCCCCGCCCGAATCGACGAGGTAGATGCAGGGCAGCCGGTTCTGCGCCGCAATCTCCTGCGCCCGCAGGTGCTTCTTGACCGTCATCGGGTAGTAGGTGCCGCCCTTGATCGTGGCGTCGTTCGCGACGATCACGCACTCCCGGCCCGACACACGGCCGATGCCGGCGATCATGGAGGCGGAGTGCACGTCGCCGCCGTACATGCCCCATGCGGCGAGCTGGCCGACTTCCAGAAAGGGGGCACCCGGATCGAGCAGCTTGCTCACGCGCTCGCGCGGCAGGAGCTTGCCGCGCGCAGTGTGCTTGGCGCGCGCCGCTTCGTCGCCGCCCCTGGAGACGGCCGCAACCTTCTCGCGCAGGTCGTCCACCAGGGAACGCATGCGCTGCGCGTTGTCGCGAAACTCGGCGCCGCGGGGATTGATCCTCGACTGGATGACCGGCATCAGTGGCCCTCCAGCTCGCGGGCGATCACCATGCGCTGGATGTCGCTCGCTCCCTCGTAGATCTGGCACACGCGCACGTCGCGCCAGTAGCGCTCGACGGGGAAGTCGGCGACGTAGCCGTAGCCGCCGTGGATCTGGAGCGCGTCGGAGCAGACCTGCTCGGCCATCTCGGACGCGAAAAGCTTCGCCATCGATGCTTCCTTGATGCACGGTGTCCCGGCGTCGCGCAACGAAGCAGCGTGCAGGTAGAGCCGGCGCGCCGCCTCGACCCGCGTCGCCATGTCGGCGAGGCGGAAAGCGATCGCCTGGTGCGCGATCAGCGGCTTGCCCATGCTCCTGCGCTCCTTCGCGTACGCGAGGGCCGCTTCCAGAGCCGCCTGGGCGACGCCGGTTGCCTGCGCGGCGATGTTGATGCGTCCGGACTCGAGGTTCGCCAGCGCAATGCGGTAGCCCACGCCTTCCTGCGCGAGCAGGTGGTCGGCCGGGACGCGGCAGTTCTCGAGTGCGATCTGCGCCGTGTCCGATGCGCGCTGGCCGGTCTTGTCCTCGATGCGGGCCACGACGTAGCCGGGCGTGCTGGTCGGGACGACGAAGGCGCTGATGCCGCGCTTGCCCGCCGCCTTGTCGGTGACGGCGAAGACGATCGCCACGTCCGCGTTCTTGCCCGACGTGATGAACTGCTTCACCCCGTTCAGCACATAGTGGTCGCCGTCGCGCTCGGCGCGCGTGGTGATGGCGGAGGCGTCCGACCCGGCGTGCGGCTCGGTCAGCGCGAAGGCGCCGAGGGCGCGACCCGCACTCAGCGGCCTGAGGAAGCGTTCCTTCTGCTGCGAAGTGCCGTAGCCGGCAAGGATGCCGGCGGCGAGGTTGTTCACCGAGATGATGGTCGCCGTCGCGCAATCGCCCGCCGCGATCTCCTCGCACGCGATGGCGAGCGCCGTGTAGTCGAGGCCGGCGCCGGACCATTCCTCGGGGATGGCCACGCCGTAGAGGCCCATCTGTGCGAGGCCCCTCAGCGCTTCGCGCGGGAATTCCTTCTCGCGATCCCAGCGCGGCGCCTCGGGAGCGAGGACGTCGCGCGCGTAGCGGCGAACCGCCTCGCGGATCTCGCGGTGATGGTCGGCAACCATCAGATCGGCATGTAGGTGACGGTGTGGTGGCTGTAGATCTGGCCGGCCTTCGAATGGCATTCGGCCGTGCCGTAGATGCTGCGCCGCCCGAACTTGAGGATGCGTGCGGTGCAGTATACGTGCTCGCCTTTCGCGGCGCTGAGGAAAGCCGTGTTGAGCTCGGAGGTCAGCGCGTCCTTCTCCATGCCGACGCGCGTCTTGATGGCGAGCCACATCGCGCAGTCCGCCGCGGCCATCAGCGCCGGGCCGTTGATGATGCCGCCCGGCCGCTCCAGGAGCGGACGGTGCGGCAGCTCGATCATGCACAGGCTCGCAGTCGCCTTGACCACGCGGAACCCGTAGTGGCGGATGAACCTCGAGCGGTCGATGAGCTTCTGCAGGTCCTTCTTCGTCACCCCGCTCATGGGCGCTCGATCGCCATCGCGGTCGCTTCGCCGCCGCCGATGCACAGGCTAGCGACGCCGCGCTTGAGCCCGTACTTGCGCAGCGCGCCGAGAAGCGTCACGAGCAGGCGGGCGCCCGAGGCGCCGATCGGGTGGCCGAGCGCGCACGCGCCGCCGTGCACGTTGACCTTGTCGTGGGGCAGGCCGTGCTCCTTCATCGCCGCCATGGTGACCACGGCAAAGGCCTCGTTGATCTCGAAGAGGTCGACATCCTTCGACGTCCAGCCGGTGCGCTCGTAGAGCTTGCGGATCGCGCCCACCGGGGCGGTGGTGAAGAGCCCGGGCGCCTGCGCGTGCGTGGAATGGCCGGCGACGATCGCGAGCGGCTCCAGGCCGCGCTTCTCCGCCGTGGAGCGCCGCATCATCACCAGCGCCGCCGCGCCGTCCGAGATGGAGCTCGAATTGGCGGCCGTGACCGTGCCGTCCTTGCGAAACGCGGGCTTGAGCGCCGGGATCTTGTCGAGGTTCGCCTTGAACGGCTGCTCGTCCGTCTCGATGAATTTCTCGTCCTTGCCGGCCTTGATCGCCATCGGCGCGATCTCCCAGGCGAACCAGCCCTCCTTGTTGGCCATCTGGGCGCGTTGCAGGGACGCGATGGCGAACTGGTCCTGCGCTTCCCGGGTGAACGCATACGCCTGCGCGCAATCCTCCGCGAACGTGCCCATGAGGCGGCCCTTCTCGTAGGCGTCCTCGAGGCCGTCGTAGAACATGTGGTCGAGGACCTGCCCGTGGCCCATGCGCAGCCCGCCGCGCGCCTTGGGCAGGAGGTAGGGCGCGTTCGTCATCGACTCCATGCCGCCGGCGACGAGCACGTGGTCCTTCTCGCTCAGGAGCACGTCGTGCGCGAGCATGGCCGCCTTCATCCCCGAGCCGCACATCTTGTTGATCGTGGTGCAGCCGGTGGCGAGCGGAAGACCGGCGCCGAGCGACGCCTGGCGCGCCGGCGCCTGCCCCTGGCCGGCGGGCAGCACGCAGCCCATGATGACTTCCTGGACGTCCTCGGGCCGGATCCGCGCGCGCTCGACGGCGGCGCGGATAGCCGCGGCGCCGAGCTCCGGCGCGGCGAAGCTCTTCAGCTCGCCCTGGAAGCCGCCCATGGGCGTGCGCGCGGCGGAAACAATGACGATCGGATCATTCTGCATGGTTGGCTCCTTGCTTAGGCGGGCAGCGCGTAGGGGCGGATGAGCGCCTGGGCGCGCGCGATGATGTCTTCGGGAAAGGGGCAGGACTTGCGCGTCTGCGAGTCGATGGAGACGCCGGTAAGCACGCAGATGGCGGAGACCTCGTCGGTCTGGGCGTTGCGCATCTCGTGCACGAACTTCGTCACCTTGCCGCGCGCCTCGAGGAACGCGGAGCGCACGAGCACCGTGTCGCCTGCGTGCAGCTCGCGCCGGTAGGTGATGTTCTGCTGCACGGCCGCGGTGCCGCGGCGGCTCTCCTTGAGGTACGCCGCGGTCACGCCGATGGCGGCGAAGAGGTTCCAGGTCGCCTCGTCGAACTTGCCGACGTACCACATGACGTTCATGTGGCCCATGTGGTCGCAGTGCCACGGATACACGGCACCGCGGTAGGTCTCCATCATCTCGCTCACTGGGTCTCCGAAAAGAGCTCGCGGCCGATCAGCCAGCGGCGGATCTCCGAGGTGCCGGCGCCGATCTCGTACAGCTTGGCGTCGCGCCACAGGCGGCCGGTCGGCGTCTCGTTGATGTAGCCCATGCCGCCGAGCGCCTGGATCGCCTCGCCCGCCATCCAGGTCGCCTTCTCCGCCGCATAGAGAATCGCCCCGGCAGCGTCCTTCCGCGTCGTTTCGTTCCTGTCCAGCGACTGGCCAACCGCGTAGACGTAAGCCCGGCAAGCGGAGAAGGTGGTGTACATGTCGGCGAGCTTGCCCTGCATGAGCTGGAACTCGCCGATCGGCTGGCCGAACTGCTTGCGCTCGTGCACGTAGGGGATGACGGCGTCGAGGCACGCGGCCATGATGCCGAGCGGCCCGCCGGCGAGCACCGCGCGCTCGTAGTCGAGGCCGGACATCAGCACGCGCACGCCCTTTCCTTCCTCGCCGAGCACCTGCTCCGAGGCGACCTCGCAGTCGCGGAACACCAGCTCGCAGGTGTTGGACCCGCGCATGCCGAGCTTGTCGAGCTTCTGCGCGGTCGAGAACCCTTTGGCGCCTTTCTCGATCAGGAAGGCGGTGATGCCTTGGTCGCTCGTCTTGCCGTAGACCACCAGCACGTCGGCGTCCGGGCCGTTGGTGATCCACATCTTGTTGCCGTTGAGGACGTAGCGGTCGCCGCGGCGCTCCGCTCTCAGGCGCATGCCGACCACGTCGGACCCGGCGCCGGGCTCCGACATCGCCAGTGCACCCACGTGCTCGCCGTTGATCAGCCGGGGGAGGTACTTGCGCTTCTGCGCCGCGTTGCCGTTGCGGCGGATCTGGTTCACGCACAGGTTCGAGTGCGCGCCATAGGAGAGGCCGACCGACGCCGAGGCGCGCGAGATCTCCTCCATCGCGATGATGTGGGCGAGATAACCCATCGCCGTGCCGCCGTAGTCCTCCTCCACCGTGATGCCGAGCAGCCCGAGCGCGCCGAGCTTGCGCCACAGGTCCGGGGGAAACGCGTTGGTCCGGTCGATCTCGGCCGCGCGCGGCGCGATCTCCTTGGCGGCGAAGTCCCGCACGGTCTCGCGCAGCATGGCGAGCGTCTCGCCGTGGTCGAATCGCAGAAAGTTCATTCGGGGGTGTCCGGCGTGTCGGCGAGCATCATCAGCGTCTGCTGCATGGCGGCGACGTGGCGGCCTTCCGCAGAGTACACCTCGGCGCGCGCGACCGTAAGCGTGCGGCCCGCCTTCACCACCTCGCCGCGCGCAACGAGGGCGCCGCGGCCCGGAGCCAGGATATTGATCTTGTACTCGACGGTGACGAGGGAAGCGCTCGACGGCATCAGCGAGTACGCGGCGTAGCCGCACGCCGTGTCGGCGATCATGCCGACGATGCCGCCGTGCACGTAGCCCTTCTGCTGCGTCAGGTCGTCGCGAAAGGGCAACTCGACCTCGACCCGGCCCGGCGCGACGGCGCCCAGGCGCGCGCCGATCAGCGCCATGGCTTTCTGGCGCCCGAAGCTCGCCCGGATGCGGGGCTCGAACGATGCATCGACGGGCTGGAAGGCCGGCGCGTTCATGGGCTGAACCTACTTGACGTTTACGTAAACGTCAACTTCGGCCGAGCTGCTTGCGCACCTTCTTCTCGAAGGCCTGGATCTCCGACAGCTGGGCCTCCAGGTCGGCGCGCTGCCGCAGCAGGCCCGCTTTATGCGACTCCAGGACCGCGAGGAAGCGCTTGAGCTGGGCTCGCTGGTCGCGCCCGGGCTCGTACATGTCGATGAGCTCGCGGATTTCCGAGAGTGTCAGGCCGAGGCGCTTGCCGCGCAGCGTGAGCTTAAGGCGGGTGCGGTCGCGCAGGGTGTAGATGCGCCGCTGGCCGTCGCGGCGCTGCGCGAGCAGGCCCTGGTCCTCGTAGAAGCGGATGGCGCGCGGCGTGACGTCGAACTCGCGCGCGAGTTCGCTAATCGAATACTCGGTGCGTTCCGCGGTCTCGGGCGCCATGCTAGGGTTCGCTGCTCGACTTTACGTTCACGTCAAGTGTAGCCGAATGTCCTCCGTCCTCTACCCGTTCGACGCACTGCCCGAGCCGGGCACCACGCTCGAGGTCGCGCCGGGCGTGCGCTGGCTGCGCATGCCGCTGCCGTTCCAGCTCAACCACATCAACCTGTGGCTGCTGGAGGACGCGGACGGCTGGACGATCGTGGACACCGGCATCGGCAACGACGACACGCGGGCTTTGTGGACGAGGGTTCTCGAGGCGCATCCGTCGATCCGGCGCATCATCCTCACGCACTATCACCCCGACCATGCGGGCAACGCGGCTTGGCTGTGCGAGCGCTACGGCGTCGAGCTCTGGACCACGCAAGGCGAGTACCTCACGGCCCACGCGGTGCGTGCGGCAGCCGCCGGCTACACCAGCGAGGCGGTGCTGGCGGTGTTCGAGAAGAACGGCCTCGACGCGCAACGCCGCGCCGAGATGACGCCGCGCGGCAACCGCTATGCCGCGCTGGTGCCCGGGTTTCCGGCGTCCTACCGGCGCATCTACGAAGGCGACGAGGTGCGCGTGGGCGAGCGCGGGTGGCAGGCGATCATCGGCTACGGCCATGCGCCGGAGCATCTGTCGCTCTACTGCAAGGCGCTCAACGTCGTCATCGCGGGCGACATGCTCCTGTCGACCATCTCGACCAACGTCAGCGTCTGGTCCGTCGACCCGGAAGGCGATCCGCTGCGCCTTTTCCTGCAGTCGATCCGGCGCTACCGCGAGCTGCCGGCGGACGTGCTGGTCCTGCCTTCGCACGGCAAGCCTTT
>DASPMF010000127.1:0-5467 GCA_035627155.1 Burkholderiales bacterium | reverse complement strand
CCTCGAAGGCCGCATGCCGATCGAAGGCGAATGGGCCGATCGCGTGACGGGACTGCGCGGCCAGCGCGTCGAGATCGCCATGATGCGCACGCCCGACGGCCATAGCCGCCTCGAGCTGTCGCGCTTCGACGCCCCGGCCATTGCGTCCGATCACCGCACGGCCCCCGTGAACTCGCTGGGCTACCTCCGAGTGATGTTTACGGTCGAGGATATCGACGACACGCTCGCCCGGCTCGGCAAGCTCGGTGCGAAGGTCGTCGATGAGGTCGTCGACTACGAAGGCATCTACCGGCTCTGCTACATCCGAGGTCCCGAAGGCATTCTGATCGGGCTCGCCCAGCAGCTCGGGCAGCAGGCATCCGGGGAAGATCCATTTTCTGCATGAGGCTGGCATGAAGTCGGAGGTTCCCGTTCGCCTGGTGCTGATCGATCCACCGGCTGGAGTCGACTACGGCATCCAGCGCGGACGCGGTTCCCGGTACGAGGCCGTGTTCGTACAGCAACGCAAACGCCGGGATGTCTCGTTCGACTTTTCCCTGACCGTCGCCGAGAGCCGAAAGGACGGCCAGCCGAATTTCCTGGGCGACTTTGCCCAGGGCCCACCCGCCCGTCGGTTCGTCTATGTCGACGTGGGGACTTATGCGGGGCAGAAGGACACCCGCTGGGCGCGCCGGATGATCGTCCCGCTCCAGGGCATCACGTGGCAGCTCATCCGGAAGGTCACCAAGAAGCCCGGGTACAGGCTGTCGGCGAGAATCCCCGGAACCGCCAAGGACGGTGGCCCCAACTGTGCGACGGTGCAGCTGCTCGGCGGTTGGGAAGTCATCCCCGATCGTCCGGACTGACGAGGAGAGCTCCGGTGCAGCTGCTCCGGTTTCCGAGTGCGGTCGAGCACGACCCTGCGATCGATGCGTGGTTCGAGCACCGGTCAGGCGGATTGGGCGCAATCGCCTGTCCGTGGTTCGAGCGCATGCGCCGGTGCGGTCCCGACGTGCGCGAACTCCTGCATGACGGGCACCCCACCGCGTGCGTCGGCGACGCGGCGTTCGGATACGTCAATGCGTTCAAGGCGCACGTCAACGTAGGCTTCTTCCTGGGCGCGCACCTTCCGGACCCGGCGGGGCTGCTCGAGGGAACCGGAAAGAACATGCGCCACGTGAAGCTTGGTCCGGGCGCAGATATCGACGTCGGCGCGCTTGCCGCCTTGATCGAGGCCGCATATGCCCGGGTCAGGACGGCGAGCGCATGTAATCCGCACCGCCCGGCAAAGCGCGAACGCTAGATTCCATGTCGACCCTCGAGGCCGTGAAGTATCTCTGGGATGCGAAGTGGGCCATCGCGCCTTGGGGGCTTGCGGCCATGTTCATCGCTGCCTGCGCAACCCCGGACTACGTGCTGCGACCCGCGCAACAGCGAAGGCGCATCCTGCGAGCCGCCATGGTCACGACTGCATGCCTGCTCCTCTTCGCCTGCCTCATGGGGCTGGTCTCCGGGCGCTCCTTTTGGGAGGGCGTCCTTGGCGTCGGTCGCCATCGCGGTGGCGGCTCGCTGATATTCGGCTTGATCGGCTTGTGCATTTGCGTGATCTTCGCCTTCGCGGAGCTCGCGGCGCGCACGCGGGAGCGAACCAGCCCGGAGCGGCCGCGGCGCTGAAGTACCATCCGAGGGAACGCTTCCCGTGGCAATTCCCTCATGAAATTCGGCGTCTTCGACCACCTCGACGCGAGCGGGCGGCCGCTGGGCGAGTTCTACGAGAACCGCCTGCGTCTGGTCGAGGCGTACGAGCGCATCGGCATCCACTGCTACCACACGGCGGAGCACCACGCGACGCCGCTGGGGATGTGCCCCTCCCCGTCCCTCCTCCACTCGGCGATCGCGCAGCGCACGAAGAAGATCCTCTTCGGGCCGCTGGTGTACACGCTGGCGCTGTACCACCCGCTGCGCCTCGCGGAGGAGATCTGCATGCTCGACCACATGAGCGGCGGGCGCTTCCAGGTCGGCGTGGGTCGCGGGATCTCGCCCTACGAGCTCGGCTACTACGGCATCGACGCGAAGGAATCGCAGGCGATCTACCACGAGGCGTTCGCGGTGGTGATGAAAGCGCTCGCCTCCGAGACACTCACGCACGAGGGCAAGTACTTCAAGTACCGCGACGTGCCGATCATGATGCATCCGGTGCAGAAGCCGCACCCGCCGCTCTGGTACGGCGTGGGCAACGTCGAGGGCGTGGCGTGGTGCGTGCAGAACCGGGTCAACGCGGTGGTCAACGGGCCGCTCTCGCGCGTGCGCGAGATCACGGACCGCTATCGCGCCGAATGGGCCGCGGCGGGCCACGACGCGGCGAACATGCCGATGGTCGGGACGACACGCCACGTGGTGGTCGCGCCCACCGACGCCGAGGCGCTCTGGATCGCGCGGCGCGCCTACGCGCGCTGGTGGTCGAGCTTCATGTTCCTCTGGAAGAAGCACGACGCGGCGCCGATGTTCGCCGCGTTTCCCGAGGACTTCGACCAGGTCTTCCAGGCCGGCCTCGCCGCGGTGGGTTCGCCCGCCACGGTGCGCCGCCTGCTGGAATCCGAGATCTCGCAGAGCGGGGTCAACTACCTGCTCTGCCGCTTCGCCTTCGGCGACCTCACGCTCGAGGAGTCGCTGCGGTCGGTCGACCTTTTCGCGGCGCAGGTGCTGCCGTATTTCAAAGGAAATCCGAAATGAACCCCCTAAAGATCGTCCTCGCCGCATCGCTCCTCGCCTTCTCCCATCCCTCCTTCGCGCAGGCGTGGCCCACCAAGCCGGTCAAGTTCGTGATGCCGAGCCCGCCGGCGAGCAGCCCCGACCGCTACACGCGCTACCTGGCCGAGCGTCTGTCGCAGAAATGGGGCGTGCCGGTCGTGGTGGAGAATAAGCCCGGTGCGACGGCGATGATCGGCACCAAGTACGTCGCTGAGCAGCCGGCGGACGGCTACACACTGCTCTCGACCTTCACCTCCTTCGTGCAGGCGCCGATCCTCTTCAAGGCGCCCTACGATCCGGAGAAGGACTTCGCGCCGGTGACGCAGACAATGCTCGCCGAAGTCATCATGGAGGTGCGCGCCGACTCGCCGTACAAGACCTTCGCCGAAATCATCGCCGCCGCGAAGCAGAAGAAGCTGAGCTACGGCTCCTTCGGCAACGGCTCCTCGTTCCACATCTACGGCGAGACGGTGAAGCGCACGATGGGCATCGACATGATCCACGTCCCCTACAAGGGCGAGGCGCTGATCCTCACCGACCTGCTCGGCGGGCAGATCGACGTCGGCTTCAACTCGATCGGCACGGCGCTGCCGCAGATCAAGGCCGGCAAGGTGCGCCCGATCGCGCTCATCGGCTCGAAGCGCTCGAAGGCCCTGCCCGACGTGCCGACCTTCCCGGAGCTCGGCGTGCCGAAGCTGAGCGGCGGCGCGTGGTTCGGCATCTTCGCGCCCGCCGGCACGCCGAAGCCGGTGGTCGAGAAGATCTCCGTGGACATCAACGGCTTCCTGAACTCGCCCGAGATGCAGAAGTGGCTGCGCGACCAGGGCCTCGAGCCGACCGGCATGACGCCGGACGAGTTCAGCCAGTTCATCAAGGCGGACCTCGCAAAGTGGCGCCAGCTCATCGCCGAGCTCGGAATCAAGGCCAACGAATGAGCGGCGTTGGCGCCTCCGTCCGGGCCTTTATTTCAGCCCTGCCGCAATCTTCCTGATCTCCGAGGGAGCGTGCTCGCCGGCGAGCGGGGTGCCGGGCATGAGGAACTTCCCCATGGCGAGGCCCCCGACCAGCACCGGCTCGTAGCCGACGTCGCGGATGAGGCGCGAGGCGATCTCGATCGCCTTCGCGTCCTCGCCCGCGATCGGCATGCCGACTTTGCCGGGATTCTCGTGCGCGGCGCCCATGCTCGCGGCGCCGATGGCGTTGAAGGCGCGCACGATGCGCGCGCCGGGGAGCAGCTCCGCCGAGGCGAGCCCGGCGCCCTTCTCGCGCGCCCAGTTCGCCACCTCACCGTCGCGGTTGGGAAACGGGTTGCAGGTGTCGATCACCACCTTGCCCTTGAGCGCCGCGGCGTGCTCCTTGCCGATCTCCGGCAGCGCGCGGTAGGGAACGGAGATCATCACCACCTCGCCGAACGCGATCGCCTCCTTCGGCGTGCCGGCCTTCGCGCCGCCGCCGAGCTTCTTCGCCAGCTCCCGGTCGTCGTCCAGCGTGCGCGAGGAGAACATCACCTCGTGGCCCTTCCTGACCCATGCGGCGCCGATGGCGCTGCCGACGCGCCCGGAGCCGACGATGCCGATCTTCGTCTTCTGCTGGGCGAAGCCCGCCAGCGGCCGCGCAAAAACGCCGATTCCAAAAAGGACCAGGACATTACGACGCTTAGTGTTCATGGCAAGGCCTCTACGGTCTGGATCATGCGTTTGCGGGTCGCCGCGTCGGGAAGCGGCCCGCGGGCCGCCCCCATGTTGTCCGCCATGTTCGAAGGACGGCTCGTCGCTGGCGTGATGGCGGTCACGGCCGGGTGGCTCGCGACGAACTTGAGGAAGAACTGCGCCCACGTGGTGGCGCCGATCTCCTTCGCCCAGCCCGGCAGATCCCGTCCCTTGACCCGCTGCCAGAGACGGGTCCGCCCGAACGGCGCGTAGACGAGCACCGCGATGCCGCGCTCCTGTGCGAGCGGCAGGATGGTCTCCTCCGCGTGGCGCTCGTCGATGGCGTAGTCCACGCCGATGAAGTCGAGGCGCTCTTTGCGCATCGTCTGCACCATGTCGTCGTAACGGCTAGAGGAAGTGTTCGTCACGCCTATGTAGCGAACGCGTTTCCGGTCCTTGTATTCCCGCAGGATCGGCAGCTGGGTGCGCACGTCCGCCATGTTGTGCACCTGGATGAGGTCGATCGCCGGCTTGCCGATGCGCCGGAACGAGGTTTCGACCTGCTCGCGCGCGGCCTTCGGATCGGCCGACCCGCCGCCCCAGCCCGCGACGTTCAGCTTGGTGGCCCAGAAGAGCTTGCCTGCGATGCCGAGCTCCTGCGCGATCTTCCCCGCCACCTCCTCCGACGCGCCATAGGCGGGCGCGGTGTCGAACACGGTGCCGCCGAGCTCGACCAGCCTGCCGAGCACCGCGCGCAGCGCCGTCACGTCCTCGCTGCGCGCCACCTGGGAGAAGGTCGCCGAGCTGCCGAGACCGATGATCGGCAACCGCTCGCCCGTAGCGGGAATCGGGCGCGTGATCAACGGCTCGGCAGCAAAGCCGGTTCTGGAAAAGGCGGCCAGGGCGAGCATCGCCAGCAGCCATTCGCGTCGGGTCGTCATGCGGGGGCTCCTTGGGTCTTGAATCGGCGTGCGGATCCGAGCCACAGGCCGAGCAGCATCCATGCCACGGCGAGCGGGAGGGCGAACGAGGCCAGCGCGGCGAGGCCCATTCCCAGGCCCTTGAGCAGGCCTTCGGTCTGCGCGCCG
>DASPMF010000126.1:0-7225 GCA_035627155.1 Burkholderiales bacterium | reverse complement strand
CGCCGGCCGCCACCGGGTCGTGGAGACGCGCCTCGAGGCGAGCGGCGAAGGCCTGGTGCGGGTGCTGCTGCGCGAGCACGAGCCGGTGCCCGAGGGACCGGCGCACCTCGCCTTCGCGCCGGAGTTCACCCACCTCTATGTCGACGGCTGGCTGGCCGGGCGGGCGCCCGCCGGGGTGCTCGGGTGAGCGCGAAGGCGGTCAACCAGAAGGCGTGGTGGCTCGTGCTGCCGGTCGTGCTGCTGGTGGGATTCAACGCGGTGATTCCGCTCATGACCGTGGTGAACTACTCGGTGCAGGAGACCTTCGGCAACAACAACTTCTTCTTCGAGGGCGTCAAGTGGTTCGACCAGGTGGTGCACTCGCGCCGCTTCCACGACGCGCTCGGCCGCCAGCTGCTCTTCACCGGCATCATCCTCGCGATCGAGATCCCGCTCGGGGTGGCCATCGCGCTCGCGATGCCACGGCGCGGCGCGTGGGCGTCCGTCTGCCTGGTGCTGATGTCCATGCCGCTGCTCATTCCATGGAACGTCGTGGGCGCGATGTGGAACATCTTCGCCCTGCCCGACATCGGCCTGCTCGGCTGGACGCTGAACGCCGCCGGCATCGACTACAACTTCACGCGCCAGCCGCTCGCGGCGTGGGCGACGCTCGTCGCGATGGACGTGTGGCACTGGACTTCGCTGGTGGCGCTGCTCGCCTATGCCGGCCTGTCGGCGATCCCGGACGCGTACTACCAGGCGGCGAAGATCGACGGCGCCTCCGGCTGGGCGGTATTCCGCCACGTGCAGCTGCCCAAGATGAAGCACGTGCTCACCATCGCCGTGCTGCTCCGGTTCATGGACAGCTTCAACATCTACACCGAGCCCTTCGTGCTCACGGGCGGCGGCCCGGGCAACTCGACAACGCTGCTGTCGATCGACCTCGTCAAGATCGCGCTGGGGCAGTTCGACCTCGGCCCGGCGGCGGCGATGTCGCTCATCTACTTCCTCATCATCCTGCTCCTCTCGTGGCTCTTCTACCGGGTGATGACCGCAAACGAGGAGGAATCGTGAAGCGCCTCCGCTGGCTCGTGCCCGCGCTCTACATCGCCTTCCTGATGCTGCCGATCTACTGGCTGCTCAGCATGTCGTTCAAGACCACCAACGAGATCCTGGGGGGCTTCACCCTGTGGCCGCGGAGCTTCACGCTGGAGAACTACCGCAAGATCCTGACCGAGCCCACGTGGTACATGGGCTACCTGAACTCGCTCGCCTACGTCGCGATCAACACGGTCCTGTCGGTCGCGGTCGCGCTGCCGGCGGCGTACGCGTTCTCTCGCTACCGCTTCATCGGCGACCGGCATCTCTTCTTCTGGCTGCTCAGCAACCGCATGGCGCCGGCCGCGGTGTTCGCGCTGCCTTTCTTCCAGCTCTACTCGGCGATCAACCTCTTCGACACGCACCTTGCCGTCGCCCTCGCGCACTGCCTGTTCAACATCCCGCTCGCGGTGTGGATCCTGGAAGGGTTCATGAGCGGCGTGCCGAGGGAGCTGGACGAGCTCGCCTTCATCGACGGTTACCCGTTCTGGAAGTTCTTCCTCAAGATCTTCGTCCCCGCCATCGCCGCGGGCATCGGCGTCGCGGCGTTCTTCTGCTTCATGTTCTCGTGGGTCGAGCTGCTGCTCGCCAAGACCCTGACCTCGGTGGAGGCCAAGCCCATCGCCGCGACCATGACGCGCACCGCGAGCTCGTCGGGCTACGAGCTGGGCCTGCTCGCGGCCGCCGGCGCGCTCACCATCGTGCCGGGCGCCTTCGTCATCTACTTCGTGCGCCACTACATCGCCAAGGGGTTTTCCCTGGGAAGGGTCTAGGAAGATGGATCTCTCCTGGATGGCATGGACCTGGCAGACGGCGCTCTTCTTCGGGCTCGTGGCGGCCGCGCTCGTGGCCATGACGATCTGGGAGCTGCGCGTGCCCGGCGGCGGGGCGCGACGCGGCATCCTCGGCATCCGCACCACGCGCGGCGACCGCCTTTTCATCTCCCTGCTCGCCGCCGCATACATCCATCTCCTCTGGCTCGCGTTCGCCGCACAGGCGCTCTGGGGGGCAAGCGCCGTTTCGCTCGTCGTCGCGATCCTGCTCTTCCGCAAGGCCTGATCCCGCGCGCCCGGCGCGCTAGAATCCGCGCCCTATGCCACTGCAGGTTCCCGATGTCGAGCGCGAGCTGCGGCACACGCGGCGCGTTCGCTACGAAGGCTACAAGCGCGCCGACGGCCTGTGGGACATCGAGGCGCACCTCAACGACGTCAAGAACCACGACTTCCGCCTGAAGACCGGCGTGCGCCGCGCCGGCCAGGCGGTGCACGACATGTGGGTGCGCATCACCATCGACCGGCACTTCAACATCGTCGCCGCCGCCGCGTCCTCGGATGCCGTGCCGTACCCCGGCGGCTGCGAAACGATCGCGCCGGCCTACGGCAAGCTGGTCGGGCTGAACCTGGTGAAGGGGTTTCGCAAGAACGTGCACGAGCTGCTCGGCAGCGTGCGCGGCTGCACGCACATCACCGAGATGCTGGGCGGCCTGCCCACCGCCGCGATCCAGACCTTCGCCGGCGAGATGCCGGAGGAGACCGAGGACGGGCGCAAGCCCTTCCAGCTCGACCAGTGCCACGCACTGGAGACGGGCACCGAGACGGTCCGCAAGTGGTACCCGCGCTGGTACCGGAAAGAGAAGTCCCCGGCTTGACAGCCGTCAATGCCGCGGTCCGGCGTTCGGGCTGAGGATTCGGAAAAAACGCAGGGAGCCAGGCAGGGAGCCGATGAAAATCCACGAATACCAGGGCAAGGAAATCTTCCGCAGGTTCGGCCTGCCGACGCCGCGCGGCATTCCCGCGTTCAGCGTCGAGGAGGCCGTCGACGCGGCGAAGAAGCTCGGCGGCAGCGTCTGGGTCGTCAAGGCGCAGATCCACGCCGGCGGCCGCGGCAAGGGCGGCGGGGTCAAGGTGGCGAAATCCCTGGACCAGGTTCGTCAACTTGCATCCTCCATATTGGGGATGCAATTGAAAACCCATCAAACCGGTCCCGAAGGGCAGAAGGTGCGCCGCCTGCTCATCGAGGAGGGCGCCGACATCAGGAAGGAGCTCTACGTCGGCATGGTGGTGGACCGCGGCACGCAGAAAGTGGCGCTGATGGCCTCCTCCGAAGGCGGCATGGACATCGAGGAAGTCGCCGCGCACACGCCGGAGAAGATCCACAAAGTGTTCATCGACCCGGCGACCGGGCTCCTCGACAAGGACGCCACCGACGTCGCGCGCCGGATCGGCCTGCCGGAGTCCGCGGTCGGCGAAGGCGCGGAGATCTTCAAGAAGCTCTACAAGTGCTTCTGGGAAACCGACGCCTCGCTCGCCGAGATCAACCCGCTCATCCTCACCGGCAGCGGCAAGGTGGTGGTGCTCGACTCGAAGATGAACTTCGACTCGAACGCGCTCTTCCGCCACCCGGAAATCGTGGAGATGCGCGACCTCGACGAGGAAGACCCGCTCGAGGTCGAGGCCTCCAAGTACGACCTCAACTACATCTCGCTCGACGGCGAGATCGGCTGCATGGTGAACGGCGCCGGGCTCGCGATGGCGACGATGGACACGATCAAGCTCTTCGGCGGCTCGCCGGCGAACTTCCTCGACGTCGGCGGCGGGGCGACCGCCGAGAAGGTCACCGCGGCCTTCAAGATCATGCTCTCCAACCCGAAGGTGAAGGCGATCCTCGTCAACATCTTCGGCGGCATCATGAAGTGCGACACCATCGCCACCGGCGTGGTCGCCGCGGCGCGCGAGGTGAAGCTCTCCGTGCCGCTCGTGGTGCGCATGAAGGGCACCAACGAGGACCTCGGCAAGAAGATCCTCAAGCAGTCGGGCCTGCCGATCATCTCCGCCGACAACATGGCCGACGCCGCGCAGAAGATCGTCGCGACGCTGAAGAAGGTAAAGCCCGCGAAGAAGAAGGCCAAGCCGGTTGCGAAGAAAAAGCCGGTCAAGGTGAAGAAGCCGGTCAGGACGAAGAGGAAGCCGGTCAAGAAGAAAGCCAAGCAGTCCAAGGCGAGGAAGAAGAAATGAGCATCCTCATCGACAAAAACACGCGCGTCGTCACGCAGGGCATCACCGGCAAGACGGGCCAGTTCCATACGCAGACGAGCCGCGCGTACGCCAACGGCCAGAAGTGCTACGTGGCCGGCGTGAACCCGAAGAAGGCGGGGGAGAGCTTCGAGGGCATTCCGATCTTCGCCACCGTCAAGGAAGCGAAGGAGAAGGAAGGGGTCAATACCTCGGTCATCTACGTGCCGCCGCCGTTCGCCGCCGCGGCGATCTGGGAGGCGGTGGAGGCGGACCTCGACCTCGTGATCTGCATCACCGAGGGCATCCCGGTGCGCGACATGATCGAGGTGCGCGACCGGATGCGGAAGGAAAACCGCCGCACGAAGCTCGTCGGCCCCAACTGCCCGGGCGTGATCACGCCGGGGGAGATCAAGATCGGCATCATGCCGGGCCACATCCACAAGCCGGGACGCGTCGGCGTGGTGTCGCGCTCCGGGACGCTCACCTACGAGGCGGTCGGCCAGCTCACCGAGCTCGGCATCGGCCAGTCGAGCGCGGTCGGCATCGGCGGCGACCCGGTCAACGGCCTGAAGCACATCGACGTCATGCAGCTCTTCAACGAGGACCCGGGCACCGACGCGGTGATCATGATCGGCGAGATCGGCGGCTCGGACGAGGAGGACGCGGCGCGCTGGGTGAAGGAGAACATGAAGAAGCCGGTGGTCGGCTTCATCGCCGGCGTGACGGCGCCGCCGGGCAAGCGCATGGGCCACGCCGGCGCGATCATCTCCGGCGGCAAGGGCACGGCGCAGGAGAAGCTCGACGTGATGCAGGCCTGCGGCATCAAGGTGACCAAGAACCCGGCGGAAATGGGCAGGCTCCTCAAATCCGTACTGAAGAAGTAGCGCACGCGCCCCTGGCAGGAACCCTTCCCTACGCGGGGACGATCTTCCTTTCGTCGTTCCTGCTGTTCCTGGTCCAGCCCGTCATCGCGAAGCAGATCCTGCCGTGGTTCGGCGGCTCGGCCGCCGTCTGGACCACGTGCCTGGTGTTCTTCCAGAGCGTGCTCCTCGCCGGGTACGCGTACGCCGACCTGACGCTGCGGCTTGGAGCGCGCCGCCAGGCGCTGCTGCACATCGGCCTGCTCGCGCTATCGCTCGCCACGCTGCCGATCCTCGCCTCGAGCGGCTGGAAGCCGCAGGGCGACGAGCAGCCGATCCTGCGCATCCTGCTGCTGCTCGTCGCGACCATCGGCCTGCCGTACTTCCTGCTCTCGTCCACCACGCCGCTCCTGCAGCACTGGTACTGGCGCCGCTTCCGCAGCGCCGTGCCGTACCGCCTCTTCGCGCTCTCCAACTTCGCCTCGCTCGTGGCGCTGCTCGGCTTCCCGCTCCTCTTCGAGCCGGCGTTCGACCTCACGCAGCTCGGCTGGGGCTGGTCGTTCCTGTTCGTCGCCTTCGCTTTCCTGTGCGCCGGAACGGCCTGGCTTTCGCTTTCCGATTCAACAGAGCTCAGGATCGAAAAAGCAGAAACGCCAAAACCCTCGGGCCTGGTGCAGCTGCAATGGCTCGCGCTCTCGGCGATGGGCTCGGTGATGCTCCTCGCGGTGAGCAACCACATCACGCAGAACATCTCCAGCGTGCCGTTCCTGTGGGTGCTGCCGCTCGCGCTCTACCTCGTCACCTTCATCCTCACCTTCGATCATCCGCGCTGGTACCACCGCCTGACGTTCACGCTGTGGATGCTGATCCTCGTGCCGGCGATGGCCTGGTTCGTGCCGTCGCTCGACCTCGCCACCGCGGCGCCGCTCTACCTCGTGGGCATGTTCGTGGCCTGCATGTTCTGCCACGGGGAGCTCGCGCGCCTGAAGCCGGACCCCGCGCACCTCACGCGCTTCTACCTGATGATGTCGCTCGGCGGCGCGCTCGGCGCGGTGCTGGTGGCGATCGTCGCGCCGCTCGCGCTGGACGGCTACTTCGAGCTCGGCATCGCGCTCGTCGCGCTGGCGGTGTTCTTCACCTGGCGCATGGAGAGCCTCGCGCGCCTGGGCGGGATGGCGATGACCGTCGCGGTGGCCGTGCTCGTGTACAAGGCCTTCGACGACTATTCGCGCGGCGTCCGCGTCATGGAGCGCGACTTCTACGGCGTGGTGCGCACCGCCGACCACCCGAGCCCGGTGCCGTACCGCGCCATGTACCACGGCGGGATCATGCACGGCGGGCAGCTGCTCGGCGAAGACTATCGGAACACGCCGGCCGACTACTTCAACCCCGGCTCCGGCTACGGGCGGGTGTTCGAGTCGCTGCGCGATCTCCAGCGCGGCAAGCCGCTCAGCGTCGGCGTGATCGGCCTGGGCGCCGGGGTGATCGGCGCATGGATGAAGCCGGGCGACCGGCTCGTCTTCTACGAGATCAGCCCGCGTGTAGTGGACGTCGCGAACAGCGAGTTCACGTTCCTGCAAGATTCTTCTGCAACAAAAGAAATTGTATTGGGGGACGGGCGCCTTTCGCTCGAGCGCGAGCCGCCGCGCGGCTACGACGTCCTCGGCATCGACGCCTTCTCGGGGGACTCGATTCCCATGCACCTCGTCACGCGCGAGGCGATGGCGCTGTACGCGAAGCACATCAAGCCCGACGGCGTGATCGTGTTCCAGGCCACCAACCGGTTCGTCGACCTGCTGCCGGTGATCAAGCGCCTGGCGAGCGAGCTCGGCTTCGAGGCGGTGAACGTCGCCGACTCGCCGATCGGCGACCAGGGCAAGGAGTACTGGTACTCCTCGACCGACCAGGTGATCGTGACGAAGAACCGCAAGCTCCTCGCCGCGCCGCTCCTCGAGAGCGCCGATCCGATCGTGGACCGCGCGGACCTGCCCACCTTCACCGACTCGCACCACAACCTGCTGCGGATCCTGAAGACCCGCTGAAGATCGGTGCCTGACCCCGATTTCAGAGGCGCTTGGCGATCGCGCGGGTGAATTGCGCGGTGGTGGCGCTGCCGCCGAGGTCCTTGGTGCGCACGCCATCCTCGTTCAGGGTCCTGGAGACGGCGTTGCGGATGGTTTGGGCCAGCGCGCGCTTGCCGACGTGGTCGAGCATCAGGCAGGCGGCGAGGAGGAGGGCCAGGGGGTTGGCGATGCCCTGGCCGGCGATGTCGGG
>DASPMF010000125.1:0-18171 GCA_035627155.1 Burkholderiales bacterium | reverse complement strand
CCTCCAGGTCGCCGTCATCGCCAACCGCCCGTTCGCGGAAGGATCCCTGTTCAGGAAGGTGAAGGGCAAGGCGCTGCCGCCGTGGGCGGCGGAGCTCGGCATCGCGAGCTGGGCGCAGTACTTCCTGAAGTGGATCGCCGGCCACCCCGGGGTCACCTGCGTCATCCCGGCGACCTCGCGCCCGGAGCACATGCGGGATAACCTGCAGGCCGGCGAGGGCCCGCTGCCGGACGCCGCCCAGCGAGACCGCATGGCACGGTACCTGGACAGCCTTTAGAATTTTTCTCAAGGAGGAGCACCATGAAGATCCAAGCGCTCGCCGCATGCGCGGCACTGGCCCTCGCGTTCAACGCCCAGGCCGCGGACAAGGTGAAGATCGGCTTCGTCAGCACGCTTTCGGGCCCGAGCGCGGCGCTCGGCGTGGACATCCGCGACGGCTTCCAGCTTGCGGTGAAGATGAACGGCGGCAAGCTCGGCGGCCTGCCCGCCGAGGTGATCGTGAGCGACGACCAGTTCAAGCCCGACGTGGGGCGCCAGCTCGCCGAGAAGGCGGTGAAGCTCGACAAGGTCAACTTCCTCACCGGCTACGTGTTCTCGAACATCATGCTGGCGTCGATCCCGGTCGCCTTCGAGAACAAGACGATCTACGTCAGCCCGAACGCGGCGCCCTCGCCGCTCGCCGGCAAGCAGTGCCACCCGCTCTTCTTCGCCGCCTCGTGGCCGAACGACGCGTACCACGAGGCCGCCGGGCAGCACGCGACGACCAAGGGCTACAAGAACGTCTACCTGATCGCGCCGAACTACCAGGCCGGCAAGGACTCGCTCGCCGGCTTCAAGCGCTTCTTCAAGGGCAACATCGCGGCGGAGGTCTACACCAAGCTCGGCCAGCTCGACTACTCGGTGGAGCTCGCGCAGGTGCGGGCCTCGAAGGCGGACGCGGTCTACATCTTCCTTCCCGGCGGCATGGGCATCAACTTCATCAAGCAGTTCGTCGCCGCGGGCCTGTCGAAGGACATGCAGCTCATCACGCCGGGCTTCAGCTCCGACCAGGACGTGATCCGGCCGGTGGGCGACGCGCTGCTCGGCACCTTCGACACGGCGCACTGGGCGCTCGACCTGGATAACGCGGCGAACAGGAAGTTCGTCGCCGCGTTCGAGAAGGAATACGGGCGCCTGCCTTCGCTCTTCGCCTCCCAGGGTTACGACACGGCGCTCCTCATCGACGCCGCGGTGCGCGACGTGAAGGGCAAGGTCGAGGACACCGAGGCGGTGCGCAGGGCCCTGCGCGCGGCGAAGTTCGAGTCGGTGCGCGGTCCCTTCAAGTTCAACAAGAACCAGTACCCGGTCCAGAACTACTACCTGCGCGTGGTGGCGAAGGACAACAAGGGGCGCATCGTCAACAAGACGATGGGCACCATCTTCAAGGACCACGGCGACGCGTACGTGCAGGATTGCGCGATGAAGTAGCGGCTTGTCCGTGCGCGATGTAATTTGTCCTGGATATTGATCGTCGAGCAGGGGCTGAACGGGCTGCAGTTCGGCCTCATGCTCTTCCTGCTCGCCGCGGGGTTGACGCTCGTGTTCGGCATCATGGACATGATCAACCTCGCGCACGGCTCGCTCTACATGCTCGGCGCGTTCGTCGCGGCGGCGCTCGTGCAGGCGACCGGGTCCTTCGCCGCGGGCGTGCTGCTCGCCATCCCGGCGACCGGCGTGCTCGGGATGCTCCTCGAGGTGTCCCTTTTCCGGAAGCTCTACCAGAGAGACCACCTGTCCCAGGTCCTCGCGACCTTCGCGCTCATCCTCATCGCCAATGAGGCGGTGCGCCTCGTCTGGGGCTCCGACGCCGCGCTGCCCATGCCGCAGGCGCTCTCCGGGCCGGTGGAGCTCCTGCCGGGCCTCTACTATCCGGCGTACCGGCTCCTGATCATCGCCGTCGGGCTGCTCGTCGCAGTTTTCCTGTTTTTATTGATCAACAAAACGAAGATTGGAATGCTCGTGCGTGCCGGCGCCTCCAACCGGGAGATGGCGCTCGCGATGGGCGTCAACATCAAGACGCTGTTCACGGTGGTGTTCGGCGTCGGCGCCGCGCTCTGCGCCGTGGCGGGGGCGCTCCTCGCGCCCCTGCTCGCCGTGCAGGTCGGCATGGGCGAGAACATCCTCATCCTCGCCTTCGTGGTCATCGTCATCGGCGGCATCGGCTCGGTGCGCGGCGCCTTCGTCGGCGCGGTGCTCGTCGGCATGGTGGACACCGTCGGGCGCGCCTTCCTGCCCATCCTCTTCGGCGCCTTCCTGCCGCCGCAGTTCGCGAGCGCCGCCGGGCCGGCGATCGCGTCGGTGTCGATCTACCTCCTGATGGCGGTGGTCCTCTTCGTGAGACCGCAGGGACTTTTCCCTGCTCGCGGATGAAGCGAGCTCTTGCCGTTCTCCTCCTTGCCGTCGCCCTGCCGTGGGCATTGGAATATTTCGACAGGACCTTCTATGTCAGCTTCGCCAGCCGGGTGATGATCTACGCCATCGCCGCGACGAGCCTCAACCTCGTCCTCGGCTACGGCGGGATGATCTCGTTCGGCCACGCGGCGTTCGTCGGCACGGGCGCCTATGCGGCAAGCATCCTCTTCGTCGAGGGCGTCACCAGCGCGTGGATTGCATGGCCGGTCGCGGTGCTCGCCGCGGCGGCGGCGGCGTGGCTCATCGGCGCGGCGTCGCTGCGCACGCGGGGCGTGTACTTCATCATGATCACTCTCGCCTTCGCGCAGATGGCCTTCTACCTCGTGAACTCGATGAAGGCCTACGGCGGCGACGAAGGCCTCACGTTGACGGGCCGGCCGGACCTCGGCTTCAGTCTCGGCAACGAAATCGCTTTTTACTATGTCGTTTTGGGATTTTTAAGTTTGATTCTCTTTTTGCTCCATCGGCTGGCGCGCTCCCGCTTCGGCCGCGTGATCCAGGCGATGCGCGAGAACGCCCCCCGCGCCGAGGCGATCGGCTTCCCGGTATTCCGCTACCAGCTCGCGTGCTTCGTCATCGCCGGCGCGGTCGGCGGCCTCGCCGGCGCGCTCCTCGCGGCGCACGGCAAGTACGTCAACCCCGGCGTGCTGCACTGGACGCAGTCCGGAACGCTGATGGTCATGGTGATCCTGGGCGGCGTGGGCCGGCTGTGGGGCGGCGTGCTCGGCGCCGCCGTCCTGCTGACCCTCGAGCACCTTGTCGCCGACTACCGGATCGGCTGGCTCGCCTCGCTCGCGCCGAACTACCAGCAACATGCCTCGCTCGCCGTGGGCGTCGTGCTGCTCGTGGTGGTCCTCTTCGCCCCCCATGGCATTGCCGGCCTCATGGCGAGGAAGCGCCATGCTTGAGCTGAAGGCGGTCTCGAAGCGCTTCGGCGGCGTCGTCGCCACCGACCGGGTGTCGATGCAGGTGCGGCAGGGCGAGGTGCACGCGCTCATCGGCCCGAACGGCGCCGGCAAGACCACGCTGGTGAACCTGATCTCCGGAGGCCTCGCGATCGACTCCGGGGAAATGCTGTTCGAAAGGAAACCCCTCGGAAACCTGAAGCAGTCCCGGCGCGTCCTCGCCGGGTTGGCGCGCAGCTACCAGATCACCAGCATCTTCCGCGGCATGACGGTGCTCGACAACCTGGCGCTCGCCGTCCAAGCGCGCAGCGGCACCAGTTTTTCTTTTTTCAACAGCATTACAAGTGAAAGAAGGCTGTTCGACGAAGCGGCGTCCATCGGCGAAGAGGTCGGATTGAAGGCGAAGCTCGGGAGCATTTCCTCCACCCTCGCGCACGGCGAGCAGCGGGCGCTCGAAGTCGGGCTAGCGCTCGCGACGAAGCCGCGCCTCGTGCTGCTCGACGAGCCGATGGCCGGCATGGGCCCCGAGGAATCGGCCCGCATGGTTGCGCTCATCGAGACAATCCGCGCGAAGGTGACGGTGCTCCTCGTCGAGCACGACATGGACGCGGTGTTCCGCCTCGCCGACCGGATTTCGGTGCTGGTGAACGGCCGCGTCATCGCGAGCGGCACCCCCGCCGAGATCCGCGCCGATCCGGCCGTGAAGACGGCTTACCTCGGCGAGGAAGCGCCGGCCTGATGCTCACGGTCGAGAACCTGGAGGCGGCGTACGGCGACAGCCAGGTCCTGTTCGGCCTCGGCTTCGAGGTGCGCGAGGGCGAGGTGGCGACGCTGCTGGGGCGCAACGGCATGGGTAAGACGACCACCGTGCGCGCCCTCCTCGGCCTCACGCCCGCGAAGCGCGGCGCCATCTCCTTCCGCGGCAGGCGCATCGAGCGCGATGCGCCCGACCGCATCGCGCGCTCGGGCATCGCCGTGGTGCCGGAGGGCCGCCAGATCTTCCCGAACCTCAGCGTCGAGGAACACCTCGTCGCCTTTCACAGGAAGGGCCATTGGAGCCCGCGCAGGGTTTTTGACTTATTCCCTTCGCTCCTTCACAGAAAAGATCATTTTGGAGACCAACTGTCCGGCGGCGAGCAGCAGATGCTCGCCATCGGCCGGGCGCTGGTCACGAACCCGCACCTCCTCATCCTCGACGAGGCGACCGAGGGCCTTGCGCCGCTCGTGCGGGAGGAGATCTGGCGCTGCCTCGCCCGCCTGCGCGAGGCCGGCCAGACCATCATCGTCATCGACAAGTACGTCGAGCGCCTCGTGGCCCTCGCCGACCGCCACACCATCATCGAGCGCGGCCGGGTCGCATGGCAGGGCGCTTCTGCCGAGCTCGCCGCCGACCGAGAGCTCTGGCACCGCTTCCTCGGCGTCTGAATCAAGCCGCGCGGCGCAACGCGTCGTCGTTCGCTGACCGCGTGTCCGCCCCGGAAGCCGACCCCTCCGTCGGGGCGACGGGCTCCGCGGCATGGCCGGCGGAAGGCGGGCCGGGGTCCTCGATCCGGACCACGGCGCCGGTGTTCGGATCGACCTTGAACATGACGGGCCGCTGCGTGCCGTCGCCGTTGTCAACGACCTGGTTCTCCCAGAGCTCGTAGCCCTGCAGCTCGGCGGCATCCAGCTTCTGCTGGTCGCGCAGGTCCACGATGACATCGACGAGCTGCTGCGAGCTCGACGCATACTCGGCGCTCTTGTTGTCGATATGGACCAGCTTGCCGTCCTTCACGGCCACCTCGCCGGCCACGCGCACCGGCCCGCCTTCCGCGAGCGATGCGTGCGCGAGGCCGCCGGTCTTGCCCGCATAAAGCCGGCCCGCCGCGTCGACCACGAAGGGCACGCGACCCTCGCCGGTGTCGAACTTCCGCTCGGGATCCGCCTTGTAGACGACCTCGCCCTTCGCGTTGATCGCGAGCTCGAGCTGCGCGCGCTGCTCGGGGGTGATCGGCCGCGGCGCCTCGCTACCGATCGCCACCGGCTCGGAGAGCTTCCAGCCTTCCGGGGTGACCGGGCCGTTCGCGTTGATCTCGCCGCGCGTCATGACGGCATACACGGTTCCATCCGGCGCCGTCCATGTCGCCTGCGACCACGCCTTGGTCTCCGGGTCCTGCACCCACTTCTCCCGGGAAATGACGTCGGTGACCTTGCCGGTCTCCACGTCGAGGCGCACCAGGATCTGGTCGCCCGTGTGGCCCTTGTCTTCCGGCCGGTAGAGGCCGGTCGCGGCTTCCACGTGCACGCTGCCGAGGTCCACCTTCTGGCTCTTGAGGTGCTCGTTCATCTGCCGGAACTGGTCCAGGTCGGGCCGGTAGTGGCCGCTCATGTTGTTGATCGTCGTGAGCTCGCCGTTCTCGACGCGAAGCTCGCCCGCCATGGCGATGGGCTCGCCTGCAAGCAGGCTGGAGTGATGGACCTTGCCCCTTTCCTGCTCCGTAGTGGCGTAGAGCCGGCCCTCCGCGTCCATGACGAAGATCGCGCCCTGCTGGTCGGGGCGTCCGCGCGTATCGAAGGGCTTGAGCTTGGGCGAGCCGTCGGCCTCGCGCAGCACATTGCCGCTCGCGTCGGTTTCCTTTGCGTAGAACTTGCCGTCGCGGATGATGATCTCGGCGGCGTCGCGCTCCTTCGCATCGAAGTAGCGCACCTTGAAGTCCTCGTTGCCCTTCTTCCAGCGCTCGCCTTCGCCCTTGTTCTCGCCGACGTATTCCGAGCCCAGGTTCTTCAGCTTGAACTTGCCCTCCGGGCGTCCTTCCCCGGCTCTCGCTGCCGGCGCCGCGAGGGCGAGCGGCTGCGGCCCCGGTTTCACCGCGTCGTTCGCCGCGGGCTTGGGCTTGGGCGCCGGGAACGCACCATAGCCCGCCCGGTCGGGCGGCGGCACATCGCTGAACGTGGACACGTCCGCGGCGGGCCGCTTTGCGGGATCCACCGGCGGCAACGCCCCGTAGTTCGGGCGCGGCGCGTCCGGCTTCCCGGCCTTCGGCGCCCGGTCATCGCCGCGCAGGGCATTGGAACGCGGGCGTACCGGGATCTCGTTGAAGGTGGACGTAACGGAGCCCGGCTTCGATTCCGTGCCGAAGGCTCCGAACGGCCGTTCACGCGGATTCGGATTGCTCGCCGGTCCCACGCTCTCCGAACGATCGCGTCCGGGCGGCGTAGACGACGGCTTCGGCGTCGACAGGGCGATCGGCGGCAGCGGCGCGGGCTTTTGCACCGGCTCGGCCAACGGCTTCGGTTTCGCGTCGTTCTGTTTCGGCCCCGGGAACGCGGCCCAGCCATCGCGATCGCGCACAAACTCGGAGAACGTCGAAGGCGCGTTGCCGGGTTCGGCCGGTTTCTCGAACGTACCGAACGGCCGCTCCGTCGGATTCGGATTGCTCGCGGGGCCGACGCTTTCCGAGCGCGGACGTCCCGGCGGCGCGGCGGGCGGCTTCGGCGAGGCGCCGAGCTGCGGATCGCTGTCGCGCGGCACGATCCGCGGCATCGGCTGCGCGTCGACCTTTTGGATCAGCTCGGGTGCCGGCGTCACTTCGATGCGCTCGAACCTCTGCGGCCGCACCGGCCCATCGCTCTCTGCGCGGGGGCGTGCAGCGTCGCCGCTCACCGCATTCGAGCGCGGACGCGTCGTGGGCGCGGCGTCGGGAGCATTGACGCGAGGACGCGCGGCGTCGCCGCTCACGGCATTGGAGCGCGGGCGCGTGGTCGGCGCCGGCGCAGCGTCGTTGCCCGCGCCCGCACGCGGCTTCTGGCCGCCGGAGGCCTGGAAGACGTTGCTGAACGTTCCGCCGGTCGCCTGGTCGGAGCCGAGCATCGTCGACACGGTGCCGCGCAGCGTGAAGTCGCTGCTCGAGGTGACGTTGCGCTCCTGCGGTCCCGCCGTCGTCGTGGTGGTGCCTGCGACGTTCATGCCGGTCGTCGAGGCGCTCGCGCCGGAGAGGTTCGCGTTGCCGCCGACGCTGAGCCCGCCGAGGCCGGCCTGCCCGCCGGAGATGCCGCTCCTCTGCGTGACCGTCGACTGGTCGGTCTTGCTCGAGTGCGCATCGATGAACACGCCGGTGCCGCCGATGGTGTTCGCGACGTTACCGACCTTGTCCTGCGCGGCGTCGATCTTCTGCGCGCGCGTCGTCGACCCGCCGCCCTTGCCGGCGAGCGAGATGTCGCCCACGCCCGCGTAGGCGTTGATGTTGGTGCTCTCGGTGCGGATCTGGTCCGCGCGCGTCTCCACGCTCAGGTTGCCGCGGATCTGGCCGCTCACGCCGCCGCCCGCGTCGATGTTCGCGCCCGCGAGGGTCGCGTTGCCGCCGACGTTGAGCCGCGTGCCGCCGCGCGTGGTGATCCCGGCGTTCTGGTTGACGACGTTGTCGGCCTTCTGGTCGTTCACGCCGAAGCCGATCGCGCCGCCGAAGTTGCGGCCGCCGTCGGAGGACTTCCCGCCGCTCAGCTGCAGTGACCCGGTCACGTTGCTCGTGTCCTGCTTGAACGTGCTCTGCGCGGACTCCATCGTGAAGTTGCCGCCCACGTCCACGTTCGCGCTGCCCGCGGTCACGCCCGTTCCCTCCAGGCGCGCGTTGCCGCCCGAGCGCAGGTTGAAGCTGCCACCCGCCGTCACGCTGCCGCCCTGACGCTCGGTGCCCTGCACGTTGTCGCGGCCGCGCTCGAAGTTGAGCGACACGTTGCCGCCGCCGTCGGAGGCGAGCTTGCCGCTCGCGCCGACGTTCAGGCCCACGTCGACCCCCGCGCCGTCGCTGCGCCCGCTGCGGTTGATGGTGCTGGTGAGCGCCTGGAAGTCGACATTGCCGCCCGCGTCGAGCGTCGTGTCCTTCGCGGACTCGATGTTCGTCCCCTGCAGCGTCATGTTGTTCGCCGAGCGCAGGTTCACGTTGCCGCCGGCCTTGATGCTGCCTGCGACGCCGGTGGTGGAGCGGTCGGTCGATTCGGTGGTGCGCGCCGACGCGCCGAGGCCGCCCGAGGCGCAGGACAGGTCGAGGCACGCGCTCGCCGACACGTTCGCGCTGCCTTCCTGCGACGAGCTGGTCCGGTTCGTCCGGTTGTTCGCCTGCAGGAGGTTCAGGTTGCCGCCGGCGTCGACGTTGACGTTCTGCCCGGCCTCCACTTTCGTGCCCTCGAGCGTCGTGTCGCCGCGGGTGCGGATGTTCACGCTGCCGCCCGCCTTCAGCGACCCGGTCACCGCCGTGCTCGAGTCGTCGCTCGAGGTGGCGTTGGAGGCGCTCACGCTGATGCGCGCGTTCACCGAGCGCGTCGCGTCGACGCCGACGGTCGCGGTGCCGCCGCCCGAGGTGGTGCGCGAGGTGCCGAACGTGGTGTTCTGCGCCGCGCGGTTCTCGTAGCTGCCGGCATCGATGTTGATGTTCCGGCCGGCGCTGTACGAGGTCCCCTGGTCGAGGATCTGCCCGCTGACCTGGTAGTTGACGCTGCCGCCGGCCTTGATGTCGGTCACGACCGCAGTCGTCCCGCCGCCGGTCGTCTCGGACGAGCTGCCCTGCGCGCGAAGCCGCAGCTGCGCCTCCGGCGCGGCGATGTTGAGCTGCTGGCCCGTCCCCTGCGCGAGGTTGGCGATCGACTGGCCCATGCCGTTGGTCGTGCCGCCGGCCATCAGGCTCACGTCGAAGTTCGTCGAGCGCGTGTTGCTCGTGAACGAGTTCGTAGCGGCGAGGTTCTCGACCGAGGCGGCCTGGATGTTGACGTTGCCCTTCGCGTCGATCGACGTGCCTTCGTTCGTCAGCCGGTTTCCGGCGCGGATGCTGATCGTGCCCTCCGAGCCGAGGCGGCTCGTCGAGGCGGTGCGCGAGTTCTCGTCCGACTCGAGCGTGCTCCCGGTGACTCGCAAGCCGGTGTGCGCGCCGTCGGCGCTGGCTTCCGCGCCGACGCCGATGCGCGTGCTGCTCTGGCTGCGGGTCGAGCTCGCGGTGTCGTAGGCCGCGGTGATGTTCACGTCGCCCTTGGCGTCGATCAGCGTGCCGCCCTTGCCGCTCTGCACCTCCGAGCCCTGGACGTTCACGTCGCCGCCCTGGGCGATGATCTGGACCCGGTTGCCCTGGACGAGGCTGCCCATGTTCGTGGTCGCCGAGGACGAGCCATCGCTCTTCTCGATGGCAAGGCCGGTGAACGCCTGCGCGGAGGTCGTGGAGGGATCCGGCGCCGGGCGCGCGGACTTGTCGTCCGCGGCCGATGCGGTGCCGGCGCGGCTCGTCGCCTGCTTCTGCGTCGGCGCCGCGACGCCCTGGGACTGCGGCACCCCGGCGCTCGACTCCGCGAACAAGCCGATGCGCTCCTGGCTTTCGGTGCGCGTGTTGGTGAGCGCGAGCGCCTGGATGTTGACCTTGCCGCTCTCGCTGAGGAGCGTCGTCGTGCCCTCGTCGGAGCCGACGAAGGCGCCGGTGACGTTCACGTTGTTCCGCGCGCCGACCACCACGCCCCCGACTCCGGAGATCGAGGCGCTATGCGCCGCCTGCGTCGTCTCGACGGACCGGGACACGTCCTTGCTGGCGACCCCCGAGCGGTCGGCGAAGGCGGTGTTGCGAGACTCGAGGACGAGCGCGGTCACGTTGACGTCGCGGCCGGCGAGCACCGTCGCGGTGCCCTCGGAGCGGATGTCCGCGCCCTGCACGTTCACGTCGCGCCCCGCCTTGAGGAAGAGGTCGTTCGAGGCGAAGATGCCGCCGCTGCGCCCCGCGCTCGTCGTGTAGTTGCCCGCCGAGCCGTTGCGGAAGGTCTCGGTGCGGTTGATGATGTCGCCTTCCAGCGATTGCATCTGGATCGTGCCGGCGGAGATGTCGCCGCTCGAGTTGACGATGTCCTGGCGCGTCACCACGACGAGCGCGTTCGCCGCCTTAACCTCGCCGCCGCGGTTGAGGAAGCTGTCGCCGGTGACGATGGCGGTGTCGGCCACGATCGAGGCCCCCGACACCTCCGCGCGGGTAGCGCTCGAGAGGTACACCACCGGCACGAGCACCTTGCGGCCCTGCACCACCTGCTCGACCATCCAGACGATGTCGTGCTTGAGCGCGGCAACCTGCTCGGCCGTGAGCGCGGCGCCGAAGTTGAGCTTGAGCGCCTTCGCCTCGAGCGATGCGTTGTCCATGAGCAGCTTTTGCTGGTCGTACGCGTCGTACGCCGTGCGCAGGACGGAAGCGCCGGTCTGCGCCTGGATCTGGTCGCGGATGAGGCGCGCCTCGTAGTTGGCGTCGCCCAGGCGCAGGATCTGCTCGTCCGGCTCGAGGCCGAGCAGCCCGGCGAGGTAATCGGAGCCGAGGAACGGGTTGTAGGCGCTCGCGTAGAGCGGATTGCTCTCGACGAGGTAGCGCGCGTCCGGATCCTGGTTCGTGATGAACATCCCGTTGGGCCCGGTGGGGAGCGTCACGGTGGCGCCGCCGATCGTCGTCGTGTCTGGCGCCGTCGGCGGGACCGGGGTCTGCGCCCCGGTCGGGTTCGCGCCCTTCGGCGTCGCCGCCCCCTCGTGCACCGCCACGGGCAGGACCGTCGTCGGCGTGCCCACGGTCGAGCTGGTGTTGTTCATGACATCGACCGAGGGCGAGAACACGCCACCCGCCCGCAGCGATGCAACCCGACTGCCGAGCAGGCTCGCATGGGTCTCGTGCGCCACGCCGTCGTCGTGGCCCCAGCCCGACGGCTTCGGTCCCCACGCGGCGAGCCAGGTCGCCGGCGGCGCGTCGCCCAGGTAGAGCGGCGTCTGCGTGCCGACGCACGACACGTCGCTCAGGGGATTCTCGCAGCTGTAGGCGCTGCGGCCGTACGAGCGCATCGAGTACTCGTAGAGATCGAGGGACTGGTTGGTGAAGCTCGTGCCGGTGAACGAGGCATGCAGCTTGGTGATGGACAGGTCCCCGGCGGCGAAGATGTCGCCGGCGATGTTCTGCCCGGTATGGGTGCGGATGACGAGGTTCCCGCCCACCTCGATCTGCGGCGTGGCGGCCGAGGGATTGCTGAGCTCGTCGCGCTCGACCCAGGAATCCACGTAGTCGCTGTACAGCTTGCCCGGGTTGGCGTCGATCATGTACTTGCCGTACTGCGCGCGGCCGGTGTGCAGGCCGTTGCCGACGCCCGAGGTCGCGGCGGCGAAGGCGTCCCAGCCCGGCGAATCGAATTGCACGCCGTAGCGGCCGGAGTCGCCGGAGTAGGTGCGGCCTTCGCCGAGGCGCGCGGTGTTGCGCACCACGCTGGTCGGCGCGTTGTTCCTGAACAAGTTCGCGTTGATCTCCGCATCGCCGGCGATCTCGATGCGGCCTTCGTTCTGGACCGTGCTCTGGTGCGCGGGCGCGGGATTGCCGGCATCGTAGAAAATGCCCAGCGTCGCGTGTCGCCCGGCGCCCAGGGTCCCCGACGGGGCGTTGTACAGCGTCCCGTCCTGCGGGATGTACAGCGCCAGGTCCCGGCCGGCATAGACCAAGCCCTGGTTGTCGAAGCGGCCGTTGGCGCCCGACGACTGGTTGCGCGGGCTGATGGTCAGGTCGCCGAAACCGGAGGCGATCGTGCCCAGGGACGTATTGACGATGTCCCCGTTCGCGGACAGCTCCAGGTGGCCTTCCGCGTATACCAGCCCGAGGTTGTTGAAAGGGCTGGTATTGCCTGCGCCGCCGACATGGATCTCCGTCAGCGCGCTCACGCTGCGGTTGGCCTTCAGGTGCGAGAACGCGCCGCTCAGGTTCAAAGCGTCGACGTCGATCCTTCCGCCGCCCGTGCCGCCCTGCAGGAGGCCGACGTTCCCCACGCCGCCGAAGATGTCGAGATCGCCCAGGAAGAGGTCGAGCGCATTGCCGGCCAGAGTGCCGCCGGCGTTGATCGTGGCGTCGAAGCCGCGCGCGTCGAACGCGCCGGCCGTCACGCTCAGCGTCCCGCCCGCCTCCATCCAGCCGCCGTCGTTGATGACGAGCGAGCTCGTGCCGCCGTTCGCCACCGGCCGCAGGGTGATTCCCCCGTTCGCGAGCACGTCGCCGTCGACCGTGAAGCTGTCGGCGCGCGACGAGATGCCGCCACCCGCCTGGATGCTGCTCCGCGTGCCGTCGGTCGCCGCGCCGCGAACGCGTACCGAAAGCGCCCCGGCGCGCGGCGCGAGCGTCACGCCGCCCGCGGCCTGCAGCGATCCGGCGGCGGAAGACGCGCCGGTCGAGCCGAGGGTGAGGTCGTCGGTGGTGATGGTGATGCTTCCCCCCGAGGAGAGCACGGTGTCGGCCTGCGCGGACGCCGTGTCGGTCGCGATCCAGACGTTCGGCGCTGCGATGCCGAGCGCCCGGCCTGCGTCGTAAACCTGGCCGCTGTAGAGCACGAGGTTTCCCGTCGTGCTGAGCGTGAAGTCGCGCCCCGCGGCGCGCGTGGCACCCGGCGCCGTGTCGGAGAGCGTACCCGCGTTCACCGTGACGTCGTTGCCCGCGGAGAAGCTCCCGCCCATCGTCAGCGTGCCCGATGTCGTCACGGCGAGGTCTGCGGCGGCATACGTGGTGCCGCCCGAAAGGTCGACCGAGGCCGCGTCGAGGACGAGCGAGCCGTCCGCGATGATCGTCCCCGAGCTCGTGATCGTCCCGGTGGTGGCGACGCTCAGGTGGCCTCCGCCGTAGAGCGTGCCGCTGTTGGCGAGCTGGCCGAGGGCGAGCGTGTTGGCGTGCGCGGCGTCGGTGCCGAGGACCATCGTGCCGCTGTTGGACAGGTTCGACCCGCCCGCAAGCGTCGCGCTGTCGGCCTGGAGGTAACCGGCGTTCGAGATCGATGCCGCGCTCGAGACCAGCGCGGTGGCGAGCGTCGTCGAGCTCGCGCCTGTGCCGAACGCGCCCAGGGTGGGCGAGCCGAGCGTCAGGCTGCCCGCGGCCTCGAGGTAGCCCTCGTTGGTGAGCGAGGCGGCCGCGGCGGTGTTCGTGAACCGGATGTCGCCGCTCGCGGCGATGGTCCCGGTGTTCGCAAAGGCCGCGCCGGCATAGGTGATCGAGACGTCGCCGCCGGCCGCGATCCGCGCCGCGGAAGTTGCCCAGTTGCCGCTCGCGTTCAGGATCACGCTGCCGGCGGTGTTGACCTCGGCGCTGACCAGGTCGAAGTTCGTTGCCGTGACATTGATGTCGGACGTCGCGCTGCGCCCGATCAGCTCCGCGCCCTGGAAGTGCACGTCGGACGCTGAAAACGACAGCGCCCCCCCGGCGTCGTACGTGCCGGCAAGGTCCAGGTCCATCGCGGCGCTGTAGGTGATGTTGCCGTCGGCGAAGCGGGTGCCATTCGCCGAGTGGACGATCGATTCTCCCGTGACGGTGAGGTTGCCGCCTGCGCCGACCAGCGAGTCGCCGATGCTGACGAGCCCGGCGCCGCCGCTGATCGTGAGGTCCCGCCCCGCATACACCTGCCCGGAGTCGATCCTCAGCAGGTCCGACCACGACGGCCGGGTGTAGCTGATGCGGATATCGCGCTGCGCGCTCATGCGGTTGGTGAGCTCGATCTTCCCGGCCGAGGAGAGGGTAATGTCGTCCACGAAGGCGCCGACGTCGCCCAGCATGCGCACGCCCACGCCGGCTTCCGTGGCGACGAAGCGGATGCGGTCGACGTACATGCCGCCGAGCGCCGAGGAGTCGATCGCGTAGGCCGGCGCGGCGCCGGCCGGCGCCGCGGGCGTCACCGCGCGCGTGCCGTAGGCGAAGTCGTTCGACCCCGCGGCGACGAGCAGGTCCTTCGCGTTCACCTGGCCCTGGAAGACGACCGAGCGCGCGACGAGGTCGAAGTAGTCCTGCCCGGTGGCGTCGAGCCCCCCGCCGTTGATGAGGATGTCGCCCTGCCGGACGCTGAAGCCGGTCAGGTTGCCGCCGGCATCCAGCGCCGGCACGCCGGTCGTCAGCGTGGCGCGCGGCGTGTTGATGAAGCCGCAGCCCGAGCAGGTGATGCCGTACGGGTTGGCGATCACGACCTGCGCCGCCTGGCCGGCGACTTCCTGGTAGCCCCTCAGCAGCGAGCGGTTGGGCTGCACCACCTCGTTGAGGATCAGCGTGGCGCGCGCGCCGGCGACGTTGGGGTTGCCGAGGATCGTGCCGCCGAGCTGCGTCTGCACAGCGACCGCGGAGTTGTTGAGGATCTGGCCCTGCGTGGGAACGTTGTACGAGTTGAACTTGTTGTGCGACAGGCCCGCCGCATTCGGCGGCGCGATGTTCACCACCGGCACGCCGTTGCCCGAGCCGTTCGGCAGCACCGTCGTGCTGGTGCCGCCCGAGGGGACGGTCTGCGCGAGCGCGACGGGGGGCAGCGCCATGAGCGCCGAGAGAAGGAGCGCGAGCGCCTTGCGCGCCGCGTGCCGGAGCGTCCTAGAAATCGAGCGCGATGCGTACATAGGTATAGCGGTCCTCGTCAGCGGTGGGCGCGAGCCGCGCGGATGCGCGATGCGGCCGCGAATAGCCGAGCTGCAGCGAAAGCGGCGCCGCGGCCAGGTGCAATCCGATGGTGGTGCCTGCCAGCGTGCCTCCCGGCACGCCGTGCTTGTCGAAGACGCGCCCGACGTCGTAGCCCACGTAGGGGCGCAGGACGCCGGGGGGCGCCGCCTCGCCGAAGACCTGCTGCAGCGGCAACGGCAGCCCGAGCTCGTTCCGCCAGTAGAAGCCGCTGTCGCCCGAGACCGCGGTGTCGCGGAAGCCGCGCACCGAGAACGGGCCGCCGATGAGGATCTGCTCCGTGCCGTACAGGACGTCGCGCGAGTGCTGGCCGGTCACGCTGCTCTGAAGGGAGAGCATGTGGCCGGCGAGCCGCAGCGGGCGATTGAAGCTTGCGCCGAAGGTCCACTTGAAGAACTGCGCGCGCGGCGCAATGTCCGGAAGGCCCGGCGCATCGGTCAGCGCGCCGGCGGCGTCGAGCCCCTGCGCGAAGCCCGCGTCGAAGGACCACAGGCCGCCCCAGGCGTTCACTGCAAGGCTGGCGCCGCCGTCCAGGACCGTCAGCTTGCGGCTGCTCACCGAGATCAGCTCGCGGTTCAGAAAGGCGCGGTTGTCCTTGAGCGTGAGCCCGGTCGCGAGCGTGAGCTTCAGGAACTGGTCGCGCAGCATCATCCGGTCGGCGCGCACGCCCTGCGTCACGGATTCCGAGGAAGAAAGGAAGGAGATGACGCCGCCCTGCACCGTGCTGGCCGACTCGAAGCGGCTCGCCGTGGCGCTGAAGAGCCAGGACCCGTAAGGGACCGCGTAGTAGAGCGAGTGCGCGACGGTGAGCTTCCGGTCCGGCTCGGCGTCCGGGTTCTGCCGCCAGGAAACGTTGACGAAGTCGTTCAGGCCGAGCGGGTTGTCCCAGCCGAGGCTCGCGGTCCCCTGGTAGAGGCCGCTCGCGTCGCTGCCGGTGTTGTCCAGCGAAATCCCGAACGCCCAGGGCTTCGCCGGCGCGTTGCGGATCTTCACCACCGAGGCGCCCGGCGCGGCGCCCGGCTCGATGTCGAGCGTCGCGGAGTTCGAGCGCAGGCGGTTGACCTGGTCGATGCCCTGCTCGAAGTCGCGCAGGTTGAACACCTTGCCCTCGAGATCCGGGAATGCGGTGGCGAGCGACACGCCCTCGCCTTCCAGCAGGATCTTCTCGACGAGGCCCTCCAGGACGAGGATCCGCAGCACGCCCGAGCGCAGGTCCTGCTCCGGAACGTAGGCCCTCGTGGTCGTGAAGCCGCGCGAGACGTAGAGGTTGGTGACCTTCTGGATGAGCTCGTTCACCTGGCCGAGCCCGACGCAACGGCCGGTGTAGGGCCGCGTGAGCTCCGCCTGCTCCGCGTCGGAGAGCTTCGTCACGCCCTCGAGCCGCACCTCGCGGATTTCGAAACAGCGCTCGTCCGGCTTTTGCGGCGCCGGGACCGGCGGCGGGCGCAGGTCCTCGCCGCGCGGCGTGCGCAGCCGCTCCTCGAGCTCGCGCCGGCGCTGCTGCTCGCGCTGCTGCTGCTCGAGCTGCAGGCGAAGCTGCTCCTGCTGCGCGCGCTGCACCTCCTGCGGCGTCTGCGCCGCGCCCTGCTGCGCGCCGAAGGCGAGGGCGAGCGCCAGCGCGCCGGGTGCGATCCGGCTGCGGGCGAAACACCGCGGGCGAACTGTGTTCGTGGACATGCCTGGCGCGCGTTTCCGTGGCCACCCCCTCTGGCAGCGACGCCGCAGGATGGCGGCTCGGATGGGCGCGAACAATCGTTCATGCGGATCCCTCCGAACGGATGGGTCCGGGGCGTCCTGCTCGCGGCCGGAGATGCGAAGATGTGAACTTATGCAAATCCTGGTGGTGGACGATCACCCGCTGGTGCGCGAGGGCCTGCGCCACCTGCTCGCGGGGCTCGATTCGGGCGCGACGGTGCACGAGGCGTCCGACGCGCAATCGGCGCTGCAGGCGCTCGCCGAGCACCCGGAGCTCGAGCTCGTGCTCCTCGACCATCACCTGCCGGACCGCGACGGGCTTTCGCTGCTCGCCGAGCTCGGCCGGCGCGCCCCGGCGCTGCCGGTGGTGATGCTTTCCGGCGCGCAGGACCCGGCGCTGATGCGCGCGACCCTCGATGCGGGCGCAGCGGGTTTCATCCCGAAGTCTTCGCTCAGCCAGGTCATCCTGCCGGCGCTGCGGCTGGTGCTCGCCGGCGGCGTCTATGTCCCGGCGGAAATGGCTTCCGCGCCGGCTGCGCCCACGCGCGCCCCCGAGCTCACCGCCCGGCAGCGCGAGGTCCTCGATCTCCTCGCGGCCGGGAACTCGAACAAGGAAATCGCCTCGCTCCTGGGCCTGTCGGAGCCCACCGTCAAGGGGCACGTGGTGGCGGTCTTCCGCGCGCTGCAGGTGCGCACGCGGACTCAGGCGATCGCCGCCGCGGCGCGCCTCGGCCTCGTCCTCAGGGAGCGGGCCTGACCAGCCGGTAGACCAGCGCCCGCAGCTGCGCCGGCCGCGCCGGCTTGTGCAGCAGGGTGAGGCCGGCAGCCTCTGCCGCGCGCAGCACCGCCGGATCGGTATCGCCGCTCATCAGGAAAGCAGGCAGCGGGCCGCATGCGGCCCGGAGCTTCCCGACCAGCGCGATCGCGTCCTCGCCGCCGGGCAGGCGGAAATCGCAGGCGAGCACGTCGGGCGCCGAGGCGCCGGCGCACGCCGCGAGCGCCTCGGCGCCGTTTGCCGCGGCGCGAACGCTGCAGCCCCAGGATTGCAGCAGCTCGACCAGCGCCTCGCGCGCCAGCGCGTCGTCGTCCACCACGAGGATCGACAGGCCGCGCAGGTCCTGCGGCGGCGCTGCGACCGGTTCCGCACGCATCGAGACCGGCTCGGCGAGGGGTGCCTCGATGCGGAAGCAGGAGCCGCGGCCCGGCGTCGAGGTCATCGACAGCTCGTGGCCGAGGAGCTCCGCTGTCCGCTTGACGATCGTGAGCCCCAGGCCGAGGCCCTTGGCGCGGTCGCGCTCGGGGTTGTGCAGCTGCACGAACTCCTGGAACACCTCGGCGTGCATCGGCGCCGCGATGCCCATGCCGGTGTCGCGCACCTCGATCAGCGCCCGGCCGCCGCGTCGCCGGCAGCTCACCAGCACGCCGCCCTGCGCGGTATAGCGCACCGCGTTCGAGACGAGGTTGAGCAGCACGCGATACAGCAGGCGCGCATCGGAAGCCACCCACAGCGGCGACGGCCGCACGTGCAGCGCGAGGCCCTTCTGCGCCGCCGCCGGGGCGAACTCGCGCTCGAGCCGCTCGAACAGCGCCTCGACGGGCACCGGCTCGACCTGCGCCTTCTCGGTGCCGGAGTCCAGGCGCGAGATGTCGAGCAGCGCATCGAGCAGGTCCTGGAGCGCGCGCACCGA
>DASPMF010000124.1:0-5565 GCA_035627155.1 Burkholderiales bacterium | reverse complement strand
CTTCGCGCGCGCGACGCGGCCCGCGCCGACGTGCGTCCCCACCAGGACGACGAGCGCCTGGCCGACGGCGAAGACGAGCGGGATCTGCAGCAGTTCCAGGCGCAGGCCGACGCCGTAGCCGGCGAGCGCCGCGGTGCCGTGCCGGCCGACGAAGCCGGTGAGCACCACCGCCGTCACCACAGTCTGGATCGAGTTGATCACCGAGATGCCGCCGACTCGCAGGATGTCGCGGAAGAGCCGCCATTCCAGCCGCCCGTCGCCCGGCTGCGGGCGCAGCGGGCTTCCGCGACGGAACACGAACGCCGCCATGCCGAGCGCGGCGAGGCCGAACGAGGTGACATAGGCGACCCCTGCGCCGGCGATGCCCAGGTGCGGCAGCGGGCCCAGGCCGAGCACCAGGCCCGCGGACAGCGGCACATGCAGGACGGCCGCCGCGACGAGCGCCACCGCCGGCACGACCATGTTGCCGGTGCCGCGCAGCACGCTCGAGAGCGTGTTTGCCATCCACACTACCACCGCGCCGGCGAAGACCATGTTCGAGTAGGCGAGCGCCTGCGCGAGCACGTCGCCCGATCCGCCGAGAAGGGCGTAGAGCAGGGGACCGAAGGGCACGACGAGCAGCGTGAACGCGATGCCCATCGCCGCGGCGATCACGAGCGCGTGCACGACCAGGCGGCGCGCCTCGGCGCGGTGGCCGCTGCCCAGGCTGCGGGCGATCGCGGACGACACGCCGCCCCCCATCGCGCCCGCGGAGGTCATCTGCAGCAGCATGATGAGCGGGAAGACGAGCGCGAGGCCGGCCAGCGGCCCGGTTCCGAGGCGCCCGACGAAGAAGGTGTCGCCGACGGACACGAACGACTGGAACACGACGAGCAGCACCCCGGGCGCCGAAAGGCGCAGGAGCGTCGGAAGAATCGGTGCGGTGAGGAGGCGTTCGGTAGGAAGGCTCAACGAGCCGCGATTCTAGGGGCGACGATGGCCACCGCCCAGCCGAGGATCACGCCCAGCGTATTGGCGAGCATGTCGGCGACCTCGTAGCTGCGGTAGCCGAGCTGGCCCTGGGCGATTTCAAGCGCAATGCCCATCGCTGCAAATCCAAGCGCATGCGCCAGGCGCACCGGAGTCCGGGCGTGCAGGAAGCCGAACCATCCCATCAGCACGCCGTACGACAGGAGGTGGCCCACCTTGTCGGCCTGGTCGAAGCCGGCGTCCGGAGGCGACGGCGTGAGCGAGAGCCACACGATGGCGGCGGCCCAGGCCCAGCCGGCGGCGAGGAGGAGCGGGCGCTTCAGAAGGGGTTCTTCAGAAGAGCTTCATCTGCCCGCCGAGCGCGGGAGCGCGAAAGCGGCTGCAGTCGAGCGGCGGCCGCTTGCGCCCCGCGCCGTGACCATTCAGGCCGAAGCGCCGGCATGCGATGTCGAAGCGCTTCTCGATCAGCTCGGCGAAGTTGCCGGTCCCGGTCATGCGCGTGCCGAAGCGCGGGTCGTTGTCGCGGCCGCCGCGCATCTGGTGAACGATGCTGATGACGTGCTCGGCGCGCTGCGGATAGTGCTCCGCGAGCCATTCCTTGAAGAGGTCCTTCAGCTCGTTCGGCAGGCGCATGATCACGTAGGCCGCTTCTTCGGCGCCCGCCTGCGCCGCCGCTTCGAGGACCTGCTCCATCGTCTTGTCGTTCAGCGCGGGAATCAGGGCGGCCACCATGACGCCGCATGGTACTTCGTTCTTCCGCAGCGCCCGCAGCACGTCCAGCCGCCTTTGCGGGCTGGCCGCGCGCGGCTCGAGCTTGCGGGCGAGTTCGCGGTCGAGGGTGCCGATGGAGACGAATACCTGGACGAGGTTCTTCCTCGCCATGGGGGCGAGGAGGTCGAGGTCGCGCTCGACGAGCGCCGACTTGGTCACCAGGGTGACCGGATGCTCGCATTCCGCCAGCACTTCGAGGATCTGCCGCGTGATCCTGTACTTGCGCTCGATCGGCTGGTAGCAGTCGGTGTTGGCGCCCAGGGCGATCGGGCTGGGCGCATAGCCCGGTTTTGCGAGCGCCTCGCGCAGCACCTCGGCCGCGTTCGTCTTGGCGAAGAGCCGGGTCTCGAAGTCCAGGCCCGGGGAGAGCTCGAGGTAGGCGTGGCTCGGGCGCGCATAACAGTATATGCAGCCGTGCTCGCAGCCCCTGTACGGGTTGATCGACCGGTCGAAGCCGACGTCGGGCGAGTCGTTGTGCGAGAGGATCGACCGGGCGCGCTCCACCGTGACCTGCGTCTTCAGCTCGGTCGCCTCTCGCTCCTCGGCCGTCCAGCCGTCGTCGAAGGGCTCGCGCTGCGCGCTCTCGAAACGCCCTTGCACGAATGACCGCGCGCCACGAAGATGCAGCGTGAAATCCGTTTCCTTTCCCATTCGCGGCATCCTACACCGATGACTGTATAAATGAACAGTAAGCCTGCCGACGCGCGCCGCAACGTCGCGCTCCTCGCCGCGTGCCAGGCGATGCTCTTCACCAACAACTCGACGCTCATCGCGATCAACGGCCTCGCCGGGCTGTCGCTTGCTCCCTACGCCGCCCTGGCGACGCTGCCCATCACCTGCTGGGTGCTGGGTGCCGCGCTCTCGACCATGCCGGCCTCCCTGCACATGAAGCGCGTCGGCCGCCGCGCCGGCCTGACCTCGGGGATCCTGTGGGGGGTGGTCGGCGCGCTCCTCTGCGGCACCGCGATCTGGCTGCAGAACTTCTGGCTGCTGTGTTCCGGCACGCTCGTGTGGGGCGTGTACAACGCGTACGGGCAGTACTACCGCTTCGCCGCGGCCGACGTCGCCGGGCCGGACTTCAAGGCCACGGCGATTTCGCTGGTCCTCGCCGGCGGCCTGGTGGGCGGGATCCTCGGTCCCACGACGAGCCGGCTGACGGTCGACCTCGTCGGGCCGAAGTTCATGGGCGCCTACCTCGCGCTGATTGCCTTTGCGCTCGTCACCGCGGTGATCCTGCAGTTCCTGCGCATCCCCGATCCGAAGCCTGCGGACAAGGCCGCGCCTTCCGGCCGGCCGCTCGCGCAGATCGCCGCGCAGCCGAAGTTCGTCGTCGCCGTGCTGTGCGGTTCGGTCGGCTACGGCGTCATGAACTTCGTCATGACCGGCACCCCGATCGCCATGCAGGCGTGCGGGCACGCGTACGGCGATGCGGCGCTCGTCATTTCCTCGCACGTGATCGGCATGTTCGCGCCGTCGTTCGTCACCGGGCCGCTGATCCGCCGCATCGGCGTGCTGCCGGTGCTCGGCGCCGGCGTGGCGCTGAACCTCGTCACGGTGGCGATCGCGCTCTCGGGCATCACGGTCGCGCACTTCTGGTGGGCGCTCTTCATTCTCGGCGTAGGCTGGAACTTCCTCTACATCGGCGGCACCACGCTCCTCACGGAGACCTATCGCCCCGAGGAGCTCGCCAAGGCGCAGGGCGCCAACGACCAGGCGATCTTCATCGTGATGGCGATCTCGTCGCTCTCCGCCGGCGTCACGGTGACGAGCGCGGGCTGGGAGCGCGTCAACCTGCTCGCATTGCCGCTCGTCATCCTCATCGGCGCCGCGATCACCTGGTACGCCCTGCATGCCCGAAAGGAAGCCGCCCATGCTGCCGCCGCCCGCTAGCCCGGGCCAGCGCCTCGGGGACGTGGATACCCCGGCGCTGGTCGTCGATCTGGACGCGTTTGAGCGAAACCTTTCCATCCTTCGGGAAACGCTGAAGGGCCGGAAGATTCGGGTGCGCCCGCACGCGAAGACGCACAAGTCGGCCGACATTTCGAAAATCCAGATCGCCGACGGCGCGGTGGGCGTGTGCTGCCAGAAGGTCTCCGAGGCGCAGGCCCTGGTCGAGGGCGGCGTGCCCGACATCCTCGTCAGCAACGAAGTCGTGGGCGCGCAAAAGATCGCGCGGCTCGTGGCGCTCGCGCCGAAGGCGCGCATCGGCGTGTGCGTGGACAACCTGCGGAACCTGCGCGACATCGCCGCGGCATCCGGCCAGGCAGGCGCGCGGCTGGACCTCTACGTCGAGCTCGAGGTCGGCATGGCGCGCTGCGGCGTGCCCCCGGGCCCGGCCGCAGTGGAGCTGGTGAAGGAGATCCTGCGCCACCCGCACCTGCGCTTCGGCGGCCTGCAGGCCTACCACGGCCGCGCCCAGCACCTGCGCACCATGGAGGAAAGAAGGGATGTCATCTCCCGTGCCGCCGAAGGCGTGAAGCGGATGAAGGAACTTCTAAGGAAAGAGAACATCGAGTGCCCGCTCGTCACGGGCGCCGGAAGCGGGACCTTCATGTTCGAGGTGGAGTCCGGGACGTGGGACGAGATCCAGCCCGGCTCGTACGTGTTCATGGACGCGGACTACGCGCGCAACGAGTGGAAGGCGCCGCTGCCGCGCTTCGAGCACTCGCTCTTCGTCCTCTCGACGGTCATGAGCCGTCCTTCGGACCGCATGGCCATCCTCGACGCGGGCCTCAAGGCCTCCAGCGTGGACTCGGGGCTGCCGGAGATCTGGAAGCGGCCCGGGCTCGAGTACACCCACGCATCCGACGAGCACGGCTGGCTGGAGGGAAGCGACGTGCCGCCGCTGGGCGAAAAGGTCCTCCTCGTGCCGGGCCATTGCGATCCGACGGTCAACCTCTATGACTGGTACGTCTGCGTGCGCAAGGGGAAGGTCGAGGCGCTCTGGCCGGTCAGCGCCCGGGGGGCCCACTACTGATGTACTACGGCTGGGTGGTGGTGGCGTGCTGCTTCACCCTGCTTTTCACCGCCTTCGGCGCAGCGTACTCGTTCGCTGCGTTCTTCACCGCATTCCAGCAGGAGTTCGATGCTTCGCGCGCGCACGTGGCCCTCGTCTTCTCGGTCGCCGCGTTCGTCTGGTTCTCGTTCGGCGCGCCGGGCGGCATGCTGGCCGACCGCTTCGGGCCACGGCGCGTCACCCTGGCCGGGGTAGCCTTCATCGTCGGCGCGCTCGCGCTCGCGAGCTTCGCGACGTCGGTCGAAGTGCTCTATGCCGCGTACGGCGTCGGCATCGGCATCGGCGTCGGCCTGGTATACGTGCCCTCGGTAGGCGCGATGCAGCCGTGGTTCGAGCGCAATCGCGCGCTCGCCTCCGGCATCGGCGTGGCGGGCATCGGCGCGGGGAACTTCGTCGTGCCGCTCCTCGCGGCCTGGTGGATCGGCCTGTTCGGATGGCGCGGCGCCTATCTCGCGCTCGCGCTGTTCGTTCTGGTGCTCGGCGGCGCCGCCGCGCTCCTGATCCGCGAGAAATCGGTGCTCCGGAAGGGCGAGAACCTGCCCGGCACGCCGCTTCGGGTCGCCTTGCGCACGCCGCAGTTCGCGCTGCTCTACGCATCGCTCTTCTTCAGCTGCGTCGGCGTGTTCATCCCGATGGTCCACCTCGGCCCGCAGGCCCAGGACCTCGGCTATACCGAGGCGCAAGGCGTCGCGCTCGTCAGCCTGATCGGCCTGGGCAGCCTGGCGGGGCGCTTCACCATCGGCCCGTTCGCCGACCGGCTCGGCCGCAAGCCGTCCCTCGTCGCCACGTATGCCGGCCTCGGCGTCATG
>DASPMF010000123.1:0-4084 GCA_035627155.1 Burkholderiales bacterium | reverse complement strand
TCAACCCGGTCACGTCGCAGGCGCCGGGCGTGCATGCCTCGGCGACCGTCTCTCCCACGGCAAGACTGGGCGAGGGCGTGTCGATCGGCGCCGGCTGCTGCGTCGGAGACGAGGTCAGCATCGGCGCCGATTCCTGCCTCTATCCCGGCGTGGTCGTGTATCCGCGCTGCCGCATCGGGGCCCGGACCATCCTGCACTCCGGCGTCGTGATCGGCGCCGATGGCTTCGGCATCGCGCGGACCGCCGACGGATGGCTCAAGATCCCGCAGATCGGGCGCGTCGTGATCGGCGACGACGTCGAGATCGGGGCGAACACGACGGTCGATCGCGGCGCCATCGACGACACGGTGATCGAGGACGGCGTGAAGCTCGACAACCAGATCCAGATCGGCCACAACGTCCGCGTGGGCGCGCACACGGCTATGGCAGGCTGCGTCGCGGTCGCCGGCAGCGCCGACATCGGCAGGCGCTGCACCATCGGCGCCGCTTCGGTCATCCTCGGCCACCTGCAGCTCGTCGACGACGTCCATGTGTCCGCGGGCACCGTCATCTCGCGCTCCATCCTCAAGCCGGGCACCTATACCGGCATGTTCCCGTTCGACGAGAACGCCGGATGGGCGAGGAACACCGCCGTGGTGCGCCACCTCGCGGAGCTCCGCGAGCGCGTGCGCGCGCTGGAATCGAAGGAGAAGAAGAATGGCTGAGATGGACATCCAGGAGGTGCTGGCGCACCTGCCGCAGCGCTATCCGATCCTGATGATCGACCGCGTGCGCGAGTTCGAGGCGGACAAGCGGATCGTCGCGTTGAAGAACGTGTCGGCGAACGAGCCGTATTTCGAGGGTCATTTCCCCAACCGCCCGATCATGCCGGGCGTCCTCATCCTGGAGGCGATGGCGCAGGCGGCCGGGATCCTCGTCTTCCGCAGCCGGGACACCAAGCCGGACCCGACCTCGATGTACTACTACGTCGGCATCGACAACGCGCGCTTCAAGAAGCCCGTCGTGCCGGGCGACCAGCTCGAGGTCGAAGTGCTGTTCGAGCGGCAGCTGCGCAGCATCTACAAGTTCTCCTGTGTCGCGCGCGTGGCCGGCGAAACCGTGGCCGAGGCGACCATCCTCTGCGCGGTGCAGACCATCGGCGCATGACGATCCATCCCAGCGCCATCGTCGACCCGAAGGCGCGCCTGGCGCCGGGCGTTTCGATCGGCGCCTATTCCGTGGTCGGGCCGGGCGTCGAGGTGGGCGAGGACACGTGGATCGGCGCGCACGTGGTGCTCGACGGGCGCACGCGCATCGGCAAGGGGAACCGGATCTTCCACTTCGCCTCCATCGGCGCGCCGCCGCAGGACAAGAAATACTCCGGAGAGGAAACGCTCGTCGAGATCGGCGACGGGAACACGATCCGCGAATACGTGACGATCAACCGCGGCACCGCGCTCGACGCCGGGGCCACGCGCCTGGGCGACGACAACTGGATCATGGCTTACGTGCATTTCGCGCATGACTGCCAAGTCGGAAGCCACACCATCGTCGCGAACGCATGCCAGCTCGCCGGCCATGTGAAGCTCGGCGACTGGGCGATCCTCGGGGCCACCACGCTCGTGCACCAGTTTGTGAGCATCGGCGCGCATGCCTTCACCGGCATGGGGACGTATCTTGCGCAGGACCTGCCGCCGTACGTCACTGCCGCCGGCAACCCCGCGAAGCCCTATGGCCTGAACGCGGAAGGGCTGCGGCGAAGAGGATTTACGCCCGAGGCCATGGCGGCGCTGAAGACGGCGTATCGAACGCTGTACCGGAGCAGCCTGCCGCTCGAGGAAGCGCGCCGGCAGCTCGCCGAGCAGGCGAAGGCGTCCGTCGAGGTGGCCGCGCTGGTTCGCTTCCTTTCCGACGCGCGGCGCGGCCTGCTCCGCTAGTGGACCGCCATCCCTTGCGCGTCGGCATGGTTGCCGGCGAGGCTTCCGGCGACCTCCTGGCCGCGCACCTTATCTCGGCGATCAAGGCGCGCCGACCGGCGGCTTCGTTCGGGGGCATCGGCGGACCCCGCATGCAGAACGAAGGCTTCGAGTCCCATTTCCCGATGGAGAAGCTGTCGGTGCGCGGCTACGGCGAGCTCATCGGCCACTACCGCGAAATCATGGCAATCCGCCGCCGCCTTGCCGGCCAGCTTCTCGAGGCCAGGCCGGATCTTTTCATCGGCGTGGACTCGTCCGGCTTCAACCTCGGCCTCGAGCGGCGCATGAAGGAGGCCGGAATCCCGGCCATCCACTACGTCAGTCCGTCCATCTGGGCCTGGCGCGGCTGGCGCATCAAGGAGATCGCCCGCTCGGTCAGCCACATGCTCGTGATGTTCCCGTTCGAGGAGCCGCTCTACCGGAAGGCGGGCATCCCGGTGACGTATGTCGGCCATCCCCTCGCCGACGTGATATCGCTCGACCCGAAGAAGGAAGAGGCGAGAGCCCAGTTGCGCCTGCCGCACGGCAAGCTGGTCGTGGCGATGCTGCCCGGCAGCCGGCGCTCCGAGCTTCACTACATGGCCGCGGCATTCGTGCTAGCGGCGCACCGGTTCCGGCAGGAAGTGCACGACGTGCACTTCGTCGTCCCCACCGTGACCCGCCAGACGCGCGACATGTTCGAGCGCACGCTGCACGAGCAGCAGCGCGCCGACCTTCCGCTCACGCTGCTTTTCGGCCATTCGCACGAGGCGCTCGCGGCGGCGGACATCGCGCTCGTGGCAAGCGGCACCGCCGCGCTCGAGGCTGCGCTGTTCAAGACGCCGATGGTGGTGACCTACCGCCAGTCGCCCATCACCTGGGCGATCATGCGCCGGCTGCTCTATCTGCCGTACATCAGCCTGCCCAACATCCTCGCGGGTGAAATGCTGGTTCCGGAAGTCCTGCAGGATGCGGCCACGCCGGCCGCGCTTGCGGCGACGCTGCTCGCGCTGCTGCGCGACGAAGCGGCGCGAAAGCGCCAGGTTTCGCGCTTCGAAGAGCTCCATGTCCTGCTGAGGCAGAATACCGCCGCAAAGGCGGCGGAGGCGGTCCTGGGCATCGTCGAGGCAAGGCATGGCTAGTGCGGTGATCTGCGGCGTCGATGAAGCGGGGCGCGGGCCGCTGGCCGGACCGGTGTATGCGGCCGCCGTGATCCTCGATCCGTCCCGCCGGATCAACGGCCTCGCCGATTCCAAGGTCCTTGCCGCCGAGCGGCGCGACGTCCTGGCGGAGCGGATCAAGGAGCGCTCGATCGCCTGGTCCGTCGCCTCCGCCAGCGTGGAGGAAATCGACCGGCTCAACATCTTCCACGCGTCCATGCTCGCCATGACCCGCGCCGTGCAGGCGCTGTCGGTGAAGCCGGACGAGGCGTGGGTGGACGGCAACGCCTGGCCGAGGGACCTCGGCTGCGCGGCGCGGGCCTTCGTGGACGGCGACGCGCTCCACAAGCCGATCTCGGCGGCGTCCATCCTCGCCAAGACGGCGCGCGACGCGGAGATGCGCACGCTGCACGAATGCTACCCGCAGTACGGCTTCGACAAGCACAAAGGCTATGGCACGGCGGAGCACCTGGAAGCCCTGGGACGGCATGGCCCGTGCGCGATCCACCGCAAGAGTTTCTATGCCGTCGGCGTGTTCTTCCAGCAGGACCTGTTCGCCGGCGCGTGGAGCGCAATGGAAGGCGGGTTGCGGGTTCGCAGCTACCGCATGTACTGCGACGCCGTGAAGCTCTCCAACGGCGTCGCCCTCGCGGGGGTGCGCGCCAAGGTCGCCAGGTTCGACGCGGAGCGCAAGCGCCTTCAGCGTGCCTACGCCGACGTGCGCTCGGCGCCGGACGCGTCGGTGCACGTGGATCTCGTAGACGCGATGCTCGGCAAGGCGCGCAAGGCCCTTCGGGGCAAGCGCTCGGCCTGATCCGCTCGCGCGACAATCCGCGCGTCAGGCGCTGGGTCGCCCTGGCCGGGGAGGCGCGCGCGCGACGTGCCGAAGGACGCGCGCTCATCGAAGGGCCGCACCTCATCCAGGCGCTTCTGGGCTCGGGCAGAAAGCCGGTGACCGTGATCGTCGCCGAGGGCGCTTCCGTAGATCCG
>DASPMF010000122.1:0-4744 GCA_035627155.1 Burkholderiales bacterium | reverse complement strand
TACGAGAGGACCGGAGTGGACGCACCTCTGGTGTACCGGTTGTCACGCCAGTGGCATCGCCGGGTAGCTATGTGCGGAAGAGATAACCGCTGAAAGCATCTAAGCGGGAAACTTGCCTCAAGATGAGACTTCCCGGGGGCTCGACCCCCCTGAAGGGTCGTCCTAGACCAGGACGTTGATAGGAGGGATGTGCAAGGGCCGTGAGGCCTTGAGCTAACCCTTACTAATTGCCCGTGCGGCTTGACCCTATAACCGTGAGCTCCGCAAGGCGGAGACCGGTTGAGACGCGCTTGGCGCGATCACTACACAGACGGTTCCGAGTGATCGGGACACGAGACTTCACTTCTTCAATCTTCTACCTGGCGGCCATAGCAGCCTGGAACCACGCCTTCCCATCCCGAACAGGACCGTGAAACGGGTTTGCGCCGATGATAGTGTGCAATCGCGTACGCGAAAGTAGGTTACCGCCAGACCATATCCAGCCAGAAAGCCCGATCTCGAGAGAGGTCGGGCTTTTTGCTTTTCATCGCCAGATACCCGCGTGCTTCATCAGCGCCGATGCATAGGCCGGCGCCGTCGGCTCGTGCATGAAATAGACATAGATCTGGCGCCAAGCTGTTGCCGCAAGGCGTGCAGCCCAAGTTTGCAGATCGCCGTCGGAGTATTCCTCGAGGCGTAGCCGCACGTAGCCCCAAGGCGCGGTCTCGACGAGAGGAGGGGGCGCGTTGTCCTGGCGCTCGGAGAGGCAAAGCGATGCGCCTGCAGATTTGAGCGCGGCATAGACATCGTCAGAGAACCAGCTTTCGTCGCGAAACTCCAGGGCCGCATGGTGATCGAGGGGAAGCAGCGCAAGGAATTCCTCGAGCCGCGGCAAATCCTTCTTCAGGAACGGCGGAAGCTGGAAGAGAACCGGGCCGCGCTTTGGACCGAGCGCTTCCAGCGTCTTGTAGAGGTATGCAACCGAGTCGGCCGCGCTGTCCGCCTTGAGGCGCGAAAGATGGGTAATGCGCCGGGACGCCTTAATGGCGAACCGGAAGCGATCGGGCGTCGCCCGCGACCAGCCCTCGAGCACCGCCACCTTAGGCATTTGATAGAAGGTATTGTTGATTTCGACGGTCGGCAGCCGGGTGCCATAGAACGGCAGCATTCCGTCCGGCTTCATGTCAGCCGGGTAGAACGTGCCCTTCCATTCCTTGAACGAATAACCGCTCGCGCCTGCGAGGAGACGAGTCATCGCCATGATTCCGTATTATGTGGCCATGGGTCAGCTGCCGCTTTCCGCCAGCGAGGCGGTCCACGGCCAAGGTAGATTGCTCGTGCCGGACGGGCACCGAGCCTGATGGCGAAGCCCATGAACAACAAGCTTCGCGACTACACCGCCAAGCGCTCGTTCGACGCAACGCCTGAACCCGAGGCCAAGCTTCCTGGCGAACGTGCGGGCCCCCTGCTGTTCGTGATCCAGCAGCACTCCGCCCGACGCCTCCACTATGACTTACGCTTGGAATGCGACGGCTTGCTCATGTCGTGGGCGGTGCCGAAGGGCCCATCGGCGGATCCCACCGTGCGGCGTCTGGCGGTAAGGACGGAGGACCATCCGTTCGACTACGGTTCCTTGGAAGGCGTCATCCCTCCGGGCCAATATGGTGCCGGTGCGGTGATCGTCTGGGACTGCGGGGTGTATTGCCCGGACGAGGGTGGCGCACACTGGTTCCATGACCGGGCGCAGGCCGAGGCTCAAGTCCGCGACGGGATGGAGAAGGGTAAACTCAGCCTCCTGTTCCGCGGCGAGAAGGTGAAGGGTTCCTACGCGCTTGTGCGAACCGCAGAGGGCAAGAACTGGCTACTGCTCAAGCACAAGGACCGCTTTGTCTCCAAGGTTGAATTGACGGACCGCGCCGACTCGGTGCTGTCCGGGATGCGCGTTGAAGATCTCAAGTCGCGGCCCGTGCGGCGCATCCCCGCAACGAAGCTCGTCCCGTCTGGCAGAACGGGCGCTTTGCCCGAGAAGCTGGCGCCCATGCAGGCCGAGCTCGGCGAGAAGCCTTTCAACAGCGCCGATTGGTCATGGGAGCCGAAGCTGGACGGCTACCGCGCGATCGCGTTCGTTTCCGCGGAAGGGGTGCGGCTTCGCTCGAGAAAAGGCCTCGATCTGGCGACCGACTTTCCCGATCTCGCGGCGGAGCTGCGAGAGCAGGCGGTGAACGCGATGGTACTGGACGGCGAGCTCGTCGCCTTGGACGCGTCCGGGAAGCCTTCCTTCGCGGCCATGCAGAACAAGAGCCCTGCCGTCTATTACTGCTTCGACCTGCTGTCTTTCGAAGGCATCGACTTGCGCGACCGCCCCTATGACGAGCGGCGCCGCTACCTTGGCCAATGCTTGCTCCCGACGCCGCGCGTAAGGCTGGTGCACGCCGTGGACGATGGGATCGAGCTGCACAGAGCAGTCCTTGCCCAGGGCCTGGAAGGCGTGGTCGGCAAGCGCAAGGACAGTCGATACGAGGCGGGGCACCGCTCGGCCGCCTGGATCAAGGTCAAGGCGAGGCGCAGCGCCGACTTCATCATCGGCGGCTTCACGCAGGGAAAAAACTCGCGCGCGGACCTCGGCGCACTGCTGGTCGGCTACTGGGACGGGCGCAAGCTGCGTTATGCGTCGCACGTGGGCTCCGGGTTCGACGATCGGAGCGTCCGGGTGGTGCGCAGCCGGCTGAACGAGCTGCGGCGGAAGACCAGCCCTTTCTCTGGGAAGATTCCGGTCAATGCACCGGCGGTCTGGGTGGAGCCTGTGCTCGTTGCAGAGGTTCGGTATCAAGATTGGACGGACGACGGCCATTTGCGCGCGCCAGTATTTCTTCGACTCAGGGATGACCTCGAGGCGGAGGATGTGGCGTCACCGCGAAAGAGCATTGCTACGCCTAAAGGGAGCGGCGTGATCGACGATGTCGTCGGGCAGCTTGACGAGGCGAAGTCGGCCTCGTTCACGTTGCGCGTGGGGACGGACACGATCCGCCTCTCGCATCTGGACCGCGTTTACTGGCCGGAGGACCGTGCGCTGAAGCAGGCCGCCGTCACCAAGCGAGACCTGCTGCGCTATTTCGCGAAGGTTTCTCTATTCATGCTGCCGCACCTGCGTGACCGTCCGCTCACGATGATTCGCATGCCGGACGGCATCGGCGGTCAGCGCTTCTTCCAGAAACACTGGGAGCAGGAGCGCCCGGCGTTCGTCGAGTCGATTACCGTGTATTCCGGCCGCAAGGACGAAAGCCACGAGTACCTGCTGTGCAACAACCTCCCGACGTTGCTGTGGCTGGCCCAATCCGGGACCTTGGAATTCCATGTCTGGCACTCACGGGCAAAGCCTGGTCCGGACGGAGCCAGCCGCAGCGAGGACTATGCCTCGTCCCTGGAGTCGCTGGAGCGCTCGGTACTCAACTATCCCGACTACGTCGTCTTCGACATCGACCCTTACATCTATTCCGGCAAGGAGAAGCCTGGAGACGAGCCGGAGCTTAATACCGTCGCCTTTGAGAAAGGCAAGGAAGTCGCGTTCCGGCTCCGCGAGCTCCTGCGAAGCATGGCGCTGGAGTCGATCGTAAAGACTTCTGGCAAGACGGGCTTGCACGTGTTCGTCCCGATCCGGCGCACCATCGACTTCGATGCCGCACGGCAAGTAAGCGAGCTGGTGGGGCGCCATCTCCTGCGCGCGCACCCCAAGGACATCACGCTGGAGTGGAGCATCCCCAAGCGGACCGGGAAGATCTTCATGGACTACAACATGAACGTGCGCGGCAAGACCTTAAACGTCGCATACTCGCCACGGGGAGCGACCGGGGGTCCGGTATCCATGCCGCTGAGCTGGGACGAGCTCGCGAGTGCCCATCCCCTCGACTTCCGCATCGACAATGTCCCGGGCCGGCTGGCGGCCGCCGGGGACCGCTGGCAGGAGGCCCTGGCAGCGAAGCAGAGCTTGGAGAGGGCCCTCAAACGCGCCGGCCAGTAAAGGAGTATGCTTCGAACCTTTCGCTTGAACTGTACAGTTCAAGTTGTTGATTCGATGAGGTGAATCATGGCTGCGCGTTCGCTCGCTTCGATCACGATTTCGTTCGGCATGGTGTCGATCCCGGTCAAGCTTTATTCCGCCACCGAGTCCAGCCGGGCCATCTCTTTCAACATGCTTCACAAGGGCTGCGGCTCTCGCCTCAAGCAGCAGTACATCTGCGCAAGGGAAGAGGTCGTCGTCCCACGCGAGGAAATGGTGAAGGGCTACGAGTTCGCCAAGGACCAGTACGTCATGTTCGCGCCGGAGGAATTGAAGGCCCTGGAAGAGGCGGGCACGGGCAGCGCCGAGATCAACGAGTTCGTTCCGCTGAAGAGCGTAGACCCGGTGTACTTCGACAAAGCCTACTACCTGGGCCCGGACAAGGGCGGTGCGAAGCCGTACGCGCTCCTCGCCCGAGCGCTGCGCGAGACGGGGCGATGCGCCATCGGCCGATGGGCGGCACGGGGCAAGCAGTACATCGTGATGATCCGTCCCGTGGAGGATCTCGTGGAAGGTCTCGTCATGCAGCAGCTCCTGTACTCGGGCGAGGTGCGGTCGATGCGGGACGTGGATATCCCGAATATGGATGTTAAGCCCGCGGAGCTAAAGCTTGCACAGCAGCTCATCGCCCAGCAGTCCTCCGACAAGTTCGATCCGTCGGCCTATACGGACGAGGTGCGCGCGCGCATCGAGGCGGCCATCGAGAAG
>DASPMF010000121.1:0-3073 GCA_035627155.1 Burkholderiales bacterium | reverse complement strand
CAGGCGCGCACCTGCGCGTCATCGTCGGCGAGCTCGACGGCGCGCAATCGCCGGTGCCGATCTTCTCCGAGATGTTCTACGCCGAGCTCGTGCTTCGAAAGTCCTATGCCCTGAAGCCGCAGTACAGCGAGCGGGCCGCTTACGTCGCCGAAGGGGAGGTGGTTGTGGATGGCGCTCGCTTCGCTGCTGGGGAAATGGCTGTTTTATCCCCGGGGATCGATGTCGTCCTCGCGTCGGAGCATGGGGCGAGGGTGATCCTCCTTGGCGGCGAGCCGATCGGGCCGCGCTTTATGTGGTGGAACTTCGTCTCCAGCAGCCGGGGGCGCATCGCGCAGGCGGCCGACGACTGGAGGAACGGCCGCTTCCCGAGCGTTCCCGGCGAGACGGAGTTCATCCCGCTCCCGGACCGCGCGCCGCCCGCCGTCGACTATCCCTGAACGTTGCTGTAGCCGGAGACGAAGCGCCTCGCCGCGCCCGTCTGCGCGTCGAACACATGCCGCTCGGTGCGCCCGATGTCGCCGCCGTAGACGTGCACGCTGAGCGAAGCCTTATCCTTGTAGGCGTTTTCGACCACGTGGACGTCGCCTACGGTCGGGGAAACCGTGTCGATGGCGCCCGGATCGAGGCGATGCGTCATCTTCGCCTTCATCGGCTGGCCTTCCTTCGGCCAGTCGTATTCGTGGCAGAGCTCCGCCCCCCGCATGACGCCGACCAGGCCCCAGACGGTATGGTCGTGGATCGGCGTGACGACGCCCGGCGACCAGGCGAAGCTCACGACCGAGAAGCGCTTCCGCGGGTCGAGGTGCAGCAGGTACTGGGCGTAGCCTTTTTCCGGCGCCCGGGCATAGGCCTCGGGCAGCCAGTCGTCGTGGCTCACGAGCTCGCGCAGCAGCACGCCGCCTTCCCGCAGCAGGCGCGCCTCGTCCTCGGTGGATGTGGCGAGCGCCTGGAAGCGGGCGACGAACTGCTGGAAGCGCCTACCGGGCTTTTCCATCTTCGATCTCCTTCAGCACTTCCTCGTTGTGCTCGCCGAGCGCAGGCGGCCGGCGCGCGATGCCGAAGCGTTGCCCGCGCATGCGCAGCGGCGAGACGAACGTGCGTGTCTGCGCGCCGCCCGCGAGCGTGAGTTGCTGCACCCATTCCATGTGCTTCACCTGCGCGTCCTCGAGCGCCTGCGAGTAGCTGTTGATCGGCGCGCACGGCACGCCCGCATCCGCGAAGAGCTTCAGCCAGGCGGCGACCGGCTGGAGCGCGAACGCCTTCTCCAGGAGGTCCTTCAGCGCGACCTGGTTCTTCGCCCGCAGCGACGTCGTCAGGAATCGCTCGTCCTTCTCCAGCTCCGGCTTGCCGACACAGGCGCAGACGGATTTCCACAGCCGGTCGTTGCCCGCGGCCATCGCGAAGTACCCGTCCTGCGCCCTGAAGGCCTGGTACGGCGCGTTCCTCGGGTGCGCCGAGCCGAGCTTCACCGGGTCGCGCCCGGTTCCGAAGTATTCGCTCGTCTGCAGCGCCGCCATGCCGAGCGTCGCGCCGAGCATCGAGACGTCGATGTAGTCGCCCTTGCCGTCGCGGCGCACGGCGTGCAGCGCCGAGGAGATGGCGAACGCCGCGTAAAGACCCGCGCCGAAATCCGCGAGGGGGACGCCGCACTTCACCGGCGGGCCGCCCGGCTCGCCCGTCACGCTCATCACGCCGCCGATCGCCTGCACGGTCAGGTCGAAGCCGCCCTCCTGCGAGCGCGGACCGCTCTGGCCGAAGGCCGAGATGGAGCAGTACACGAGGGACGGCTTCTCCGCGGCGAGCGCGTCGTAGCCCAGGCCCAGCTTGCCCAGCACCCCCGGGCGGAAGTTCTCGACCACCACGTCCGCCGAGAGCGCGAGCCGGCGCGCGGCCTCCCGCTGCCCCGGATCCTTCAGGTTGAGGGCGACCGAGCGCTTGTTTCGATTGATCGAGGCGAAGTTTTCCGAGAAGCCGCCGGTGATCGGCGGCCAGTGGCGCAGGCCGTCGCCCTCGGGCGGCTCGACCTTGATCACGTCCGCGCCCATATCGGCAAGGAGCATCCCGCAGAACGGCCCCGCGGCGACCTGGCAGAACTCGACGACCTTGACTCCGGATAGAGGCAGCATGAAACAATGTTACCAACCGACCATGCTCACAAAGGGCTTCAAGCAGCTCCTGGCCGAGGCGGAGAAGAAGGCGCCGGGCATCAGCGCGCACGACGCGCAGGCCAGGCTCGCCGATCCTCAGACCGTCTTCGTCGACCTGCGCGACGTCCGCGAGCTCGAGCGCGAGGGCATGATCCCGGGCGCCTTCCACGCGCCGCGCGGCATGCTCGAGTTCTGGGTCGACCCGGAAAGCCCTTACTACAAGCCGGTGTTCGACGAGAAGAAGACCTTCATCCTGTACTGCCAGGCCGACTGGCGCGGCGTCCTCGCCGCGGCGACCCTGAAGGAGATGGGCCTGCCCAACGTCTTCCACCTGGAAGGCGGCTACGGCGAGTGGCGCAAGGCCGGCCTGCCGACCGGCCCGCGTCCGGACAAGAAGAAGGACGGCTAGTCCGGGATCTCCGGCTCCACCAGCTTCGCAAGCTGGGCGAGCGATTCCTGCCACCCCAGGTAGCAGGCCTCGGCAGGAATCACGTCCGGCACCCCTTCCTGCACCACCGAAAGCTCGGTTCCGACCGAGACCTTCTTTAAGCTTACTGTGACCTGCATCTCCCCGGGCAGGTTCGGGTCGTCGAAGCTGTCCGTGTAGCGGATCCGCTCGTTGGGCACGAGCTCGAGGTACCGGCCGCCGAACGAATGGCTCTTTCCGCTCGTGAAGTTGGTGAAGGACATCCTGTGCGTGCCGCCCACACGGGCGTCCATGTGGTGGACCTTTCCCGTAAAGCCGTTCGGCGGCAACCACTTGGCCATGGCATCGGGGTCGAGGAAGGCGCGGTAGACGCGCTCCGGCTTGGCGGCGAGGACGCGATGCAGCCGGATGGTGCTTGGCATGGCTTCTCCTTTCCAGGTCTGAAGGGCGCTTCACCCTAGTCGATCGCAAGGCGTCCAGATCGACAGGTTTTGGCGGA
>DASPMF010000120.1:0-9079 GCA_035627155.1 Burkholderiales bacterium | reverse complement strand
TGTGGAAGATCGGCCCGGCGTGCGTCGCGCAGCAGGCGAAGAACGTCGCCGCAAGCACGATGAACGGGGCGGAGCGCAACGCCGCGCCGGCGCCCATCGGTTTCTCACCGGAAGCGGTTTTCGTGGACGTGGTCGCAGGCGCCGCGCGCACGAGGAGCGCCGCCGGAATGAGCAGCGCCCAGGCGATGAGGCCGATGGCGAGCTGCGCGCTGCGCCAGTCCGTGGTCGAAAGGAGCCAGGCGGCGAACGGCGACACGGTCATCGGCGCGACGCCCACGCCGACCGACACGAGCGACACGGCCAGGCTCATGCGCTGCGGCAGCCACGCCGTCACGAGCGCCATCATCGGCACGAAGAAGCTGCCGGAAGCGAGGCCGACGAGCAGTCCGTACGAGAGGACGAACGCGAGCGGGCTCGTCGCGCGGCTGGAGAGCACCAGGCCCAGGCCGAGCAGCACCGCGCCGGCGAGGACCACGGGGCGGGCTCCGAACCGGTCGCTCAGCGCGCCCCAGCCGAAGCCCGCCGCGCCCATCACCAGGAACCCGAGCGTCATGGCGCTCGAGACTTCGGTGCGCGACCAGCCGGTCGCGTCGGTGATCGACTGCAGGAACACCGCGAGCGACATCAACGCGCCCACGGCCACGCAGCCCATCAGCGCGCCGAGCGCCACGACCCCCCATCCGTACTTGCCTTGCGTTCGTTCCTCCACCATCGGGTGAGGCGACGGTTCGGCCGGTCGGCCCGGGCCGGTCACGCGCGCCTCGCTTTTCCGCGAGGGGCTTCAGGTTGGCGAGGCCTTCCTCGAGCTTGCCGCCGACCATTCGATCCGACGATGGCCAGCCCGAGCAACCCTGCACTGATGGCGAGGATCCTCATCGCTCGACCTCAGCCTTGAACCCGCCCCAGATCATGCGCTTCATGTCGAAAGGCATCGCCCCCGGCTGCATCGTCGCCGAGAGGCGCTTGTCGGCCATCACCTTCTTCAGGATCCGGTCGCGCGCCGCGCGGTTGCGGTAGACGATGTACGAGAACCAGACTTCCTCGCCCTTCTTCAATTTCACCGCCTGCGGAAAGGAGGTGAGCTTGCCGGGCTTCACGTCGTCGGCCACCGCCTCGACATAGGCGATCGCGCCGTGCTCCATCCACACCTTGGCGGCGAGGCGCGCGATCCTCTTGTACTTCTCGCGGTTCTTCTTCGGGATCGCGAGCAGGAATCCGTCTACATAGGCCATGTCGTTCCTTTCAGAGGGAGTGGAGGTACTGGTCGAGGCTGCCGAACGCGCCGGTCCAGCCGCGCTTGTGGCCGTCGGCGGCCGCCTGGTCGAAGAAGCCGTCGTGGCGGAAGAGGAGCTCGGTCCCGCCGGCGGTCGGCATGAACTGGATCGTGACGAGCGACACGCGCTCCGGAGTGCTGTTGGGCCAGCACCAGGTGAAGGCGAGCTTGCGCGGCTTGTCCACGACCTGGTAGACGCCGGCCGCTTCGTGCTCGGCGCCGGTCGGCCCGAAGACGATGCGGAAGGGCCCGCCGACCCGCACGTCGAGCTCGACGAGCGAGACCCTCGTGCCCGGCTCAGGCCCCCACCAGCGCTTCAGCGCTTCCGGGTCGGTCCACGCGCGCCAGACCTTTTCCGGCGCGACGGGGTAAGTCCGGTCGATGGTGAGGAAGGGCTTTTCGGTCTTGGCTTGTTCCATGCCTGCAGTTCCTCCTGCTGGTACAAAAAACGGCCGAGCGCGTCGAGCCGCTCGTTCCAGAACTTCTCGTACTTCGACATCCACGCCGCGGCCGGTTGCATCGGCTTCGCGACCAGTCCGCAGCTCACGACGCGGCCTTCCTTGTTGCGCGCGACGAGCCCGGCGTCCTCGAGCACCCGCAGGTGCTTCATGAAGCCGGGCAGCGACATGTCGTGCGGCGCCGCCAGCTCGCTCACCGCGACGTCGCTCCTCTGGGACAGGCTCTCGAGGATCCTGCGCCGCGTCCGATCCGCGAGCGCGGCGAACACGCTGTCGAGCTCGTCGTCCGCATACTTAACCATGTGGTTTAGTTTAAGGCCAAAAAAAATCGGCTGTCAACCTCCCCGTCAATGGCGGGCGTTCCCCGGCGTGCGCGGAAAGGGGATCACGTCCCTCACGTTGGAGAGTCCCGTTACATATGCGATGGTGCGCTCGAAGCCCAGGCCGAAGCCGGCGTGGGGCACGCTGCCGTAGCGGCGCAAGTCCCTGTACCAGGCGTAGTGCACGGCATCGATCTTCAGTTCCTGCATTCTCGAGTCCAGGACATCCAGGCGTTCCTCGCGCTGGCTGCCGCCGATGATCTCGCCGATGCCGGGAGCGAGGACGTCCATCGCCGCCACCGTCTTCCCGTCGTCGTTCACGCGCATGTAGAACGCCTTGATCGCCTTCGGGTAGTTCATCACGATCACCGGCTTCTTCGCGTGCCTCTCGGTGAGGTAGCGCTCGTGCTCGGACTGCAGGTCCATCCCCCACTTCACCGGGAACTCGAACTTCTCCTTCGACGCCTCCAGCACCCGGATCGCCTCGCCGTAGTCCATCCGCGCGAATTCGGACTTCACGATGCCCTCGAGCTTGGCGACGAGGCCCTTCTCGATGCGCTCGTCGAAGAACGCCATGTCGTCGGGCCGCTCCTCGAGCAGCGCCTTGAATGTGTGCTTCAGCAGTTCCTCTGCAAGAAGGGAATTCTCATGCAGCGAGGCAAAAGCAATCTCGGGTTCGATCATCCAGAACTCGGCGAGGTGGCGGCTGGTGTTCGAGTTCTCGGCGCGGAACGTCGGGCCGAACGTGTACACCTTGCTCATCGCCAGGCAGTAGGCCTCGACGTTGAGCTGGCCGGACACGGTGAGGAAGGCCTCGCGGCCGAAGAAATCCCTCGACCAGTCGATCTTCTCGCCGTGGAGGTTCGCGAAGTCGAGCGTCGACACGCGGAACAGGGCCCCCGCGCCCTCGGCGTCGGAGGAGGTGATGATCGGCGTGTTGACCCAGAAGAAGCCGCGCTCGTGGAAGAAGCGGTGGATCGCCTGCGCCACGGTGTGGCGCACGCGCGTCGTCGCGGCGATCACGTTGGTGCGCGGGCGCAGGTGCGCCACCTCGCGCAGGAACTCCATGGTGTGCGGCTTGGGCTGGATCGGATAGTGGTCCGGGTCCTCGACCCATCCGACCACCCGGACCTCGGCCGCCTGCATCTCGAACGGCTGTCCCTTCGCCGGCGAGGGCACGATCCGCCCCGTCGCCTCGATGGCGCAGCCAGAGGTGAGGTGGAGGATTTCCTTCTCGTAGTTCGGGAGGTCCTTTGCGGCGACGACCTGGACCGGATGGAACGACGACCCGTCGGACAGGTGGACGAACGAGAAGCCGGCCTTGGAGTCACGCCGCGTGCGCACCCAGCCCTTCACCGTCACCGGAGCGTCGGAAGGCGCCTTTCCGGCGAGGATCTCGCGCACTGTGAGCCACATGGAAGGTGGATTTATAGCGCAAGTCGGCAGTAGGCTTTTCGAGTTCGGTGCCTGACCCCGATCTCAAGGAGGCCGCATGTACAACGTGATGGTGGAGTGGCTGGACGAGGACAAGTCGCGCGCGCGGTTCACGCTGCCGGGGCGCCGCGAATGGACGGCGCAGCACGTGACGGACCTCATCAACGTGCTGGCGCAGATCCGTGAGGAGATGTCGCCGCCGGTCGCCGAGGAGCCGCCGCCAGTACACGAGCCGCTGCACGCGCCCCGCTACTCGACCGAGCTGCACCCGTTCTCCGGCGGCACGCTGTTCGAGTTCCGCCATCCGTCGCTCGGCTGGCTCGATTTCGTCGTGCCCAGCGCCGAGCGCACGCGCATCTCGCGCTTCCTCGCCGAGCAGGAAGCGGCCTGGCAACGGTTCCGGCGGTAGGGTCTTTCGGGCACGGCCCCTGCACGATTCCCGGTCTCCCCTCAACACAACAGGAGATCACGGCATGAACAAGGACCAGATCAAGGGCAAGGCCACGGACCTCGGCGGCAAGGCGCAGCAGAAAGTGGGCGAAATGACCGGCGACGCCGAGCAGCAGGCCAAGGGCCTGGGCAACCAGGCCAAGGGCAAGGTGCAGGAAGGCATGGGCGACCTGAAGAACATCGGCCGCGACCGTCAGAAGCCCGAGACCGACTAGCGCCCTGCCTGCAAGACCCGCTCCCCTCCTCGCGGCGCTGGCGCTTGCGGCAGCGACCGCACCGTCAAGCGCGGCGTGGGAGGGCAGCGTCACCCTCGCCACGGGTCCCGGCGTCAAGGGGCCGTGGCAGCAGAACGACTCCCGGTACGACTACGTAGACGACCCGGCCGTCGCGATCGCGCCGGACGGCGCGCTCGCGACCGCCTGGGTGCACCAGGGCGACAAGGACGTCTTCTTCCGCGGCCCGCGCGGCGAGGTCGTGAACGTCTCGCGCAGCCCGGATACCTTCTCGTGGCTGCCGCGCATCGCCTTCGCGCCCCACGACGCCCGCCGCGTGCACGTCCTCTGGCAGGAGATCATCTTCTCCGGCGGCTCGCACGGCGGCGACATCCTGTTCGCGCGCTCGGAGGACGGCGGCGCGACGTTCTCGGAGCCGCTCAACCTGTCCCGGTCCGTGGGCGGCGACGGCAAGGGACGCATCAGCCGGGAGGTCTGGGACAACGGCAGCCTGGACCTCGCCGTCGATTCGGACGGCGCGGTCTATGCCGCCTGGACCGACTACGAGGGCGCGCTCTACCTCAGCGTTTCGCCCGACGGCGGCATCTTCTCCACTCCACGCGTGGTGGCCGGCTCACGGGAGCGGCCCGCCCGGGCGCCGTCCCTCGCCGCCGGGCCCCGGCACACGCTGTACCTCGCGTGGACCCATGGCGAAGACCCGTCCGCCGACATCCGCGTCGCGCGCTCGACCGACGGCGGCGCCCGCTTCGGCGAGCCGGTGGTAGTAGGGCCGGGGCCCGCGTTTTCGGACGCGCCGAAGCTCGTCCTCGACCCTCGCGGCGTGCTGCACCTCGCCTATGCCGAGGCGGACCGCATCGTCTATGCGCGCTCGACCGATGGCGCGCGCAGCTTCGAGCCGCCCCGGCGCGTTTCCGGAAACGCGGCCGGATTTCCCGCGATCGGCGCCGATCGCGACGGGAACGTCTGCATCGTCTGGGAAAGGATCGAGGGCCGGCGGCCGGTCGGCCTCGGCTTCACCGTGTCGCGCAACGGCGGCGGTGCCTTCACCGCGCCGGCTGAAGTGCCGGGAAGCGCGGCTCCCGCCGGCGGCAGGAACGGAAGCCAGCAGGGGCTGCTCGCCCGCAAGCTCGCCGTCGGCCCGGACGGCGCCGCCGCGGTCGTGAACAGCACGCTCGAGCCGGGCAAGCGCAGCCGCGTGTGGCTCGTGCGCGGCAGGCTGTAGCGGCGCGCGTACATCACAAAAGTCATTTTTGATCAGCCTTTCGTAATTCCCGTGTAAGGATCTTCGCGCATCGTAGGATGCGTCATGGCGCTCATCCGAAAATTCTTCCGCTTCATGCGCCCCCTCAGGAAGGTCAGGGGGTACACGGAGGAAGTGCTGTACGCCGGATGGGTCGACGTCCCGACGCTCAAGCAGACCCGCCGCTAGGGAATTCCATCCGCGCAGGGCTGTTCGCTCCTTGATCAAGGGGAGCCAGCCACCGTGCCCGAAGAAATCCAGCATGAGCGCTCCGGCCACCGGGGCGCCTTCGTCATCCGCCAGGGCGAGCGCCGCATGGCGGAGATGACCTACACCGCCGCGCAGTCCCTCGCGATCATCGACCACACCAGCGTGGACGAAGCGCTGCGCGGCACCGGCGCGAGCCGCCGCCTCGTGCAGGCGGCCGTCGAATGGGCGCGGGCCGAGAACGTGAAGCTCCTGCCGCTGTGCCCGTTCGCCCGCTACGTCTTCGACAAGACCCCCGAATACGCGGACGTGCTGGCACCGTAGAATCCCGGGACAACAACAAGGGAGAAGCGATGAAGCTCGTCCTCGGAATCGCCGCCGTCCTCGTGCTCGCCTGGCTTGGCCTCTGGGTCACCAGTACCGGCGTCCTCGTCTCCTCATCCGATACCGGCATCCTGAAGACGCGCGACTGCCGCTATCTCGTCGGCGTCACCGTGCAGAAGCGTCTCGAGCCGCTGGCCGAGCGCTGCCCGTTCGTGCGGCAAGTGGGGCGTTGAAGGCCGCGTTCTTCCTCGCCCTGGTGCTCGTCGCGGGGTGCGCCGGCGCACCGCGCGGCCCCGTCGCAAACGCCCCGACTGCGAAGACGGCGCCCGTCTCCGCCACCCTCGCCGATCGCGCCGCAGGCCATGCAGCCAAGATGATCGGCCGGCCGTACCGCGCCGGCGGCGCCACGCCCTCGGGCTTCGACTGCAGCGGGCTCGTGCAGTACGGCTACCGCCAGGCGGGCGCGCCCGTGCCGCGCGACACGTCGGCGCAGCGCGCCGCCTCCCGGCCGGTGCGCATGAGCGAGCTGCGCCGCGGCGACCTGCTGTTCTTCGACCAGGAGGGCAGGAAGAACTCGCACGTCGGCATCTACCTCGGGCGCGGCATGTTCGTGCACGCGCCCTCCTCGGGCAAGACGGTGCGCAGCGACCGGCTCGAATCCGCCTACTGGAAGAAGCACCTCTCGGAAATCCGGCGCTTCCCGTAGCACGTTCCTTGCTCGCCCGGGGGGATGGAACAGAAACCCCGCTGGGCGGAAATGTGCGCCCGCATCCTCCAGCAGTGCGAAGTCATCCTGGGCGGGCGCGACGCCCTGGCGAAATTCCTGAACGTGCATCCGATGGAGGTCGCGGTCTGGACCTCCGGGAAATCAGGGCCGCCGCGCGAAGTGTTCGACAAGGCGATCGATGTGATCCTCGCCGAGCACGACCGGCGCGCGGCGCAGGAGCGCGCCGGGCACGCGGCGCCGCGCCGTCGCTCCAGCGATGCAGCGCGCGCGAACTGACTGAAAAACTTGCACGTCGCGGTTTCGCCGACATACGGCGCGCGCCTCAGCTGGTAGATTCCGCGGCGCAATGCAGGCTTCACCCACTACTCCTATAAGCCTCAACTCGTCCTGGAAGGAAACGCTCGCGGCGCCGCGCAGCGGCTCGCACATCCTCCAGATCTACGACAACCAGGACTTCCTCGCCGCGGCCGTCGCGCATTTCGCCGCCGAGGGCCTGCGCCGCGGCGAAGCGGTCATCCTCACCGGGACGAAGGAGCACCGGCACCGCATCCGCGCGGAGCTGCATGCGCGCGGCGTGGACGCCGCCGCGGCCGCCCACCGGCGCCAGCTCGCCTTCGCCGACGTCCACCAGGCGCTCGGCGCGGCGAGCATCGGCGGGCGCGTCGACCCGGAGCAGCTCCAGCAGGTCGCCCTGCATACGCTCCATGCCGTGAATCCGGAGGCGCCGGGCGTGCGCTGGTGGGGCGAGCACAGCAGCACGCTCTACTACCAGGGCCATCGCGCCAGCGCCCTGGCCGCGGAAGCCGGCGCGACCGAGACGCTCGGCAAGCGCGGCGTCACCCTCCTCTGCTCGTTCCTCTACGACCGCTTCGATCCGCAAGGCTACGGCGGCGTGCTGAACGACATGTGCTGCGCCCACAGCCACTTGATCCCGGCCGAGGACTACGTGCGCCACCGCATGGCGGTGAACCGCGCCATCACGGAAGTGCTGGGCGGCCTGCGCGGCACGCTGCTGCAGTCGCTCGCCTCTTGGAAGGGCCTGGGCTGCGAGCTGCCCTCTTCCCAGGCCGTGCTCTTCTGGCTGCGCGAGACGCTGCCGGACCACTTCGAAGAGGTCCTTGCCCGCGCGCGCGCGTACCACGCGACCTGACGGTCACTCCAAGGGTTGCCTTTCCATGCCGGGCGCGTATTTCTCCATCGGCGCGCCGCTTCGCGCGCGCTCCATCCAGTCCGGGTTGGCGAGAAGCGCGCGCGCAAGCGCGACGCATTGCGCGCCGGTCTGCGCCAGCGCGGCCTCGGCGTCCTCCAGCGTACGGATGCCGCCGTTCACGATGAGGCCCGCGTCGGGAACCGCCTCGCGCACGGTGCGGGCAAGCGGCTCGCCATAGGGCTCCTCGCGCAGCACGCGGCGCGTCGTGACGTGCAGCGCATCCACCCCGCTCGCCGCGACCGCCCGCGCGACGGCGGCGACTTCCGCCTTTCCGCCCGCGGCCTGGTAGTTCACGTCATCCATCTTGTAGAGCGAAAGGTTGAAGCTGAGCAGGCCGGCGGGGAACGCCTCGCGCACCGCGCGCAGCACCGCACAGGGCATGGCGAGCCGTTCCGCGAGCGCGAGGCCGGGCTGGGAGAGGAATTCATCGAGCAGGTAGCCGCGCGCGCCGTGCACCTCCACGCCGTCGAAGCCGCATTCCCGCGCCCGGCGAGCTGCGGCAGCGAAGGCGCGCACGATCGAATCGCGCTCCGGCTGCGTCGCCGCGCGCAGCGGCGCACCCGCGTACGGCTTGCCGCCTTGCCACGAGCTGCCGGCGGGCGGCTCGCCGCTCGCCCCGAGCGCGCACGCATGCAGGCCCGGCTCGCTCAGGCGTCCGCCGTGCTGCAGCTGCAGCACGATCGGGCGCCCCGCCGCGTGCACTGCCTCGACGATTCTTTTCCAGCCCGCGGCGTGGCGCGGGCCCGTCATGCCGGGCTGGTTGAAGTAGGCGCGGCTCGCCGCGTCGTCGATGTACGCAGCCTCGGTCGTGACGAGCGCCACGCCGTGGCGGGCGTAGCGCGCGTAGTAGCGCGCCATCGCCTCCGTCGGCGTACCGTCCTCGTGCGCCTGCATGCGGGTCATCGGCGAAAGGACGACGCGGTTTGCCAGCCGCAGCGGACCCAGCGCGGCGGGCTCGAACAGCGGCCTCATCAGCGTGGCGGCCGGCCGGTGATGGCGACCGAGGCGCTCATCTGCTGCGCGGCGCGCTTGAGCCGCGGAAGGAGCCGGGCGATGAGCGCCTTCTCGGCCACGTCCGGGCGGTTCACGCTCGCATTGAGCGCGGCGATCACCCGTCCGCGCGGGTCGAGCACCGGCACGGACAGGCCGGCGATGTGCTCCTGCATCTCTCCCGAGACCCAGGCGTAGCCCTGGCCGCGGTCC
>DASPMF010000119.1:0-2801 GCA_035627155.1 Burkholderiales bacterium | reverse complement strand
AGCTCCAGGAGCTGCTCGCGCAGCCAGCGGTTGCCCGGGTCCGCATCGAACCGCTCGTGCCAGAAGACGCCGACGTCCGCGGGCGGGATGGGAACCGGCGCCGGCAGGTATTTCATGCGTCCCTGCCGCTCGAAAACCTTCGCGACCCGCTCCGGAAGCACCAGGATGAGATCGGTCCGCTCGAGCACCATCGGCACTACGGTGAAATGCGGCACGCGCAACGCGATCCGGCGTGCGAGGCCGGCTCGCTCGAGTGCCTCCTCGATGACACGGTGGCCGCCGCGGTACGAGACGAGCGCATGGGAGGCGGCGAGGAAGTTCTTTTTGGATAGCGCCTTGATGGGGTGGTCGCGCCGCATGAGGCACACGTACGGGTCGCGGAAAAGCTGCAGCCGGCGCACCGGCGCCCCGAGCCCCGGCAGGAAGCCGACCGCGAGGTCGAGCGTCCCGGCCGCAAGCGCACCCCCAATGTCCTCCACCTCGAGCGCCACCGCCTCGAGCCGCACGCCGGGCGCGATGCTTTGCGACCGCTCGATGAGCGGCGGGAGGAACTCGATCTGGCCAAGGTCGGACATGTAAAAGCGGAAGGCGCGCGACGAGGTTGCGGGGTCGAATCCCGGACCATGCGCAAGGGCTGACTCCAGCAGCGCCAGCGCCTGCCGCACCGGCTCGCCGAGCTCCCTCGCGAACGGTGTCGCGTCCATGCCGCCCGGGGTCCGCACGAACAACGGGTCGCCGAAGAGCGCGCGCAAGCGAGCGAGCGCATTCGACACCGCCGGCTGCGTCAGCCGCAGGCGCGCGGCGGCAGCCGTAACGCTACGCTCCTGCAGGACCGCGTCGAAGGCGCGCAGCAGGTTGAGATCGACGTCCTGGAGATTCACGGTAGTGATTCATATCATGCATGTCATTGATTTGACAAATGGAAGGCCGCCGCCTACGCTCGACCGACCTACCAGGAGGAGACCATGAGGAAACTTGCGATCATCGCGGCGCTTGCCGCTTCCATTCCCTCGGCCGCTTCAGCACAGGAAGTGACCCTGCGGCTCGTCTCGGCATTCGCCGAGAACAGCACCTACGCGAAGCGCCTGGAGACCTGGGCCCAGCGCGTGAACGCCGAGGGCAAGGGCGTGCTGCAGATCAACTATATCGGGGGCCCGAAGGCCATCCCGACCTTCGAGGTCGGCAATGCGGTGAAGACGGGCGTGGTCGACATGGCGATGTCCACCGGCGCCTTCTACACGAACGTGATGCCGGAGGCGGACGCACTGAAGCTCACGCGCATCTTCGTGGCCGAGCAGCGCAAGAACGGCGCCTTCGACTACATCAACAAGGTGTGGAACGAGAAGGGAAACATGCAGTACCTCGCCCGCATGGTCGAGAACCAGCCCTTCCACATCTACCTCACGAAGAAGATCGACAAGCCGGACCTCTCCGGCCTGAAGATCCGCATCACCCCGGTGTATCGCGACTTCTTCCAGTCGCTGGGTGCGCAGGTCATCACCACGCCTCCGGGGGAGGTCTATACCGCCCTCGAGCGCGGCGTCGTGGACGGCTACGGCTGGCCGATCGGCGGCATCTTCGACCTTAACTGGCAGGACAAGACCAAGTTCCGCGTCGATCCGGGCTTCTATGACGCCGAGGTTTCGATCATCGTCAACCTCGACCGCTGGAAGAAGCTCACCGCGAAGCAGCGCGACTACCTCGCCAAGCAGGCCCTGGCGCTCGAGGCCCAGAACACGTTCTGGGCGAAGTTCACCGAGGAAGAGGTGAAGAAACAGGCCGCGGCCGGCATCCAGGCGATCCGCTTCGAGGGCGCGCAGGCGAAGCAGTTCATCGAGAAGGCGTACGAGACCGGGTGGGCGGGCATCATCAAGTCCAGCCCGCAGCACGGCCCGAAGATGCGGGAGCTGTTCGGGAAGTAAGGATGGACCGCGTGTCGGCGCTCTACGGGAAGCTGCTGGAGGGCCTGGCGCTCGTCGCCTGCGCCCTCCTCTTCCTGATGATGCTGATGATCTGCGCCGACGTGCTGCTGCGCAACGTGCCGATGTTCGGACTGCGCGGGATCGATTGGTCCAACGAGGTTTCGGAAGGCATGCTCTACCTCATCACGATGATGGCCGCGCCGTGGCTGCTGCGCCGCGGCCAGCACATCCGGGTGGACATCCTGCTCCGCGCAATCCCGCCGCGCCTCGCCTGGCTCTGCGAATGGGTGTGCGATGCGCTGGCGTTCGGCTGCTGCCTCGTGATGGTCTGGTACGGCGCGCACATGGCGGCGGCAAGCAGGGCCGCCGGCTCGCTGTCGATCAAGACGCTGGTGACGCCGGAATGGTGGCTGCTCGCGCCCCTGCCGATCGCCTTCGCGCTCCTCGCGGTCGAGGTGCTCTTCCGCATGCGGCGCCTCTACTACGCGGAACGCGCGCCGCGCGCCGACGCGGTCTCCGCCTCCTGATGAGCTGGGAGGTTGCGGCTTGGATCATGCTCGGCGGCTCGACCGTTCTGCTTTTCCTGGGGCTGCCCGTCGCCTTCGCCTTCATCGCCATCAACGTGCTGGGCGCCTCCATCTGGCTCGGCGGCGACGCCGGCATGGTGCAGCTCGCGCGCAACAGCGTTTCGTCGGTGAAAAGCTTCTCGCTCACGCCAATACCGCTCTTCGTCCTGATGGGCGAGATCCTTTTCCACACCGGCCTGGCCGCGAAGGTGATCGACGGCATCGAGCGCCTCATCCACCAGGTGCCTGGCCGGCTGGCCGTAGTGGCGGTCGTCGCCGGGACGGTTTTTTCGGCGATCTCGGGCTCCACCAT
>DASPMF010000118.1:0-4126 GCA_035627155.1 Burkholderiales bacterium | reverse complement strand
GCGAAAGCGGGCCTGCATGCGGCGCGCCTGGAACGCCTCGAAGTTCGAGCAGGATGAGATTTCTCGGTAGGCGTTCTGCCCCGGCAGCCACACTTCGAGGTCGTACGTCTTCGCCGAGGAGAATCCCATGTCGCCGGTGCTCAACGTCACGACGCGATACGGAAGCTCCAGCTTCCTCAGGATCGCTTCCGCATGTCCGGTCAGCTCGTCGTGTGCCGCGTAGGATCTCGACGGATGCACGACCTGCACGATCTCCACCTTGTCGAACTGGTGGTTGCGGATCATGCCGCGCGTGTCCTTGCCCGCCGAACCCGCTTCGGACCGGAAACAGGGCGAGTGGCATACGTACTTGATCGGCAGCGCCTCCAGTGGAACGATCTCCTCGCGCACGAAGTTCGTTACCGGGTATTCGGCGGTCGGAATGAGGAAGAGGTCGCGGTCTTCCAGCTTGAACAGATCGCCCTTGAACTTGGCGAGGCTGGAGACGCCGTCCGCGCACGCCGCGCTCACCATGTACGGTGCATAGACTTCCGTATATCCATGCTCTCGCGTGTGGACGTCGAGCATGAACTGGGCGAGCGCTCGATGCATGCGGGCGACCGCGGCTTTCATCACCACGAAGCGGCTTCCGGCCACCTTCGCGCCGGTGGCGAAGTCCAGGCCGCCAAGGCGCTCGCCTACGTCGACATGGTCGCGGGCGGCGAAGCCGAAGCTCCGGGGCTCGCCCCATCGGCGCTCCTCGCGGTTGTTATCGGACGACGCGCCGACCGGCACCGATTCGTGAGGGATATTGGGAATCCGGCCCAGGAATTCCTGGAGCTGCGCCTGGATCTCGGCAAGCTTCTTCTCAGACGCCTCGAGCTGGGCCTTGGATCGTTCGCCCTCCGCAAGCAGCGCGCTGGGGTCCTGGCCCTTGGCCTTGGCCTGGCCAACTTCCTTCGCGATCCGGTTGCGCGCCGCCTGCGCCTGCTCGACGTAGGTCTGGGTCTCCTTGCGCGCGTTCTCGAGGCGCTGGAAGGCGTCCAGGTCGAGCACGTTGCCGCCCCGCGTGGCAAGGCGCGTTGCGGCGTCCTGCGGGTTCTTTCTCAGCAGCTGGATGTCGATCATTCTTTTTTCCGTGCGGCCGCATCGAGCGCGCGCAGCTCCGCAAGCCGGTCCCGAATGCGTGCTTCCAATCCACGCTCCGTAGGCTGGTACCAGGTCACCTCGTTCATTCCCTCGGGAAGATAACGCTCGCCGGCCGCGTAACCGCCCGCTTCGTCGTGAGCGTAGCGGTATTCCTTTCCATAGCCGAGGTCCTTCATGAGGCGCGTCGGCGCATTGCGCAGATGCATGGGAACGGGACGGGTCGTGTCTTTGGATACGAAAGCGCGGGCGGCATTATAGGCTTCGTACACTGCGTTCGATTTCGCCGCCACCGCAAGGTAGATCACCGCCTCGGCCAGCGCCAGCTCTCCTTCAGGGCTGCCGAGCCGCTCGTAGGTCTCGCTGGCGTCCAGGCACAACCTCAGCGCCCGCGGGTCGGCGAGGCCGATGTCCTCCACCGCCATCCGGACCAGCCGGCGCGCGAGATACAGGGGATCGGCGCCGCCATCGAGCATGCGAACCAGCCAGTAGAGAGCGGCATCGGGCGCCGAGCCGCGAACCGCCTTGTGCAGGGCGGAGATCTGGTCGTAGAACTGCTCGCCGCCCTTGTCGAAACGGCGCAGGTTGCGCGCGAGCGTGGCTTCCAGGAACTCGGCGTCGACCTCGGTGCGCTTCGCAGTCTTCGCTGCATTGAGGAGCACCTCGACGGCGTTCAGGAGCCTGCGTGCATCCCCGTCTGCGAAGCCGATAAGGCGCTCGCGTGCGCCTTCGTCAAGGGGTGCTCCAGTGCGATCAAGCAGGCTCGACAAGTCCGCCGCGGCGAGGGGTTCGAGCACATACACCGCGGCCCGGGACAGCAGGGCGCTGTTGACCTCGAACGACGGGTTCTCCGTCGTTGCGCCGACGAAGGTGATCACGCCGCGCTCCACATACGGGAGAAAGGCATCCTGCTGGGCCTTGTTGAAGCGGTGCACTTCGTCGACGAAGAGGATCGTGTGCCGGCCGGTGGACGCAAGCCGCGTTTCGGCGGCCTGCACCGCCTCGCGGATGTCCTTCACGCCGGAAAACACGGCCGAGAGCGCGACGAACTCCGCGTCGAAAGATTTCGCCATCAGCCGTGCGAGCGTGGTCTTGCCCGAGCCCGGCGGCCCCCAGAGGATCATCGAATGCGGCTTGCCAGACTCGAATGCGAGGCGCAGCGGCTTGCCGGGACCGAGAAGCGCGGCCTGGCCGACGACCTCGTCGATAGTCTGGGGGCGCATCGCCTCCGCCAGGGGAGCGGCCGCCGCCGCCTTGCCGAAGAGGTCGGTCACGCCAGCGCTTCCGACCTTCTACTGCTCGCCGAGCACGTCGGCGCCAGGGGGCGGCTTGAAGCGGAACTCCTGCGGATCCACCTTCGGGTTGCGATTCAGGTTCGAGAAGCGCAGGAAAGTCGTCTGGCCGAAGTGGTCAGTGAGCTCCATCGCTTCCAGCCCCGATGCGCTGAAGCCCATGCGCACGCGCTCGAAGCCTGCCTCGCGCTCGCGTGGTCGGGCCTCGAGCCACTCGAGACCATCGCGCACCCCGGCGTCCGAAAGATCGAACGCCTTCTCCACGTCGCCGCTCCCCGCCAGAAGGGCGGCCGGCGTCGATCCGAGCGCCTTGGAGATCCGCCGCACCGTCACCTGGTTCAGGTCGCGGTCGTAGATCCAGACGCGCTCGCCGTCGCCGACGATCAGCTGGTTGACCGGTGCTTCGTACATCCAGCGAAAGCGCCCGGGCCGCTGGAACACGAACCGGCCCTTCGACTCCTGGACAAGCCTCCCCGAGCGATCGTGCACCTTCTGCTCGAACTGGGCGCTCGCAGCCTGCGTGGAGCGCACGAACGCCTTGAAGCGGTCGATGCTCGAGGCGTGGGCTGCGGTTGAAAGGAGGAAGAGCAGCGCGACGAGCAGGCGCACCGGCGCTACTCCGCCTTGGCCGGAGCGAGCACCTCGCGGTTGCCGTTGGTCTGCATCGGCGACACCATTCCGGCCCGTTCCATGTCCTCGATGAGGCGGGCGGCGCGGTTGTATCCGATGCGCAGGTGCCTCTGTACGAGCGAGATGGACGGCCGGCGGGTGCGGAGGACGATTTCCACGGCCTGATCGTACAGCGGGTCCTTTTCGCCCGTAAGTTCCCCGCCTGTCCCGCCCTCCGTGCCTTCCTCGGCCTGCGGCGGTTCGATCACCTCGCTCAGGTATTCCGGCGTGGCGAGGCTCTTCAAGTGCTCGACGACCTTGTGCACCTCGTGGTCGGCGACGAATGCACCGTGGACCCTTTGGGGGAGGCCGGAGCCGGGCGGCAGGTACAGCATGTCGCCCATACCGAGCAGCGCCTCGGCGCCCGACTGGTCAAGGATGGTGCGCGAGTCGATCTTGGACGAAACCTGGAAGGCGATCCGCGTCGGGATATTCGCCTTGATGAGACCCGTGATCACGTCGACGGACGGGCGCTGGGTCGCCAGGACGAGGTGGATGCCGGCCGCGCGGGCCTTCTGCGCAAGGCGCGCAATCAGCTCTTCCACCTTCTTGCCGATGACCATCATCAGGTCGGCCAGCTCGTCGATGACCAGAACGATGTGCGGAAGCGGCTGCAGCGCCTGCGGTTCGCCCGACTCGATGGTGAACGGATCCTCGAGCTTGCGTCCCTGCTTCTCCGCCTCGGCGATCTTCGCGTTGAAGCCCGAGAGGTTGCGAACGCCGAGCCAGTTCATCAGCTTGTACCGCCGATCCATCTCGGCCACGCACCACGCCAGCGCGTTCACGGCCTGCTTCATGTCGATCACGACGGGCGCAAGCAGGTGCGGAATATCCTGGTAGACCGAAAGCTCCAGCATCTTCGGATCGATCATGATCAGGCGCACCTGCCGCGGCTCCGCCTTGTACAGCAGCGACAGGATCATGGCGTTTAGCGCGACGGACTTGCCCGATCCGGTTGTGCCGGCCACGAGAAGGTGCGGCATCTTTGCCAGGTCTGCCACCACGGGGTGCCCGGCAATGTCCTTGCCGAGGACGAGCGC
>DASPMF010000117.1:0-5271 GCA_035627155.1 Burkholderiales bacterium | reverse complement strand
CGACCTTGACGATCTTCATCGTGTTGGTGCCGCCCGCCTTGCCGATCGGCTCGCCGATCGTCAGCACGATCAGGTCGCCCGCCTTCACGATGTTGTTCTGCACGAGCGCGTTCTCGGCTTCCTGCAGGAGCTCCTCGCGGTCGTGCCCGACGTACTTGACCATCAGCGGCGAGACGTCGCGGAACAGCGCGCACTTGTATCGCGTGCCGGTCTGCGAGGTCAGCGCATAGATGGGCACGCCGCAGTTCAGGCGGCTCATCCACAGCGCCGTGGAGCCCGATTCGGTGAGCGCGGCGATCACCTTCACCTTGAGGTGGTAGGCGGTGAAGAGCGCCGCCATCGCGATCGACTGGTCCACGCGGGTGAACACGCGGTTGAGGAAGTCCTGCTCGAGGTTGAGCGGCTGGGTCTGCTCCGCCTCGAGGCAGATGCGGTCCATCGCCTCCACCACCTCGACCGGGTACTTGCCGCTCGCCGTCTCGGCCGAAAGCATCACCGCGTCGGTGCCGTCCAGCACCGCGTTCGCCACGTCCGAGACCTCGGCGCGCGTCGGCACGGGGCTCGAGATCATCGACTCCATCATCTGCGTGGCCGTGATGGTGAGCTTGTTGTGCTCGCGCGCGAGGCGGATCATCTTCTTCTGCAGCGCCGGCACCGAGGCGTCGCCGACTTCCACGGCAAGGTCGCCGCGCGCGACCATGATGCCGTCGGAGCCGCGCATGATGTCCACCAGCGCCGCTTCGCCGACCGCCTCCGCGCGCTCGATCTTGGCGATGAGGAAGGCCTTGCCGCCCGCGGCGCGCATCAGCTCGCGCGCCATGTACATGTCCGCGCCCGTCTTGGGAAAGGACACCGCGAGGTAGTCGGCCTGGATCTTCGCCGCCGTCTTGATGTCCTCCATGTCCTTTGCGGTGAGCGCCGGCGCGGTGAGGCCGCCGCCCTGGCGGTTGATGCCCTTGTTGTTCGAGAGCACGCCGCCATGGCGCACTTTCGTGTGCACCTCGTCGCCGCGCACGCCGGTCACCTCGAGGACGATCTTGCCGTCGTCGAGGAGCAGCACGTCGCCCTCGTTCACGTCGCGCGGCAGCTCCTTGTAGTCGAGGCCCGAGCGCCCGATGTCGCCCGCGTCGCAGCTCGCGTCGAGGATGAAGGCCGCGCCCTTCTCCAGCGTGACCTTGCCTTCCTTGAACTTGCCGACGCGGATCTTCGGCCCCTGCAGGTCGCACATGATGGCGACGGTGCGCCCGGCCTTGCGCGAGATCTCGCGCACCAGCTCCGCGCGCTTTTCGTGGTCCGCCGCCGTACCGTGCGAGAAATTGAGCCGCACCACGTCCACGCCGGCGCGCACCATGCGCTCGAGCACGGCGGGGTCGCTCGAAGCGGGGCCGAGGGTTGCGACGATCTTCGTGGAGCGCAGCATGAGGAAGGCGAACGTTATATAGGCTTTAGGCGCCGATGTGCAAGACCACCTCGCGCCGCGAGCCGCGGGTGCGGTGCTCCCAGAGGTAGATGCCCTGCCACTGGCCCAGGGCCAGCTCGTTGCGGAAGACCGGAATGGAGATCGATGTCGCCGTCAGCGCGGCCTTGATGTGCCCGGGCATGTCGTCCGGTCCCTCGGCGTCGTGCCGGTAGAACGGATCGCCGTCGGGGACCAGCCGGTCGAGCCAGCGCTCGAGGTCGCGCCGGGCCGACGGGTCGGCATTTTCCTGGATCACCAGGCTCGCCGAGGTGTGGCGCACGAACACCGTACAAAGGCCCGCCTCGATCCCCGCCTTCGTCACGGCGGCCCGGACCTGGCCGGTAATCTCGTGCAACCCGCGGCCCGGGGTCGCGACGGAGAAATGCTCAACCATCGAGCTCGATGCTGGCCCGCGAAATCACCGCTTCGCCTCCGGCTTTCCGGGCTTCAAAGAGCAGTTTGGACTTTTCTGGCGCCGCGAAGATCTCCAGCGTCGAGGGCATGAGCACCATGCCGCTGAAGCGGCAGCGGATGCGGCGCACTTTGCGGGGGTCGATTCCATTCAAAAGTCTGGAAAGCGACAGCGCGAGCGTCGCGGTGCCGTGCAGGATGATTCCGGGCAGCCCGGCCGCGCGGGCGTGGGCGATGTCGGTGTGGATCGGGTTCCAGATCCGCGCGCACTCGGTGTAGACGTGCGCGGCGTTGCCGGCCACCTCGACGGATCCGAGCCTCTCAAGCTTCTGCTCCGACGGCGGGATCTGCATCGGCGTGCCGCGCTCGGGACCGTCCACTTCGGTGCCGCGGTACAGCACGCCGAAGTCGGTGGTCGAGACCGGGGCGCCTTGCGCGTCCTGTGTCTCGAAGCGGAACACGACGAAGGCGCCCGGCTTCCTCTGCTCGACCGACGCGATGTGCACCTGCGTGCTCAGGCGGTCGCCCTGGCGCACGGGGCGGTGCAGCACGAGGTCGTGCTCGGCGTGGACGAGGCGCGGGAAGAACTCGCGCAGCTCGGGGATCTGGCGGATCGGCCGCGAGACCGGCCACTCGTAGCACACCGGGAAGAGCGGGTGCGCAAGCACGCCGCCCGGCGCGCCGGTGTCGAAATAGCGCGGATCCGTCTCGCCGAGCGCGGCGCTGTAGGCCATCAGCCAGCGCGCGTCGATCTCGTGCTCGCTGGGGCCGGCCCGCGCGCCGACGATCGAGCTGGGGATTCTCAGACGGAAGCCCGGGCCTCGAGCGCCGCCACGGCGGGGAGCGTCTTGCCCTCGAGGAATTCCAGGAACGCGCCGCCCGCGGTGGAAATGTAGTCCACGCCGCCGGCGAGACCGAACCGGTTGATCGCCGCGACCGTGTCGCCGCCGCCCGCGATCGAGAAGGCGCGGGAGGCCGCGATGGCTTCGCCCAGGACCTTCGTGCCCTGGGCGAAGGCGTCCTTCTCGAACACGCCCACGGGCCCGTTCCACACCACCGTGCCGGCGCCCCGGACCTCCTTCGCGTACGCCTCGGCGGTACGGGGACCGATGTCCAGGATCATCTCGTCCGCCTTCACGTCCTCCACGCGCCGGACGGTCGGATCGCCCTCGAAGCTGGTGGAGACCACGACGTCGGTGGGCAGAGGCACCTTGCCGCCGGCGAGCAGCTTCTTCGCCTCGTCCACGAGGTCCGGCTCGGCGAGCGACTTGCCGATCGGCTTGCCGGCGGCGAGGAGGAAGGTGTTGGCGATGCCGCCGCCGACGATGAGGCGATCCACCTTCCTCGCCAGCTCGGCGAGGACTGTCAGCTTGGTGGAGACCTTGGAGCCCGCCACGATCGCTATGAGCGGCCGCTTCGGCGCGGCGAGCGCCTTGCCGAGCGCCTCGAGCTCCGCCGCCATGAGCGGCCCGGCGACGGCGATCTTCGCGAAGCGCGCCGCGCCGTGCGTCGTGGCCTCGGCGCGGTGCGCGGTCCCGAAGGCGTCGTTCACGTAGACGTCGCACAGCGACGCGATGCGACGGGCGAGCTGCTCGTCGTCCTTCTTCTCGCCCTTGTTTGCGCGCGCGTTCTCCAGCACCACGACTTCACCGGGCTGGACTTCCACGCCGTCGACCCAGTCCTTGACCAGGGAGACCTTCCTGTCCAGGAGCGCGGAAAGCCGCGCCGCGACGGGGGAAAGGGAGTCCTCCGGCTTGAGGGGCTCGCCTTCCTTCGGGCGGCCGAGGTGTGAGGTGACCATCACCGCCGCCCCCTGGTCGAGCGCCGCCCTGATCGCGGGCACGGAGGCCTGAATGCGCGTGTCGTCGGTGATGCGGCCGTCCTCGATCGGCACGTTCAGGTCCGCCCGGATGAAGACCCGCTTGCCGCGCAGGTCGACATCCGACATTCGACGAAACCTCATGCCGCCTACTTGGCGTTCATCAGCGCCGAAATGACGTCCAGCATGCGATTCGAGAAACCCCACTCGTTGTCGTACCAGGCGCAGACCTTGACCAGCGTGCCTTCCGAAACCTTGGTCAGGGTGGAGTCGAAGATCGAGCTCGCCGGATTGTGGTTGAAGTCCGAGGACACGAGCGGCTCGGTGCTGTACTCGAGCACGCCCTTGAGGTCCGTCTCGGCGGCCTGCTTCACCGCCTGGTTCACCTCCTCCACGCTGGTGGGCTTCTTCGCCACGAAGGAGAGGTCGACGAACGAGACGTTGATGGTCGGCACGCGGATCGAGAAGCCGTCGAGCTTGCCGTTGAGGTGCGGCAGCACGAGCCCGACCGCCGCGGCGGCGCCGGTTTTGGTCGGGATCATGTTGTGCGTCGCGGAGCGGGCGCGGCGCAGGTCCTTGTGGAAGACGTCCGTGAGGACCTGGTCGTTGGTATAGGAGTGCACCGTGTTCATAAGGCCCGACACCACGCCGATGCGGTCGTCGAGCGCCTTGACGAGCGGCGCAAGGCAGTTGGTGGTGCACGAGGCGTTCGAGATGACGGTGTCGGCCGCCTTCAGCGACTGGTGGTTCACGCCGTACACCACCGTGCGGTCGACGTCCTTCTCGCCCGGGGCGGAGATGATCACCTTCTTCGCGCCGGCCTGCAGGTGCGCGCCCGCCTTGGCCTTGCTCGTGAAGAGGCCCGTGCATTCCACGACGACGTCCACGCCGAGCGCTTTCCAGGGCAGCTTGGCCGGGTCTCGCTCCGCCACGACCTGGATGCTGTCGTCGCCCACCACGATTGCGTTGTCCTTGACCTGCAGCGCCTGCGCGAAGCGCCCGTGCACGGTGTCGTACTTGAGCAGGTGGGCGTTCGTCTTCGCGTCGCCCAGGTCGTTGATGGCGACGAACTGGATGCCCTGCTTCCTGCCCGCTTCATAGTGGGCGCGAAGGATGTTGCGCCCGATGCGTCCGAATCCGTTGATGGCTACCTTGATCATCCGAGTGTGCTCCTGACTGCTTCCGCGACTTTCTCGGCCGTGAAGCCGAAGTGCTTGAAGACGTCCCCCGCCGGGGCCGATTCCCCGAAGCGGTCGATGCCGACCACCGCACCTTCCAGGCCGACGTATTTGCGCCAGAAATCGGTGACGCCCGCCTCGACCGCGACGCGCGGCAATTGTTCCAACAAAACGGATTTTTTGTAATCGTCCGCTTGGCGGTCGAAAACGCTCGTCGACGGCATGGACACGACACGGACCGGGATGCCTTCGGCAGCGAGCAATTTCTGTGCGCCGAGGGCGAGCTGAACCTCCGAGCCGGTGGCGATCAGCACGGCGCGCGGGTCCGCGGCATGAGAGAGCACGTAGCCGCCCTTGTCGATGCCCTCGGTCGAGGCGCGGGCGGCGAAGGGCAGGTTCTGGCG
>DASPMF010000116.1:0-4975 GCA_035627155.1 Burkholderiales bacterium | reverse complement strand
ACCCGCAAGGCCGGGGCCGTAGAATTCGACGAAGCGGCCGACCACGCCCTTGGCGCGGAGCATCTGGGTGACTGTCAGCACCAGGTCGGTGGCGGTGATGCCTTCCTTGAGCTGGCCGTCGAGCCGGAAGCCGACGACTTCGGGAATCAGCATGCTGACCGGCTGGCCGAGCATGGCCGCTTCCGCCTCGATCCCGCCGACGCCCCAGCCGAGCACGCCAAGGCCATTGACCATCGTCGTATGGCTGTCGGTGCCGACCAGCGTGTCCGGATAGCAGACGCCGTCCTTGGACCTGTGAACCCCCGGGGCGAGGTATTCCAGGTTCACCTGGTGGCAGATACCGATGCCCGGCGGCACGACCTTGAACGTGTCGAACGCCTGCATGCCCCATTTCATGAACTGGTAGCGCTCCTCGTTGCGCTTGAACTCCAGCTTCATGTTCAGGTCGAGGGCGTTCTTCACCGCGTAGTGGTCGACCTGCACCGAGTGGTCGACGACGAGGTCGACCGGCACGAGCGGCTCGACGACCTTCGGGTCCTTGCCCATCTTCGCCGCCACGCCGCGCATCGCCGCGAGGTCGCAGAGGAGCGGCACGCCGGTGAAATCCTGCAGCAGGATGCGCGCGACCACGAACGGGATCTCCTCGGCGCGCGCGGCGGCCGGCTTCCAGCCGGCGAGCTGGGCCACGTGCTCCGCGGTGACCTTCTTGCCGTCGCAGTTGCGCAGCACCGACTCGAGCACGATGCGGATCGAGACGGGCAGGCGCTCGACCTTCAGGCCGAGCTTCTTGCCGAGCGCCGGCAGGGAGAAATGCTTGCCGTGCTTGAAGGGTTGGAGGGTGTCCTGGAAATCGTGGGCCATGAGGGTTCCCGAATGGATCAGACGACGAAGAGGTCGACGAACTCGTTGACCGGCGTTTTCTGCAGCCGCGCGGCGTCCATGCACAGCTCGAGGATCGCCTTCTGGCGCGACTCCGGCAGCCGGCGGGCCAGGTTGGTCCGGAACTTCTCGACCAGCACCGGCATGCCTTCCTTGCGGCGGCGCTTGTGGCCGATCGGATACTCGACCACGACCTCCTTCAGCTTCTTCCCGTCCTTGAAGGTGACGGTGAGGCCGTTGGCGATCGAGCGCTTCTTCGGGTCGTGGTAGTCACGCGTAAACCGCTTGTCTTCGATGCAAGTTATTTTTTTTCGTAAAGAATCTATTCTTGGATCTTTCGCCACGTCGTCTTCATAGTCCGCCGCGGTGAGGCGGCCGAAGAGGAGCGGGATGGCGACCATGTACTGGATGCAGTGGTCGCGGTCCGCCGGGTTGTTGAGCGGTCCCTGCTTGTCGATGATGCGGATCGCCGCCTCGTGCGTGCGGATCCGGACGCTCTTGATGTCGTCCGCGCTCTTCCCGAGCGCCTTCATCTGCTCGTGGATCTGCATCGCGCACTCCACGGCGGTCTGGGAATGGAACTCGGCCGGGAAGGAGATCTTGAACAGCACGTTCTCCATCACGTAGCTGCCGAACTTGCGCTGGAACCTGAACGGCTTGCCCTTGAAGAGGACATCGTAGAAGCCCCAGGTCTTCGCGGTCAGCACCGACGGGTAGCCCATCTCGCCGGTCTTCGAAATGAGGGCCAGGCGCACCGCGCGGGACGTGGCATCCCCCGCGGCCCAGCTCTTCCTCGAGCCGGTGTTGGGCGCATGCCGGTAGGTGCGCAGCGCCTGGCCGTCCACCCACGCCTGCGACACGGCGTTGACGACCTGGTCGTAGGTGCAGCCCAGCATCTGGGCCACCACGGCGGTCGACGCGACCTTCACCAGCACGACGTGGTCGAGCCCCACGCGGTTGAAGCTGTTCTCGAGCGCGAGCACGCCCTGGATCTCGTGCGCCTTGATCATTGCGGTGAGCACGTCGCGCATGAGCAGCGGCTTCTGCTGGTTGCGGGACAGCCAGTCCGCCGTGGCGAGAATCCCCCCGAGGTTGTCGGACGGATGGCCCCACTCGGCGGCGAGCCACGTGTCGTTGAAGTCCAGCCAGCGGATCATCGCGCCGATGTTGAACGCGGCCTGCACCGGGTCGAGCTGGAACTGCGTCCCCGGCACCTTGGCGCCGTTCGGCGTCACCGTGCTCGGGTCGATCGGCCCGAGGAGCTTGGTGCAGGCGGGATACTCGAGCGCCTCGAGCCCGCAGCCCAGCGTGTCCATCAGGCAGTAGCGCGCCGTCTCGTAGGCTTCGTCGCTCCTCACGGAATACTTGCTCACGTAGTCGGCGATCAGCGTGAGCACCTTGTCCGGCTTGGGCCGGACGTTGGAGATGTGGCTGGACATCAGTCCTTCTTGTTCTCGGTCAGTTGGGGGGAGTTGTCGTCGACGCCGAAGCTCCATTCGAAGCCTCCCGTCGGCTTGAACGTGTGCTCGGCGCCGCCGGAGCGGGGGGCGTGGCGCATCGAGGGAACGGGCGAGCGCTCCTCGGGCTTCTTGTCCCACCACACCGCGCGGCCGGTGCGCTGGGATTCCAGCTCCTCCGGATGCTCCGCGAGGAACTTCCTCATGAACTTCGTGATGTCCGATTCATACATCAACGCTGCTCCAGTGGGATCCACTTGCGGTTCTCGGGCCCGGTGTAGCTCGCGCTCGGGCGGATGATCTTGCCGTCGGCGCGCTGCTCGATGACATGGGCCGACCAGCCGCTGGTGCGCGAGAGCACGAAGAGCGGGGTGAAGTGGAGCGTGGGCACGCCCATCTTGCTGTAAGACACCGCGCTGAACCAGTCGAGGTTGGCGAACATCTTCTTCTCGGCCCACATCACCGCCTCGATGCGGTCGGCAATCTCGAACTGCGTCATGTCGCCGGCTTCCCGGGACAGGCGCTCGGCGACCGCCTTGATTACCTTGTTGCGCGGGTCGCCGGTCGTGTAGACCGGATGGCCGAAGCCGATGACGATCTCCTTGCGCGCCATGCGCGCCCGGATGTCCTTTTCCGCCTCGTCCGCGCTGCGGTAGCGCTTCTGGATCTCGTCGGACACCTCGTTGGCGCCGCCGTGCTTGGGGCCGCGCAGGGCGCCAATCCCGCCGGTGATGGCGGAGTACATGTCGGAGCCGGTCCCGGTGATCACCCGGCAGGTGAACGTGCTGGCGTTGAACTCGTGCTCGGCGTAGAGGATGAGCGAGGTATGCATCGCGCGCACCCAGCTCGTCGAAGGCTTCTCCTGGTGGAGGAGGTGCAGGTAGTGCCCGCCGATCGAGTCGTCGTCGGTCTGGGTTTCGATCCGCGTGCCGGAGTGGGCGAAGTGGTGCCAGTAGAGTAGGGCCGAGCCGAGGCACGCCATCAGGCGGTCGGCGATGTTGCGCGCGCCTTCCACGCCGTGGTCTTCCTTCTCCGGCTCCAGCGTTCCGAGGACCGACACGGCGGTGCGCATCACGTCCATCGGGTGCGCGGTCTTCGGCAGCTGCTCCAAAGTGACCTTGAGCGGCTCCGGAAGCGTCCGCAGGGATCGGAGCTTCCTCTTGTAGGCGGCCAGCTCGGCCTTCGTGGGCAGCTTCTCGTGCACGAGGAGGTACGCCACTTCCTCGAACTCCGCCTCGTCGGCGAAATCGAGGATGTCGTAGCCGCGGTAGTGCAGGTCGTTGCCGCTGCGCCCCACGGTGCACAGCGCGGTGTTGCCAGCGGCGACGCCGGACAGCGCCACCGATTTCTTCGCCTTGGGCAGGACCAGTTCGCTCATTTGGCTTTCTCCCTGGAGAAGAGCTCGTCGAGCTTCTTCTCGTAGCTGTGGTACTCGAGGAAGTCGTAGAGCTCATCACGCGTCTGCATGGCGCCCAGGACGTCCTTCTGCGTGCCCTTCTCGCGGAGGGTCTCGTAAGTGTTCCACGCCGCCTTGTTCATCGCGCGGAACGCCGAGAGCGGGTAAAGCGCGATCGCGACGTTCGCCGAGCGCAGCTCGTCGAGCGTGAAGAGCGGCGTCTTGCCGAACTCCGTGATGTTCGCGAGCACAGGCACCTTCACCGCCTCGGCAAACTTCCTGTACATCGGCAGATCGGTGATGGCCTCCGGGAAGATCATGTCCGCTCCCGCCTCCACATACCTGAGGGACCGGGAAACTGCAGACTCCAGGCCTTCGCTCGCCAGCGCATCGGTGCGCGCCATCACGACGAAGTCCTTGTCTGTTCGCGCGTCGACGGCCGCCTTGATCCGGTCGCTCATCTCTTCCGGGCTGACGAGCTCCTTGCCGGGCCGGTGGCCGCAGCGCTTCGCGCCGACCTGGTCCTCGATGTGCATCGCGGCCGCGCCGAACTTGACGAGCGAGCGGGTGGTGCGCGCTACGTTGAAGGCGCTCGCGCCGAAGCCGGTGTCGACGTCCACGAGCAGCGGCAGGTCGCAGACGTCCGTGATGCGCCGGATGTCGGTGAGCACGTCGTCCAGGTTCGAGATGCCGAGGTCCGGCAGCCCGAGGGAGCCGGCCGCCACGCCGCCGCCGGACAGATAGATGGCCTTGAAGCCGGCGCGCTTCGCCATCCTCGCGTGGTACGCGTTGATGGCGCCGACCACCTGGAGCGGCTTCTCTTCGCTGAGCGCCTGCCTGAACCGCTTCCCAGCGCTCACGGCCTAGCCCAGGAGCGACTTGATGCCGTCGCGCTCCTCGTGCAGCTCCTTCAGCGTGGCGTCCATGCGCTTGCGCGCGAAGTCGCTGACCTCCAGGTCCTTGACGATCTGGTACTCGCCGCCCTTGCAGGTCACCGGGAAGCCGTAGAGCACGCCTTCCGCGATCCCGTAGCTGCCGTCGGACGGGATGCCCATCGATACCCAATCCCCGTCGCGGCTGCCGTTCACCCAGTCGCGCACATGGTCGATCGCGGCATTGGCCGCGCTGGCCGCGGAGGAGAGCCCGCGCGCCTCGATGATCGCCGCGCCGCGCTTGCCCACCTTGGGGATGAACTCGTCGGCGTTCCAGTCGGCGTCGCCGATACGGTCCTTCAGCGACTCGC
>DASPMF010000115.1:0-3706 GCA_035627155.1 Burkholderiales bacterium | reverse complement strand
TGCTTTCGTCATGCCTCTATCATGCCACTGTGGCGCAACAGCGCCTCGACGCGCGGCTCGCGGCCGCGAAATGCGCGGAACGACTCGGCGGCGGGCCGGCTTCCACCGACGGCGAGGATTTCGTCACGGAACCGCGCCCCTGCCTCGGCGCTGAGGACACCGCTTTCCTCGAACAGGCTGTACGCGTCCGCGGAAAGCACCTCCGCCCACTTGTAGCTGTAGTACCCGGCTGCATAGCCGCCCGCGAAGATGTGCGAGAAGTTGTTGGGGAAGCGGTTGTACGCCGGCGGGCGAAGGACCGCGACGCGGTCGCGCACTTCCTCGAGAAGCTGCAGCGCCGTGCGGCCGGCGGTCGGGTCGAAATCCGAGTGCAGCCGCATGTCGAAGACCGAGAACTCGATCTGGCGCAGCATGGCGAGGCCGCTCTGGAAGTTCTTCGCCGCCACCATCTTGTCGAACAGGCTGCGCGGAAGCGACGCGCGCGAGTCCACGTGGCGGGTCATGTGGCGCAGCACGTCCCACTCCCAGCAGAAGTTCTCCATGAACTGGCTCGGCAGCTCGACCGCGTCCCATTCCACGCCGGCGATGCCGGAGACGCCGAGGTCCTCCACGCGGGTGAGCAGGTGGTGCAGCCCGTGGCCGAACTCGTGGAAGAGCGTCAGCACCTCGTCGTGCGTGAACAGCGCGGGCTTACCGCCGATGGGGCGCGAGAAGTTGCACGTGAGGTACGCCACCGGCGTCTGCACGGCCGCGCCCTTGCGGCGCCGGCCGATCGCGTCGTCCATCCACGCGCCGCCGCGCTTGGTCTCGCGCGCATAGAGGTCGAGGTAGAACTGCCCGACCAGCTCGCCGCCCGCGCCGCGCACGTCGAAGAAGCGCGCGTCCTCGTGCCAGACCGGCGCGCGGGCCGCGGTGATGCGCACGCCGTAGAGCGTCTCGGCGACGCGGAAGAGGCCCGTCAACACCACGTCCTCGGGGAAATACTGCTTCACTTCCTGGTCCGAGAAGGCGTAGCGCGCGGCGCGCAGCTTCTCGGAGGCATAGGCGACATCCCAGGCCTGCAGCTCGGAGATGCCGAGGTCCCGCGCGGCGAACTCGCGCAGCTCCCTTGCGTCTTTCTCCGCGAACGGCCGAGCCCTGGCGGCGAGGTCGTCGAGGAACGCCAGCACGTGCGCCGGTGTCTCGGCCATCTTCGGCACGAGGGAAAGCTCGGCGAAATTGGCGTAGCCGAGGAGCTGCGCCTGCTCGCGCCGCAAGGCGACGAGGCGCGCGATGAGCGGCGTGTTGTCCCATTCCGGCTTGCCGAACTCGGACGCGCGCGTCGCGCTTTCGCGGTAGAGCGTCTCGCGCAACGCGCGGTCGTCCGCGTACTGCAGCACCGGCATGTAGGACGGTGCGTGCAGCGTGAACTTGTAGCCGTCCTTTCCTTCCTTCTGCGCCGCCTCGCGCGCGGCCTGCAGCACGTCCCCGGGAATTCCGGCGGTACGCTCCTCGCCGACCACGATGGCGAACGCGTTCGTCGCGTCGAGCACGTTCTCGGAGAACTTCGCGCCGAGGCGCGAAAGCTCTTCCTGAATCTCGGCGAAGCGCTTCTTGCGCTCCGCCGGCAAATCCGCGCCGCTCAGCCGGAAATCGCGCACCGCGTTCTCGATGATCCGCTGCCGCGCAGGCGACAGCGACCGGAATTCCGCGGACGCGGCGAGCGCCTTGTACTTCTCGAACAGCGCCTGGTTCTGGCCGAGCTCCGTCCAGTACTGCGTGAGCTTCGGCAGGTTGGCGTTGTACGCGTCGCGAAGCGCCGGACTGTCGAGCACCGCATGCAGGTGCGCCACCTGCCCCCACGCGCGCCCGATGCGCTCGTTCGCGTCCTCGAGCGGCGCGACGAACGCGTCCCAGGTGGGCGCGGCGCCTGCCACGGCCGCAATCGTCGCGCGGCCTTCCGCGAGCAGCTCGTCGATCGCGGGCGAGACGTGCTCCGGCTTCAGCTCCGCGAAGCGCGGCAGGCCGGAAAAATCAAGCAGAGGATTTTGACCCTTAACTGCAGGATTAACGGGTTGCAGCATGCAGGCAGTTTTCCAGAAGCATTGCGATCGTCATGGGGCCGACCCCGCCGGGCACCGGAGTGATCCAGCCGGCGACTTCCTTTACGGCATGGAAGTCGACGTCGCCCGCAAGCGACCCGTCGGCGAGGCGGTTGATGCCCACGTCCACGACGCAGGCGCCCGGTTTGACCATCGCGGCGCCGACGAGTTTCGCCCGGCCCACCGCCGCGATGAGCACGTCGGCGCGGCGGCACTCCGCCGCGACATCGCGCGTCCTCGAGTGGCAGATGGTGACGGTCGCATCCCTTTGCAAGAGAAGGTGGGCGAGGGGCTTGCCGACGATGGCGGAGCGGCCCAGCACCACAGCGTGCCGGCCCGCGAGCGCAATGCCGGCCGTATCGAGCATGCGCAGGATTCCAGCCGGCGTGCAGGGGACGAAGCGCGGCCGGCCCGCGAGCAGCGCGCCGAGGTTGGCCTCGTGGAAGCCGTCCGCGTCTTTTGCGGGCGAGACGGCTTGCTGGATGCGCCCCGCGTCGAGGTGCCTGGGCAGCGGAAGCTGCACGAGGAGGGCGTGGATCGACGGATCGGCGTTCAGCGCGCCGATGCGCGCGAGTATCTCGTCCTGCGAAACGCTGGACGGATAGTCGATCTGCACGGAATGCACGCCGGCTTCCTCGCAGGCGCGCGTCTTGTTTCGCACGTAGATGCGCGAGGCTGGATCGTCGCCAGCGAGGATCACCGCCAGCCCGGGCCGCACGCGCGCGCTCGCGATGCGCTCCCGGACCGAGGCGCGGATCGAGGCCGCCAGGGACTTCCCGTCCAGAAGTTGGGCGCTCATTGGGGCGGCGCAGTCTAGCAAATCAACATGCTCCGTATTAAGCTTCCCGGACCCCCGCAGCAGAATCCGAAGCCACAAGCCCAGGAGCCCGCATGTCCGCAGTGCCGCAATCGCCCGCCGCCAACGACCCGGATTCGCTCGAGACGCAGGAATGGCTCGACGCCCTCGAGGCGGTCCTCGAGAACGAAGGCCCCGAGCGCGCGCACTTCCTGCTCGAGCGCCTGGTCGACAAGGCGCGCCGTTCGGGCGCGCACCTTCCGTTCTCGCCGAACACCGCGTACATCAACACGATTCCTCCCCACATGGAGGAGCGTTCGCCGGGCGACGCGGCGCTCGAGGAGCGCATCCGCTCCTATTGCCGCTGGAACGCGATGGTCATGGTGGCGCGCGCGAACAAGTCCGACGACGAGCTCGGCGGGCACATCGCGAGCTTCGCCTCCGTCGGCACCATGTTCGGCATCGGCCAGAACCATTTCTGGAACGCGCCGCACGAGGGGCACGGCGGCGACCTCGTCTACTTCCAGGGCCATTCCTCGCCGGGCGTCTACGCGCGCGCCCTCCTCGAAGGCCGGATGACCGAGGAGCAGCTGCTGAGCTTCCGCCGCGAAGTGGACGGCAAGGGCATCTCGTCGTATCCGCACCCGTGGCTCATGCCGGATTTCTGGCAGTTCCCGACCGTGTCGATGGGCCTGGGCCCGATCACGGCGATCTACATGGCGCGCTACCTCAAGTACCTCGAGGCGCGCGGCCTCGCCCAGACGGCCAACCGCAAGGTGTGGGTGTTCTGCGGCGACGGCGAGATGGACGAGCCGGAGTCGCTCGGCGC
>DASPMF010000114.1:0-3111 GCA_035627155.1 Burkholderiales bacterium | reverse complement strand
GATGCGCTGCCGCGGGGCATCCACCCGCCTCGCTTGCACCCCCGGCCAGGCGCTGCGCACGCGCGCCTTCCACGCCGCCATGGCGCGCGCGGCCGCATAGCCGTGCTCCGTATAGCGATGCCCTTGACGGGAGGCGGGGAGGTAGAACTTCGAGACGTATTCGCCGAGCATGCGTGACGCGTCGTACTTCGGGAGCAGGGAGGCCATCGAGCGCTTCGCCATGTGCACCCATTCAGGCGAGAAGGCCCCGTCCGCGCCGCGTCCGTAGTAGAGCGGCACCACCTGGTGCTGGAGGATCTCGTACAGCGTGCGCGCTTCCTCGGCGTCGCGGCGGTGCGGGTCGAGGTCCGGCGAGGCAGGCTTGATCGCCCATCCGTTCTCGCCGTCGTAGCCCTCGTCCCACCAGCCGTCGAGGATGGAGAGGTTGATCACGCCGTTCATGCCGGCCTTCATCCCCGAAGTGCCGGAGGCTTCGAGCGGATAGACCGGGTTGTTCAGCCAGACGTCCACGCCGGAGACGAGGCGCCGCGCGATGTGCAGGTCGTAGCCTTCGATGAAGAGGATCTTGCCCTCGAACTCCTCCTGGCGCGCGATGTGCGCGAGCTGGCGGATGAGCTCCTGCCCCGGCTCGTCGGCCGGATGCGCCTTGCCGGCGAAGAGGAAGAGCACGCGCCGGTCCTTGTCCGAGAGGATGCGGCGCAGGTTGTCGAGGTTGTTGAAAAGCAGCGTCGCCCGCTTGTAGGTGGCGAAGCGCCGCCCGAAGCCGATCGTCAGCACGTCCGGCCGCGCCGGGTTTGCGAATCGCAGCAGGCGCTCGAGGTGCGACGTGCTGCCGTGGTTGCGCTCGTGCTGCTGCGCGATCCGGTGGCGCACCATGTGGAACATGCGCGCCTTCACGTCCTGGCGCACGCTCCAGAAGATGTGGTCCGGGATGTCGCGGATCTTTTCCCAGATGCCAGGGTAGGAGAGCCGGTGCATCCACCCTACGCCGAGGTAACGCTCCAGCACTTCCGCCCACTCGGGCGCGAGGAACGTCGTGACGTGGACGCCGTTCGTCACATAGCTGACCGGATTCTCTTCCGGCAGGACCTGCGGCCAGTAGTCCTTCAACATCCGAGCCGACACGCCGCCATGGATGCGCGAGACGCCGTTGTGGTAGCGCGAGCCGCGGATCGCGAGCGCCGTCATGTTGAAGTCGCCGCCGTGCGGCGGGCGCGCGAGCGCCGCAACGTCCTCGGCGGGCCCGACCTGCGCGAACGCGCTCTCCAGGTACGGCGTGACCGTCGGGTCGCTGAACTGGTCATGTCCGGCGGGCACCGGCGTGTGCGTGGTGAAGACCGTGTTGGCGGCGACCGCCTCCAGCGCTTCGTCGAGCGTCATGCCGCCGACTGCGAGCGCGCGCACGCGCTCGAGGATCAGAAAGGCGGCATGGCCTTCGTTGATGTGCCATACGGTCGGCCGGATTCCCAGCGCCTCGAGCGCGCGGACCCCTCCGACGCCCAGCACGATTTCCTGCTCGACGCGGGTCGTGCGGTCGCCGCCGTAGAGCCGGTGGGTGATGCCGCGATCGCGCTCGCTGTTCTCGGGAAGGTCGGTGTCAAGCAGGTAGAGCCGTACGTGGCCGACCTTTGCCAGCCAGACCTTGACCTGGACCTTGCGGCCGGGGAAGTCGACCACGACCCGGACCTCGGTTCCGTCCTCGCGCTTCATCGCCTCGATCGGCAGGTCGTCGAAGTCGGAGTCCGAATACTCGGCGCGCTGGCGGCCTTCCGCGTCGACGGTCTGGATGAAGTAGCCCTGCCGGTACAGCAGGCCCACGGCGATGAACGGAAGCTGGAAGTCGCTCGCCGCCTTGCAGTGGTCGCCCGCCAGGATGCCCAGGCCGCCGGAGTAGGTCGGCAGGCTCTCGTGCACGCCGAACTCCGCGCAGAAATACGCCACGAGATCCTCGGCGCGGAAGCCGCCGCCGTTCTGCTTGAACGGTGGCTCGGCGTGATAGGCGTCGAAGGCCGAGAGCACGCGGTTCAGGCTGTCGAGGAAGGCGGGATCCGCGGCGGCCTCGATGAGGCGCTGCTCGTCCACGCGCTTCAGCATGCCCTTCGGGCTGTGGCCGATCGCGTTCCAGAGGCCGGGATTGAGCCGCGCGAAGAGCGAGCGGGTCGGCCGGTCCCAGCTGTACCAGAGGTTGGTTGCGAGCTCCTCGAGCCTCGAGAGGCGCTGCGGGATCTTCGGGTTGACTTCGAGGATGTAGCGGGTGCCGGGGCGCATCCGCGACGATTCTAACCAGAGCTTCGCGCGGCGCGCGACCGCGCGCGCGTGTCGTCAAATCGCTACGGGCGTGATGCGCTCGTGTCTTCGCGCGCCCACCAAGCCTGCGCGTCGCGCTGCGTCCAGCGGTGGTCGATCGCGAGCGCGTCGAGGGCCTCGATGAGGCCGCCGACGTCGTGGGGACGGTTCTCCCGGTCCTTCTCCAGGCATGCGGTGACCAGAAGGTCGAGCTCCGGCGGCACGGGCTGCGCTGCGACGGTGCTCAGGCGCGGCGGCTCCTCGTTCAGGATCTTGCTGGTGAGCGCGAAGTCGTCCGCCGTCTCGAACATCCGCTTGCCGGCGAGCATGAGCCAAGCCACCGCGCCGAGGGCGTAGATGTCGGCGCGCGCGTCCACGTCCGTGGGGTTGCGCAGGCGCTCCGGCGCCATGTAGAGCGGCGTGCCGAGGATGCGCTGGCTGCGCGTGAGGTCGCGGCTGTGCGCCTGCGAGAGGCTCTTCACCAGGCCGAAGTCGAGGATCTTCACGAAGTCGAGCTCGCCCCCGTAGCGGCAGACCATGATGTTCTCGGGCTTGATGTCGCGATGGACCAGCCCCTTGCCGTGCGCCTCCGACAGGCCGGCGCAGACCTGGCGCAGGACGTGGATCGCGCGCGCGACGGGGAAGGCGCCGCCGCGTGCGAGCGCCTCCGCGATGGTCATCCCGTCGAGGTACTCCATCGCGTAGTAGAACAGGCCGTCGCGCGTGCGGCCGTAGTCGAAGATCTCGACGGTGTTCGGATGCGAGAAACTACTCGCGAGCTGCACCTCGCGCTCGAAGCGCGCGACCATCTCGTCGGTCGCGCGC
>DASPMF010000113.1:0-3770 GCA_035627155.1 Burkholderiales bacterium | reverse complement strand
CGCAGCGTCGCGAAGTAGCGGTAGCCCGGCGGATGGACGAAGCGCACGGCGTCCGCGGAACGGCGCAGCACAACGCGGTCGCCCTCCTCCATGTCGTAGGACTCGAAGCCGTCGAAGTGGGCCTTCGCATCGAGCGCGCCGACCAGAGCGACCTCGATCACGCTGCGGTCGCTCACGCTCACCGGACGCGCCGAAAGGGTATGCGGGTTGAGCGGCACGAGCGCGAGCGCGGGCACGGCCGGATGCAGGATCGGACCCTGAGCGGACAGCGCGTAAGCGGTGGAACCCGTAGGGGTGGCGACGATCACGCCGTCGCCGCGCAACTTGTAGACGAACTCGCCGTCGATCGAGAGTTGGAACTCGATCAGGCGACCCTGCGCGCCCTTGCCGACGACCGCCTCGTTCAGGGCGATGGTCTTGCGCACCGATCGCTCGCCGCTGAACATCTCGGCGTCCAGGAGGGACCGCTCCTCGATCGAGTAGCGCCCCTCCAGCACCGCGCCCACGCCGGCGAGCATGTCGTCGTGGCCGATGTCGGTCATGAACCCGACGCGGCCCTGGTTGACGCCGATCAGGGGAATGCGGTGGCGGACCAGCTCGCGCGCCGCGGCGAGCATGGTGCCGTCGCCGCCGATGACCACCGCCAGGTCCGCGCCGGCGCCCGCCACGATCTCGCAGCCGCGCGAGACCAGGAACTTGCGCATCTCCTGCAGGGACGCCTCGACCTCCGGACTGTTCAGCTTGCCGATCAAAGCGACGCGGCGGAAGCGTGGCTCGACGGCGGCGGAGGGCATGCGCGCGAGTGTACAATCATTTCATGCTCGACAAGCGCGCACAGGTACTGCTTAAGACCCTGATCGAGCGCTACATTGCGGAAGGCGAGCCGGTCGGATCGCGCACGCTTTCCAAGTACTCCGGCCTCGATCTTTCCCCGGCGACGATCCGCAACGTCATGTCGGATCTCGAGGAGATGGGCTTCATCTCCAGCCCCCACACGTCCGCCGGCCGCGTCCCCACGCCTGCCGGCTTCCGTTTCTTCGTCGACACGCTGCTCGTCGTCCGGCAGCTGGAGGCGGAGAAGCTCCGCGAGCTGGAAGGCCATCTCCATCCGGACAACCCGCAACGCGTGATCCACAACGCGTCGAACCTGCTCTCGCAGCTCACCCAGTTCGCCGGCGTGGTGATGACGCCGCGCCGCCGCGCCGTCACCTTCCGGCACATCGAGTTCCTGCGCCTGTCCGAGAAGCGCGTGCTCCTCATCGTCGTGACCCCGGAAGGCGACGTGCAGAACCGCATCCTCTTCACAGACCGTGAGCACTCCGCCTCGGAGCTCGTCGAGGCGGCGAACTTCATCAACCAGAACTACTCGGGGCAGAGCTTCGAGGACGTGCGCTCGCGCTTGCAGAACGAGGTGCGCGACCTGCGCCAGGACATGATCGGCCTCATGAGCACCGCCCTGGAGGCGGGCAACGCCCTCGCGGAAGGCAGCGAGCAGTACGTCATCTCCGGCGAGCGCAACCTGTTCGCGATCCGCGACATCTCGCAGGACGTCTCGCGCCTCAAGCAGCTCGTCGAGCTCCTCGAGCGCAAAACCTCGCTGCTGCACATCCTCGACCTCTCGCTGCGCGGCCAGGGCGTGCAGATCTTCATCGGGGGCGAATCGGGCGTTGGCGCGCCGGACGACGTGAGCGTGGTGACTTCGCCCTACAAGGTGGACGGCGAGGTGGTGGGAACCGTCGGCGTCATCGGGCCCACGCGCATGGCGTACGACCGCGTCGTGCCGATCGTGGACATCACCGCCAAGCTCCTCTCGAGCGCGCTCAGCCAACACTGAAGAGCGTCCTCCTCGTCAACCTCGGGACGCCTTCGGCGCCGACGCCCGAGGCGGTGCGCGCCTACCTCGCCGAGTTCCTTTCCGATCCGATGGTGGTCGCGCTGCCCCGCCTCCTGTGGCTGCCGATCCTCCATGGCATCGTGCTCAGGACCCGGCCGGCGAAGTCGGCCGCGAAATACCGGCTGATCTGGACGCCGGAGGGCTCGCCGCTCGCGGTCCATACCGCGCGGCAGGCGCACGCGCTGGCCGGGAAGACCGGCTGGACCGTCGAATACGCGATGCGCTACGGCAAGCCGTCGATCGCGTCGCGATGGACGGATGGCGCCCTGGTACTGCCGCTTTACCCACAGTACTCGGACAGCACCACCGGCAGTGTCCTGGCGCAGCTTCCCCCGACCGCCCGGGTGGTGCGCGAGTTCCACGCGCATCCCGCCTACATCAGCGCCCTGGCCTCGTCCATCCGCAACTTCTGGCAGCAACACGGGCGTGCCGAAAGGCTCGTCATGAGCTTCCACGGCCTGCCGCAGCGGGCGGTGGACCTTGGCGATCCTTACCAGAAGCAGTGCGTGGAGACGGCGCGCCTCCTCGCCGAAGCGCTGGGGACGGCGGACTACCTCGTCACCTTCCAGTCCCGCTTCGGGGCGGCGAAGTGGCTCCGGCCGTACACCGAGCCGACACTCGTCGAACTGGCGCGGTCCGGGACGCACGAAGTCGACGTGGTCTGCCCCGGGTTCGTGTGCGACTGCCTGGAAACGCTGGAGGAGATCAACATCGCCGCGCGCGGCGCCTTCCTCGCCGCAGGCGGGACGGTCTTCCGCTATATCCCCTGCCTGAACGAATCGCCGGAATGGATCGCGGCGCTGGCCGAGATCAGCGGCGCATCAGTCCCTTGAGGCGATCCTTCACCTTGTCCTCGACCTTCTCGCGGGCCTTGTCCACCTTTTCGCCGACCTTCGACTTGGCAAGGTCCGCGGCCACGGCGCCGTAGTCCACCTTGTAGCTCAGGGAATCGAAGGGACCGGAAAGCTTCACTGGCACGGCCAGCCCGGAGAGCTGCTCGAGCCCGGCGCCGCCCTGTCCCTTCGTCGTCGCGACGACCGCCGCCTTCACCGTGTAGTCGAGGCTCGAAGCGCCGATGTCGATCGTGCCCGCGCCGTTGACGCGCACGAGCGGCGCCTTGAGGTCGAGATCGTTGTTGTGCGCCACGCCGTCCTTGATCTTGAACGTCGCGTTCAGCTCGCTGAAGTCGGTCTTCTGCTTCGCGTCGGCGGCGCCTTCGTCCGACTTGCCGAGCGATTTCACCTTGCGCAGCAATCCGGCGATGTCGATCCCCTTCACCGCGCCGTCCTTCAGGTGGACCTTGGCCGATCCGTCGAGCGAGCGCTTGATTGCGTTCACCGTCGCGCCGGCGCCCGCGACATCGAGGCTCACGTTGCCCTTGCCTTCCAGGCGGTCCTGCTGGGCGAAGTCGCGCAGCAGCGGCCCGACCGACACGCCGGTCAGGGTCTCCTTCACCGTGACGCGGTTGCCGCTCGCCTGCGCGCCGAGCGCGCCGGTGATCGAGCCTTCATAGAGGTTCGCCGAATGCGGCACGTCGAGGCGCCCGCCCGCCGCCTTGACGTCCGCCTTCACGTTGGCGAGCCGGAGGCCGCGGGCCTGCAGCGCGCCGACGTGGACCTTGCCATGCGCATTCAGGTCCTTCAGAGGCGAGAGGTCGAGCGGCGTGTCTTCGTCCTTTTTCACCTCGCCGCCCTTCTTTTCCGCCGGTGCCGGCGCCCCGGCAGCGGCGGGCTTGCTGTCCGGCGGGAAATACTGGTCCACGTTCAGCTGGTCGACGCTGACGTCGAAGGTGTAGGCCGGAGCCGAGAACTGCGCCAGGCCGAGCTTCGCCTGGATGTTCGATTCGTCGAACTTCGACGTAAGGTCGGCGTCGCCG
>DASPMF010000112.1:0-2078 GCA_035627155.1 Burkholderiales bacterium | reverse complement strand
TCGAGCTCGCGCGCTCGCGCGGCATCCCGGTGGTCCTGCTCGCTACACCGAAGCCTACGTTGCCGCCTTCGGTGCCGCCCTTCTTCGGCGAGCTGGCAAGACAGGCCGGCGTCCACCTCGTCGAAGCGGCGATGAAGGAAGTGCTTTCCGACCGCAGCCTCAAGTCCGACCTCGTCCACCCCAACGCGCGCGGATACGGCGAGGTCGCTGCCGCGGTGGAGAAGGCGCTCAAGCGCGCCGGCGCCGTATAGGCGCACCGGACGCGTCCCCGCTCCGATCCGACGGCACAAGTAGCCGTCGTCCTACTTTGTTCTCCGCCCTTTGAACTGGATCGCCCGCATCGCCCCGTTCTAGATTCGAGGCAGCCCAAAACAACGTGAGAAGCGCCATGAGGAAACAGAGAGCCGAATTCCGCCGTGCCAAGCTGCCGCCCATCCTCGAGATCGACGAGGACGGCATCCCGGTCAACGAGATGGAAGCCTGGAACCGACAGCCGTGGAACTCCGACGAGGACACGCCGGGCGTGTCGCTCGGCGAATGGCCTACAGAATTCGACGACTGAGCGGAAGGCCGAACAGACTAGGCGCGGGGGCAACCTACGCGCGCCCGGACCGATCGAAGCACCAATCCGATCGGAAAAGGAGCTTCACCATGCGCAACCTCGCACCCGCGTGCATCGCGGCATCCGTGGTCATCGCCTTCGCCACCGCGGCGACGGCGCAAACCACGCTTCGCGTCGTCCCGGGGACGGCGACCGGCACGGGCGGCTCCACGGCGACCGCCAATGCCAACACTTCCAACACGACCGGCACCCGTGCCGCCAACACCAGCGGCGTCGGCGGCTGCGTGGGAACCGGAGGCAGCACCTGCACGGCGACCACGAGCGACAACACCGCGTCCAGCGGCACGTCCTCCCCGGTGGCCAATGAGCCGCGCATCACTTCGCGCGCGGCTTCGGCTACGGCAGAGACTTCGCAGTCCGCGGGCAGCGCATCCGGCGCGAGCTCCGTGGAGCCCACCGTGACGCCGGTCGACCAGCTCCCCGCCGAATTCCGTCCCGAAGCCGCGCCGACAGGCGCCGCGTTGGGCCAGTCGCCCGGCCAGACTTCCTCCGGCACGGCCGCCGGCAACTCGTCGCCCGGAATCACGGCTGGCAGCGAGAACCTCGGTACCGGAAATACGCCGGGTGACACCGCGGGCGCCTTCCAGGGCGGCGCGATCGTGCCCAGCGCGGGCATCGCAGCCGGATTCACGGACACCACCACCGCCTCCGGCGGCGGCGTAGGCGTGAATGGAGAGCGTACGGGCGGCAATGGGTCTGGCGTCGCGGCGAACACCGCTCGCACGCCCACGCCGCTCTTCGAGATGGCTGCGCGCCAAGGCGCCGCGCGCGAAGCGCGCCGCCGCGCTCGCGGCGACGAGCCTCGCGTGTACGGCATCGCGCCCCGTACCGAGCGTGACCTCACCCACCAGATGCCCGATGACCCGGTGATCAGGTATTGAAGGCAGGGGAAAGGGGAAGGGGAAAGGGAAAAGGGAAACGGAACGAAAGGAAAACGCCGGCGACAGCCGGCGTTTTTCCTTGCGCGGCCGCTTCAGTGGGCCCGCGCGTTCGCCTCCTGCAACGTAGCCTCCAGGTGCCAGGCCTTGATGTGGTCGAGATGCTCGCGCTCGTGTCCCGCGGCTTCCTCGAAACGCGCGGCCATTTCCTCCTGGCCCATCTCTCGCGCGAGCATCACCAGCTCTTCCCAGGCGGCATTGTCTGCCAGCTCCGCCACGAGGATCGCGTGCAGCGACTGGACCACCGTCGTCTTCGGATCGGTCACCACCTGCATGAGGCCCATGGCCTCGATGCCGGCAAGGTTGGCGCACGGCGTCTGCGCCGTGGGATCGCCGCCCAGCTGCACAATGCAGTCGCGCACCAGCGCGAAGTGCTGGGCTTCATCCTCGCGGAAGTGGCGCAGCTTCTCCAGCGAGACGACTTCCGGGCCCTCCTGCGGCAGGGCGCACTTGCCGATGAGCGCGTCGTAGAGTCGCGTGCCGCCGCGCTCGAAGGCGAGGCGCTCGCCCAGCTTGTC
>DASPMF010000111.1:0-6023 GCA_035627155.1 Burkholderiales bacterium | reverse complement strand
CCGCCCTCGCGGATGGCGAAGCGCAGGCCTTCGTCCATGGCGATGGGGGCGATCAGCTGCACCTCGACCGACACGTTGTCGCCCGGCATCACCATCTCCGTGCCTTCCGGCAGGATCACCTGGCCGGTCACGTCGGTGGTGCGGAAGTAGAACTGCGGCCGGTAGTTCGAGAAGAACGGCGTGTGGCGGCCGCCCTCCTCCTTGGTCAGGATGTACGCCTCGGCCTTGAACTTGGTGTGCGGCGTGATCGAGCCCGGCTTGGCCAGAACCTGGCCGCGCTCCACGTCCTCGCGCTTGGTGCCGCGCAGCAGCGCGCCGATGTTGTCGCCCGCCTCGCCCTGGTCGAGCAGCTTGCGGAACATCTCGACGCCGGTCACCGTCGTCTTGGTGGTGGCGCGCAGGCCGACGATCTCGACCTCCTCGCCGACCTTGACGATGCCGCGCTCGACGCGCCCGGTCACCACCGTGCCGCGGCCGGAGATCGAGAACACGTCCTCGATCGGCATCAGGAACGGCCGGTCCTTGGGACGCTCGGGCTGCGGGATGTAGCTGTCCACCGCCGCCATCAGCGCCAGCACCGCGTCACGCCCGATCTCCGGGCTGCGGTCCTCCAGCGCGCACAGCGCCGAGCCCTTGACGATGGGGATCTCGTCGCCGGGGAACTGGTAGGAGGACAGCAGCTCGCGCACCTCCAGCTCGACCAGTTCCAGAAGCTCGGGGTCGTCGACCATGTCGACCTTGTTCATGAACACGCACAGCGCCGGCACGCCGACCTGGCGGGCCAGCAGGATGTGCTCGCGCGTCTGCGGCATCGGGCCGTCGGCGGCCGAGACCACCAGGATGGCGCCGTCCATCTGCGCCGCACCCGTGATCATGTTCTTGACGTAGTCGGCGTGCCCCGGGCAGTCGACGTGGGCGTAGTGACGGTTGCTCGTCTCGTACTCCACGTGCGCGGTCGAGATGGTGATGCCGCGCGCCTTCTCTTCCGGCGCCTTGTCGATCTGGTCGTAGGCGGTGAAGGTGGCGCCGCCGCTCTCGGCCAGCACCTTGGTGATCGCCGCCGTCAGCGACGTCTTGCCGTGGTCGACGTGGCCGATCGTGCCAATGTTGCAGTGCGGCTTGTTCCGCTCGAATTTGGCCTTCGCCATGATTGTCTCTCCGTGTTTTCAATCCGAGTGGTTGATCAAGCCATCTTCGCGCGAACGTCGTCGGCGATGGCCTGCGGCACCGGCTCGTAGTGGTCAAACTGCATCGTGTACTGGGCACGCCCCTGGCTCATGGAGCGCAGGGTGTTCACATAACCGAACATGTTGGCCAACGGCACCATGGCGGTCACGACCCGCGCGTTCCCACGCTGGTCCATCCCGTTGATCTGGCCCCGGCGGCTGTTCAAATCGCCGATCACGTCGCCCATGTAGTCTTCCGGTGTCACCACCTCGACCTTCATGATCGGCTCGAGCAGGGTCGGCCCGGCTTTCGCCACGCCCTCCCGGAAAGCGGCCCGCGACGCGATCTCGAAGGCGAGCACCGACGAGTCGACGTCGTGGTAGGCGCCGTCCACAAGGTCGACCTTGAAGTCGATGACCGGGAACCCGGCGATGATGCCGGTGTCCTTCGACGCCTCAAGGCCCTTCTGCACGCCGGGGACGTACTCGCGTGGTACGGTCCCGCCGACGACCTTGTTCTCGAACTGGAAGCCGCTGCCGACGGGCAACGGCTCGAAGACCAGCTTGACGCGGGCGAACTGGCCCGAGCCGCCGGTCTGCTTCTTGTGCGTGTAGTCGATCTCGGCGCGCTTGGTGATGGTCTCGCGGTACGCCACCTGCGGCGCGCCGACGTTGGCCTCCACCTTGAACTCGCGCTTCATGCGGTCGACGATGATCTCCAGGTGCAGCTCACCCATTCCCTTGATCACCGTCTGGCCGCTTTCGTGGTCGACGGAGACGCGGAAGGACGGGTCCTCCTGGGCGAGGCGCTGCAGGGCGATGCCCATGCGCTCCTGGTCCGCCTTGGTCTTGGGTTCGACGGCGACCTCGATGACGGGCTCGGGGAACTCCATCCGCTCCAGGATGATCGGCTTGGCCGGGTCGCAGAGGGTGTCGCCGGTGGTGGTCGACTTCAGGGACGCGAAGGCGACGATGTCGCCGGCGTTCGCTTCCTTGATCTCCTCGCGCGTGTTGGCGTGCATGAGCAGCATGCGCCCCACCCGCTCGCGCTCGCCCTTCACGGAGTTCAGCACGTAGCCGCCGGTCTCGACGGTGCCGGAATAGATGCGCACGAAGGTCAGCGACCCGACGAACGGATCGGTCATGATCTTGAACGCAAGGCCGGAGAACGGCGCGGAGTCGTCGGTGGCCCGCTCCTCGGTGGCGCCGTCCGGCCGGTGGCCGACGATGTGCGCGACGTCGAGGGGGCTCGGCAGGTAGTCGACGACGGCGTCCAGCATCGGCTGCACGCCCTTGTTCTTGAAGGCGGAGCCGCACAGCACGGGAACGAACTTGAAGGTCGTCGTGCCCTGGCGGATCAGCCGCTTGAGGGTGGCGACGTCGGGCGCCTCGCCGGTCACGAGGTACTGCTCGGTGGCGGCTTCGTCGACTTCGACGGCCATCTCGACCAGCCGCTCGCGGTACTCGGCGGCGCGATCCGTCAATTCGTCGGGAATGTCGGTGTGGTAGAACTCGGCGCCCAGCGTCTCATCCTTCCAGATGATCGCCCGGTTCTCGACGAGATCGACCAAGCCGACGAAGTCGGCCTCGGACCCGATGGGCAGCTGCAGCACCATCGGCGTGGCGCCAAGGCGGTCCACCATCATGCCGACGGTGCGGTAGAAGTCCGCGCCGACACGGTCCATCTTGTTGACGAAACACATGCGCGGCACGTGGTACTTGTCCGCCTGCCGCCACACGGTTTCCGACTGCGGCTCCACGCCCGCGACCGAATCGAACACCGCGACCGCACCATCGAGCACGCGCAGACTGCGTTCGACTTCGATGGTGAAGTCGACGTGGCCGGGCGTGTCGATGATGTTGATGCGGTGATCGCGCCAGAAGCAGGTGGTCGCGGCCGAGGTGATGGTGATGCCCCGTTCCTGTTCCTGCTCCATCCAGTCCATGACGGCGGTGCCTTCGTGCACCTCGCCGATCTTGTAGGACTTTCCGGTGTAGTACAGAATCCGCTCGGTGGTCGTCGTCTTACCGGCATCGATGTGGGCCATGATGCCGATATTACGATAGCGATCGAGTGGGTGCGAACGGGGCATGACTCGTCCCTGCGGCCGGGTGCCTTACCAGCGGTAGTGCGAGAACGCCTTGTTGGCCTCGGCCATGCGATGGGTGTCCTCGCGCTTCTTGACCGCGGTGCCGCGCTGGCTGGCCGCGTCCAGAAGCTCGCCGGACAGACGCTCCATCATGGTGTTCTCGGAACGCGCGCGGGCGGCCGAGATCAGCCAGCGGATGGCCAGCGCCTGGGCGCGGTCCGAGCGGACCTCGACCGGGACCTGGTAGGTCGCACCGCCGACGCGGCGGGAGCGGACCTCCAGGTGCGGCTTCACGTTGCCGAGGGCATCGTGGAACACCTGGACCGGGTCGTTCTTGGTCTTCGCCTCGATGCGGCCCATCGCACCGTAGACGATGCGCTCGGCGGCGGACTTCTTGCCGTCCAGCATCAGGCAGTTCATGAACTTGGTGATCACGCGGTCGCCATACTTGGCGTCCGGCAGGACCTCACGCTTCTCGGCGCGACGACGACGGGACATCGTGAATTCTCCTTACTTCGGACGCTTCGCGCCGTACTTCGAACGGCGCTGCTTACGATCCTTCACGCCCTGGGTATCGAGCGTGCCGCGGATGATGTGATAGCGGACACCCGGAAGGTCCTTGACGCGGCCGCCGCGGATCATGACGACCGAGTGTTCCTGCAGGTTGTGGCCTTCACCGGGGATGTACGAGGTCACCTCGTAGCCGTTGGTCAGGCGCACGCGGGCGACCTTACGAAGGGCCGAGTTCGGCTTCTTCGGCGTGGTGGTGTAGACGCGGGTGCAAACGCCACGCTTCTGCGGGCACGCCTCCAGCGCCGGAACCTTGTTGCGCGCGGCGAGCGGCTCGCGCGGCTTACGGATCAACTGGTTGATCGTCGGCATTTCAGCCCTTCATTCCTTTCAAGCGGCCCGGCGGAGCCGGACCTGCGTCAATACGTCCGACAAGGCCGGACGTTCGCGGTTCCGTCTGGCGGAGCCAGACGATGCAAAAACCCGCGGCGAAGCGTGAACGCCTCGTGCGGGCTTATCAGTGGACGCCGTCCGAAAACAGCTTCGGCGCGGCTATGTCGTTCCAAGCGGGTCAGCGTCTAGGCGTACTTCCGCCTACCACCAGCCCCTCTCCGAAGTGCGCGGAATATATGGGGGTCCCGGAAGCCCGTCAAGCGCGCAAATGACAGTTCGGGGTAACCGTTGCCCCTCACGTGGTGCCCGCTTCGTTCAGCGCCCTTGCGGCGGCGTCTACGGCGGCGCGGCGCCGTTCCAGGGCGGGTGCGAGGATGCCGCGGACCGCCTCGACCACCGGCGCCGGCGCCGTGTCGGGCGTGCCGGCGGCGAAGGGCGGATGCGGCGCGTACTCGATGAACAGCTGGATGGCCTCGCCCTTCGGCCGGCCGAGCAGTTCGCCAATCAGCGTCAGGCCGACATCGATGCCGGCGGTCACGCCGCCGCCGGTGCACAGCTTGCCGTCCCGCACGACCCGCTCGGCCACCGGCTCGGCGCCGAACGCCTTCAGGAACGGCATGGACGCCCAGTGGGTGGCCGCTCGCTTCCCCTTCAAAAGCCCGGCGGCGCCGAGCACCAGGGCCCCAGTGCACACGGACACGACGTGCTTCGCCGCGCCCCCCTGCCGGCGCACGAAGGCCAGCGTGTCGGAGTCGGTGAGCAGCGGGTCCACGCCCGGCCCGCCGGGCACCAGGAACAGGTCGAAGTCCGGCGCCTCGGCGAAGGTCGTCGTCGGCAGGATGGTCAGGCCGGAGTCGGAGCGCACCGGATCGCGCGTCTTCCACACCAGATGCAATTCCGCACCCGGCACTCGGGCCAGCACCTCGAAGGGGCCGGTCAGGTCAAGTTGGGTGACGTTCGGGAACAGCAGGAAGCCGAAGCGCAGGGCGGACATGGCGGGCTCCACATGGCAGAGGCACGTCCCCAGTGTGCGCCAGCCGCGGAGCCGGGCAAAGAAAAAGGGCGCGCCACGAAGGACGCGCCCCGTTCTCGGTCCACAACCGCAGCCGTTAGGCTGCGGTGCTCTCGCCCTGGTGCGGCAGGGCCGGCGCCTCGGCGTCGCTGGACGCCATGGCGGCAGCCTTGTCGCGTTCGGCGGCGATCTGCTTCAGGCGGTTGACCACGGAGCCCGTGCCGGCCGGGATCAGGCGGCCGACGATGACGTTCTCCTTGAGGCCCTCCAGGTTGTCGACCTTGCCGCCGACCGCCGCTTCCGTGAGGACGCGGGTGGTTTCCTGGAACGACGCCGCCGAGATGAACGAGCGGGTCTGCAGCGACGCCTTGGTGATGCCCTGCAGAACCGGCTTGCCGTGCGCGGGCTTGAGGCCCTCACCGATGGTCTTCTCGTTCTCCTCGTCGAACTCCTGGCGGTCGACCTGCTCGCCCACCAGGAAGGTGGTCTCGCCGGCGTCCATGATCTCGACCTTCTGCAGCATCTGACGGACGATCACTTCGATGTGCTTATCGTTGATCTTCACGCCCTGCAGACGATAGACGTCCTGAATTTCCTTGATCAGGTAGTAAGCCAAGGCTTCGACACCCATGACGCGCAGAATATCGTGCGGCACGGGGTTGCCGTCCATGAGGGCGTCGCCCTTACGGACATAATCGCCTTCCTGCACCGCGAGGTGCTTGCCCTTCGGGATCAGATACTCGCGCTCGTCCCCCGTCTCCTCGTTCCGCACGACGATGCGGCGCTTGGTCTTGTAGTCCTTGCCGAACTCGACGCGGCCGTCGAGGTCCGAGATGATCGCGAAGTCCTTCG
>DASPMF010000110.1:0-4989 GCA_035627155.1 Burkholderiales bacterium | reverse complement strand
CGTCGTCGTCAGGATCCGGTCCCCGCTTGCGCCCTGAATAATCCGCCGCGCGCCCGCGGTTCGCCTTTTTCCGGAGGCAGCATCGCGGCATGAAAAATTCCCTGTTCCTGAAGGCGCTCGTCGTCGGCGCGCTGGCTGCCGCGCTGCTCGTCCCCGTGTCCATGATCCGAGAGCTCGTCGGCGAGCGGCAGCAGCGCGCCGCCGAGGCGGTGGCCGGCATCGCGGAAGGCTGGGGCCACCGGCAGGTCGTCGAAGGCCCGTACGTGGCCATCCCGTACGAGCGGCACTGGACGGAAGTGAAGCGCGAGACGGTGGACGGCAGGCCGCGCGAGACGCGCATCGAGCGCAAGGAGTCGCAGGTGCTGCGCGCGCCGGCAGCGTCGGTGGACTGGATTGCCGGCGCGGAGATCTCCGAGAAGCAGCGCAGCCTCTACAAGGCGCGGCTCTACAGCGCGCGCCTGCAGGCCAAGGGCCGCCTCGTCGTGCCGGCCACCGCGCCGCACGAGGACGGGACGAGCCGCTACCGCTGGGGCGTGCCGCGGCTCGTGCTCGGCATCAGCGACCCGCACGGAATCCGCGCTGCCACCGTGTCGGTGGATGGAAGGGACCTCGCCTTCTCCGCCGGGCCGGGCGACCGGCCGGTTGCGGCGGGGCTGCATGCGCTCCTTCCGGGCGCGAGGGCCGCAACGCTGGACTTCGCGCTCGCGCTCGACCTGGGCGGGTCCGAGTCGCTCGCCATCGCGCCGCGCGGCGCCGACACGACGGTGGCGATGCGCGCGGACTGGCCGCACCCCTCGTTCCTCGGCCGCTTCCTGCCCGAGCGCCACGAGATCGGCGCGGGTGGATTCAGCGCGAGCTGGCGCGTCTCGCGCCTCGCCGCGCAGGGCACCGAGCCCCTCATTGTCTCGTTCGTCGAGCCGGCCGGCCTCTACCAGCAGCTCGAGCGCGCCGGCAAGTACGGCTTCCTCTTCATCGGCCTCACCTTCGCCGCCTTCTTCCTCTTCGAGGTGCTGCGCCGCCTTCCCATCCACCCGGTGCAATACGCGCTCGTCGGGCTGGCGCTGGCGATGTTCTTCCTCCTCCTCACCGCGCTTTCGGAGCACATCGCCTTCGCTTACGCCTACGCGGCCGCCGCGCTCGCCTGCGTCGTCCTGCTCACCGGCTACCTCTTCTTCGTGCTGCGCGGGCCGATCGCGTTCGCCTTCGGCGCGGCGCTCGCGGGCGTGTACGCGATCCTCTACCTCCTCCTCAAGGCGGAGGACTACTCGCTGCTCGGCGGAAGCGTGTTCCTCTTCGTCGCGCTCGCCTCGGTGATGCTCGCCACGCGGCGCGTGGACTGGTACGCGCTCCGCGCCGCGCGCGCGCAGGCCTAGGCGCGCGACCCAGTCGGCGGCCGAGGCGCCGACGCGCTGGCTGCACGATGGTCGCCGGCCCGTGCAGCGGTTGGAGAAAATCGCGGCTACAGCGGCCCGGCTTCGCCCGCGGAGATGAAGGCGGCCCAGAAGAACGGCGCGGCGGTCTTCGGATCCTCGAGAAGCGCGCGCTGCGCCGTCCGCAGCGCCTCGGCGCGCGGCGCACCCCGCGCCACTTCCGCGTAGTAGCGCGCCATCAGCTGCATGGTCGCCTCGTCGGCGACCTGCCACAGGCTCATGAGGAGCGTCTCGGCGCCGGCCACCGCGAAGGCGCGGCGCAGCCCGAACACGCCTTCGCCGTTGCGTACTTCGCCCAGCCCGGTCTCGCAGGCGGAAAGCACGACGAGCTTCGTGCCGCGCAAGTCGAGCGCGGCCGCCTCGAGGGCGGTGAGCACCCCGTCGTCGCGCCCCGAGCGCAGTCCGTTCACGCCGGCGAAGACAAGCCCGGAGCGCAGCATCGGGTCCTCGGTGCGCGCCTTGGCGGCGGCGACCTGCAGCGAGCGCGTGTCGCCTGCCGCGCCGCCGGCGGCGTCCTCGAGGAAGAAGCCGTGCGTCGCGATATGCAGGATGCTCGGGCCGCGCACGCCTTTCGCAGCCGACTCGGTGGCGCCGGCGCCGGTCAGCACCGTCGCGTCCGGCAGCAGCTTCTTCAGCGCCTGCGCCTCGGCCGCCGTGCCGGGAAGCGGGGAGAAGTTCATCGCGCCGAAATCGAGCGAGCGGGTGCCCGCGGCCTTCACGCCGGCGCCGCCGCCGGCGAGCGTGAAAGCCGGGTTGGCGATCACCATCGGCCCGCTCTTCGGCGCCTCGCGGCTGCCGCGCAGGAGCAGGTCGCGCCCGCTCGCGAGGTAGTTGAAGGTGTAGCGCTCGAGGAGGTAGCGCCCCGCCTCGTCGACGAGGGCCGCGAGCGGCACGAGGTTCAGCGCGCCTTCGGGCGCGACGTAGACGTTGGTGTCGCCGATGCGCGCGCGGACTGGACGCATCAGCCGCTCGTCGAGCTGCCGCGCGAGCTCGCGCGCAGGCCTTGCCGGGTCGGCCAGCGCCCGCCGGAAGTCCGCGACCAGCTGCTCGAGCGGCTCCGCCTCCCCGAGGTCCACGTACTGCGGCGCGCCGTCGGGCGACAGGAGGTAGGCGCCGTAGCGCGCCGGCCCGAAGCGGCGCGCTTCGGAAAGCGCCTGCGCGGGGTCGAAGGGCCGGTACCGCGCCATCTCGACCAGCACCGCGCCGGCGGGAATGTTCTCCTGCACACGGCGCAGGAGGCTCTCGCGTCCGGCGCTCGAGCGCTCCTGGATCCGGCGCTGCTGGCGCTCGGCCATCGCGCTGCCGTCTCGCTCGATGCCCAGGCGCAGCATGTCCAGGAACCCGGGCTGCGCCGCGCGCACCGCCTGCTGCACCGACAGCTCCCGCTGCATGGTCCGGATGCGCGCCTCCAGCTCCTCCGCGCGCACGCGCCTCGCGGCTTCCTCCGCGGCGCTGCCGATCGGCTGGCCCGCGAGCGCGGCGCGTTCCGCCGTGGCGGCCTCGTAGGCCGCCAGCAGCTGCCGCGCGGCCGCCTCGCCCGAGGCATGGATGCCGCGGCGCATGCTCGCCAGCGCGAGCGCCTGGCGCTCGAGGACGATCCCTTTGCGCTCGAGCAGGGCGACCAGCGCCATGTCGAGGGCGCCCGCGTGGCGCGCGAGCGTCATGATGACGTCCGCCTCCGTGCCGAAGATGCGCGCCTTGCCGAGCGCCGCCCGCTCGGTGTTGTACGGGTCGTAGATGCTGCCTTCGTAGGCCGCGCGCTCCGCGAGCGCCGTCCGGAACGCGTCGACCGCGCCGGCCGCGTCGCCGAGCTGCCATCGCACAAGGCCCAGGTTGGCGGCGATCTGCGGCTTGCGGGTCTGGTGGACGGGAGCCATGTGGCCCGCCGCGGCGGCAGCCTTCTGCGCTTCGCCCAACGCCTCCTCGTACGCGCGCCGCGCTCCTGCGAGGTCGCCGGCCTTGTGCAGCTCCACGCCGCGGTTGTTGAGCAGCACCGGCTCGGCGCGCACGCCCATCCTCACCATCTGCTCGTCGGTGTAGAGCTCGCCGGGCTGCACGAAGAGCGGTTCCGGAAGGTAGTTCTCAGGCTCCGGCGGCTGCGGCGCCTGCGCGTGGGCGCAGAAGGCCGCGAGCGCAAGCAGGAACAATCCGGTCTTTCCCATCCCATCCCTCCCTTGGCGCATTCTGAAGGAAGGGGCGCTTCGCATGCAGGGCAAGACCGCAGGGCGATTTCTTGCAAATGTAGTCTTGACGGGCCGCCGGCCCCATACTCGCGGCCCATCATGCCCGCGGCCCTCGTCGCGCTCTGCTTCGGCAACTTCATCATCGGCACCGGCACGCTGGTGGTGCCGGGCATGCTGCCCGCGCTCGCAGAGGACCTGCAGGTCGGCCTGCCGGTCGCCGGACAGCTGGTGAGCGCGTTCGCGTTCACGGTGTGCATCAGCGCGCCGCTCCTCGCGGGCGCGACCAGCCGCTTCGACCGCCGCAAGCTCCTTTTCTCGATGCAGCTCCTCTACGTCGCCGGCCACGTCGCCGCGGCGCTCGTCTCCTCGTTCGCGCCGATGCTCGTGGCCCGCGTCCTCACGTCCTTCGGCGCCGCGCTGTTCACCGCGCAGGCGGCGGCGACGGCGGCGCTCCTCGTCGCGCCGGAGAAGCGCGGCCGCGCGATCGCGTTCGTGTTCCTCGGCTGGTCCCTCGCTTCCGTGATCGGCGTCTCCCTCGGCGCCTACATCGCGGCGAAGCTGGGCTGGCGCTTCGGCTACCTGCTCGTCGCCGCGGGGGCGGTGGTCTCGGCGATCGGCGTCTGGCGCTACGTGCCGGCGGGGCTCAACGTGCAGCCGGTCGACGTGCGCATGTGGAAGGCGATCCTCGGCAACCGCATGCTGCTCGCGCTCATCGCGGTGACGTTCCTGCAGAGCGCCCCGCAGTTCGTGATCCTCGCCTACATCGTCCCGGCCACGACCACGTACCTCGACGCCTCGCCGGAGAAGCTCGGCATCCTCCTCACCGCCTTCGGGGCGGTAGGCGTGCTCGGCAACGTGCTCGCGGCGCGCTTCATGGACAAGGCCGGCGCGCACAACGTGGCGCTGGCCGCGATGCTCTGCATGCTCGCCGCGCACCTCGTGTGGCCCTGGGCGGTCGGCTCGACCGCGCTCTACGCGCTGGTGCTCTTCCTGTGGGGACTGGGCTGCTTCGCGGCGAACGGCGCGCAGCAGGCGCGCCTCGCGGCGCTCGCGCCGCAGCAGGCGTCGGTGTCGGTCGCGCTCAACTCTTCGGCGCTCTACCTGGGCCAGGCGGTCGGCCCGGCGATCGGCGGGCTGATCCTTGCGCATTCCACCGGCGTGGCGGCCTACCAGTCGCTCGCCCTCGTCAGCGTCCCGCTCTTCGTGGCGGCGATCGCGGTGTCGGCGCTCGCCGCGCGGCGCTAGCCCTTGCGGCGCAGCGACGGCCGGGCCGGCTCGACCGGCACGCGTCGCGGCGAGCGGATGCCGTCGAGGTGCTGGCGCACCTCCTCCTGCTTCGGGCCGGCGGCCGCAACGGCTTCCCTCAGCGTCGCCTC
>DASPMF010000109.1:0-13734 GCA_035627155.1 Burkholderiales bacterium | reverse complement strand
GAGTGGACCGGCAACCCGGTGCGCGCCGACATTGCCGCGATCGCGCAGCCCGAGGAACGGTTCGAGGGACGCAGCGGCCCGCTGCGCGTCCTCGTAGTCGGCGGAAGCCTGGGCGCGCAGGCGCTGAACGAGGCGGTGCCCAGGGCGCTCGCGCTTCTCCCGGAGAAGCCGATGGTGGTTCACCAGGCGGGCGAGAAGCATCTCGAGACCCTGAAGGGCAACTACGAAGCGCAGAAGGTGCAGGGCGAGCTCGTCCCTTTCATCCAGGACATGGCGCGCCGCTACGCGGAGGCGGACCTCGTCATCTGCCGCGCCGGGGCGGTCACCATCGCGGAGCTCTCGGCCGGCGGCGTGGCGAGCGTCCTCGTGCCGTTCCCGCACGCGGTGGACGACCACCAGACGGCCAACGCCCGCTTCCTCGCAGAGCGGGGGGCGGCGGTCCTCGTGCCGCAGCGCGAGCTCACGCCGGAGAAGCTGGCATCGCTCATCGGTTCCCTCGACCGGGCGAAGCTCCTCGAGATGGCCCGCAAGGCCCGCGCCCTCGGCAAGCCCGACGCGGCCAGGCTCGTCGCGCAGCGGTGCGTGCAGCTCGCCGCGCAGGCGGCGGAAAGGGCCGCGCGATGAGGCACAAGGTGCGCCGGCTGCACTTCGTAGGCATCGGCGGCTCCGGAATGAGCGGCATCGCCGAGGTGCTGCTCACCCTCGGCTACGAGGTAAGCGGCTCGGACCTCGCGTCCAATGCCGCGACCAAGCGCCTCGAGCGCCTGAAGGCGCGCATCGCCTACAGGCACGATGCCGCCAACATCGAGGGCGCGGACGCGGTCGTGGTTTCCACCGCCGTGCAAGCCGACAACCCCGAAGTCGTCGCGGCGCGCGCGAAGCGCGTGCCCGTCGTACCGCGCGCCCTCATGCTGGCCGAGCTGATGCGCCTGAAGCAGGGCATCGCCATCGCCGGGACGCACGGCAAGACGACGACGACGAGCCTGGTGGCGAACGTGCTCGCCGAAGGGGGCCTGGACCCGACCTTCGTCATCGGCGGCCGCCTCATCGCCGCCGGCTCGAACGCCCGCCTCGGCGCGGGCGATTTCATCGTCGCGGAAGCCGACGAGTCGGATGCTTCGTTCCTGCACCTGCAGCCGGTGGTCGCCGTCGTCACGAACATCGACCAGGACCACATGGACACCTACCAGCACGACTTCGAGCGGCTGAAGCAGGCGTTCGTCCAGTTCCTGCAGAACCTGCCGTTCTACGGCGCGGCCATCCTCTGTGTCGACGACGAGCATGTGCGCGGCATCGTGCCGGCCGTGACGAAGCCGGTGCTGACCTACGGAACGACGCCGGAGGCGATGTTCCGCGCCGAGAACATCCGCGCCGAAGGGGCCCGGATGCGCTTTCGCGCGCACCGTCCGCAGGCCAGCGCGCTCGACGTGGCGCTCAACCTGCCGGGGCGCCACAACGTGCTGAACGCGCTCGCCGCGATCGCGGTGGCGACGGAGCTCGGCGTCGCGGACGAGGGGATCCTCAAGGGCCTCGCAGGGTTCGGCGGCGTCGGCCGCCGCTTCCAGGGGCACGGCGAGCTCGCCCTTCCGGCCGGTGGCCGCTTTACGCTGATCGACGACTACGGCCACCACCCGGCGGAGATGGCCGCGACGCTCGAGGCGGCGCGGGGCGCCTTCCCGGGGCGGCGGCTCGTCCTCGCATTCCAGCCGCACCGCTACACGCGCACGCGCGATCTCTTCGAGGACTTCGTGAAGGTCCTATCCACCGCGGACGCCGTGCTGCTCGCCGAGGTGTATCCCGCCGGCGAGCCGCCGATCGTCGCCGCCGATTCGAGGACGCTCGCGCGCGCGCTGCGCGTGTACGGGAAAGTCGAGCCGCTCTACGTCGAGGAGATCGGCGACATGCCCGAAGCGATCCGGCGCACGGCGCAGGACGGCGACGTGGTGGTGACCATGGGCGCGGGCTCCATCGGCAACGTTCCGGCGCAGCTCGTCGAGCTGCTTCCCGACATGCGCGCATGAACATGGCCGACCTCCTTCAACTCCGCGGCCTGCGGGGCGAGCTGCTGCGCGACGAGCCGATGGCCCGCCACGTCAGCTGGCGCGCCGGCGGCAAGGCCGAGCGCTTCTTCGTCCCCGCGGACCTCGAGGACCTTCAGCTCTTCATGCGTTCCGTCGCACCGGCGGAGCCGCTGCTCTTCGCCGGCCTGGGGTCCAACCTGCTCGTGCGGGACGGCGGTTTCCGCGGCACCGTGATCGCGCTTCACACGGCCAAGCTGCACCCCGACCTGGTCGAGGGGCGGATCCATGCCCTCGCCGGCGTCGCCGCGCCCAAGGTCGCGCGGTTCGCCGCGCGGCACGGCCTTGCCGGCGCCGAGTTCCTGGCCGGGATTCCGGGAACCGTCGGCGGCGCGCTCGCGATGAACGCCGGTTGCTACGGCGGCGAGACCTGGAACATCGTGGACAGCGTGCAGACGATCGACCGGCAAGGCGTGCTGCATGTGCGCCTTCCGCGCGAGTTCGAGATCGGCTACAGGCACTGCCAGCCTCGGATGGCACGCGAGGAATGGTTCGTCGGCGCGGCGTTCAGGCTTGCGGCCGGCGACGGCGAAGCATCGCGCGCCCGGATCAAGGCCTTCCTCGAAAAGCGCATCGCGACGCAACCGCTCAACCTGCCGAACGCGGGCAGCGTGTTCCGCAACCCGCCGGGCGACCATGCGGCGCGCCTCATCGAGGCCTGCGGGCTGAAGGGCCTCGTCCGCGGTGGCGCGCGCGTCTCGGAGAAGCACGCGAACTTCATTGTGAACCCGGACGGCGCGGCTTCGGCGGCGGACATCGAAGCGCTCATCCTGGACGTCCAGCGCCGCGTGCGCGACATGCAAGGCGTGCAGCTGGTTCCGGAAGTACGCATCGTCGGGGAGGCGGCATGAGCCTCGGCAAGGTCGCTGTGCTGATGGGCGGGCGCTCCGCGGAGCGGGAAATCTCGCTCCTCAGCGGGAAGGGCGTGCTGGAGGCGCTGCGCTCCAAGGGCGTGGACGCGCATGCATTCGATCCTTCGCAGCGCGACCTCTACGAGCTCAAGCGCGACGGCTTCGCTCGCTGCTTCATCGCCCTGCACGGCCGCGGCGGCGAAGACGGCACGATCCAGGGCGCGCTCGAAGTGCTCGGCATTCCGTACACCGGCAGCGGCGTGATGGGCTCGGCGATCGCCATGGACAAGTGGCGCACGAAGATGGTGTGGCTCGCCAACGGCCTGCCCACGCCGCGCTTCCGGATCCTCACGGGAAAGGAAACCCCGGAGGACGTCGCCCGCGATCTGGGCCTGCCGCTCATCGTCAAGCCGGCGAACGAAGGCTCGACCCTGGGCCTGACCAAGGTCGTGCGGCCCGAACAGCTGAAGGAAGCGTACGAGCTCGCGGCGCGCAAGTTCAACGACATCGCGCTCGCCGAGCAGTTCGTCGATGGCCCCGAGTACACGGCGAGCATCGTCGGGGACGCGCCCCTGCCGCTGATCCGGATCGAGGCGCCACAGGGCAACTACGACTACCAGAACAAGTACTTCACCGACGACACGAAGTACCACTGCCCCGCGGGGCTTGCCCACGACAAGGAGAAAGCGCTGCAGGCGCTCGCCCTCCAGGCGTTCCAGCTCGTCGGCTGCGCGGGATGGGGCCGCGTGGACCTGATGCTCGACCAGGGCGGCAGCCCGTACCTCCTCGAGGTCAACACCGCGCCTGGCATGACCGGTCACTCGCTCGTGCCCATGGCGGCCAAGGCGGTGGGCATCTCCTACGAGGACCTGTGCGTGAAGATCCTGCAGTCAGCCGGATTCTCCGGCTCCACACGGAGCGCGCATGTGGGATAGCCCGCGCCTTCTCAACCTCCTCGCCGGCGCCCTGGTCGGGGTCGCGATGTTCCTCTTCGCGGCCGCGGGAATCTGGGCGCTCGTGCACTCCGATCTCTTCCCGGTGCGCGAGGTGACGGTCGCGAACGCGCTGGAGAAGACGACCCGCGACGATGTCGAGTCCGCGCTGCACGGCCGCATCACCGGGAACTTCTTCGCCGTCTCCGCCGCGGACGTGCGGGCCGGCCTGGAGAAGCTTCCCTGGGTGCGGCGCGCCTCGGTGCGCCGCGTCTGGCCGGACCGCCTCGACGTGACCCTGGAGGAGCACGTCGCCGTCGCGCGCTGGGGCGACGACGCCCTCGTCAACACCTACGGGGAGCGATTCTCCGGAATGAGCGACGACGTGACGCTGCCGCTTTTCGTCGGCCCCGCGGGCACGGAACACGAGGTCGCGCTGCGCTACGGCCGCTTCAGCGAGGCCGTCGCGCCGCTCGAGATGCGCGTGGAGCGCATCGTCCTGACCCCGCGGCTCGCCTGGCAGCTGCGGCTCTCCGGCGGCCTCGACGTCATGCTGGGGCGCGACGGGGAAGTCGCCGAAGCGCGGCTCAAGCGCTTCGTCGAGGTGTTCGACGCGACGCTGAAGACGATTCCAAGAAAGCACGAGTACGTGGACCTGCGCTATCCGAACGGCTTCGCGTTGCGCGTGCCCGGCCTGCAGGCGAAGGGGAGCTGATGGCGAAAGACGACAAGGATCTCATCGTCGCCCTGGACATCGGCACGTCCAAGGTCGCCTGCCTGGTCGCGCAATTGCGGCCCGACGGCGCGCTCGAGATCCTCGGCATGGGCGGCCACGAGTCCAAGGGCCTGAAGAAGGGCGTGGTAGTGAACATCGAGGCCACGGTGGCGGCGATCCAGCGCGCGCTGGAGGAGGCCGAGCTCATGGCGGATTGCAAGATCGGCTCCGCCTATGTCGGCATCGCCGGCAGCCACATCAAGAGCTTCAACTCGACCGGCATGGTGGCGATCAAGGATCGCGAGGTCACCGCCCTCGACGTCGACCGCGCCATCGACACCGCGCGCGCCGTCAACATCCCCACCGACCAGCAGATCCTGCACGTGCTGCGCCAGGAGTTCATCATCGACGGCCAGGAGGACGTGCGCGAGCCGATCGGCATGTCGGGCGTGCGCCTCGAGGTCAAGGTGCACATCGTCACCGGCGCCGTCTCCGCGGCGCAGAACATCATCAAATGCGTGCGCCGCTGCGGCCTGGAGGTGAACGACCTGATCCTCCAGCCGCTCGCCTCCTCGCGCGCGGTGCTTTCGGAGGACGAGAAGGACCTCGGCGTGTGCCTGCTCGACATCGGCGGCGGCACGACCGACATCGCCATCTTCACCCACGGCGCGATCCGCCATACCGCGGTGATCCCCATCGCCGGGGACCAGATCACGAACGACATCGCCATGGCCTTGCGCACACCCACGGTGGACGCCGAGACGATCAAGACGCGCCATGGCATGGCCCTGCGCCAGCTCGCCGACCCGAACGACATGATCGAGGTGCCGGGCATCGGCGAGCGCGGCTCGCGCGCCATGTCGCGCCAGACGCTCGCGGAGGTGATCGAGCCGAGGGTGGAGGAGCTCTACTCGCTGGTCCAGCAGGTGCTGCGCGAGTCGGGCTTCGAGGAGCTCCTTTCGAGCGGCATCGTGCTCACCGGCGGCTCCTCGACCATGCACGGCATGGTCGAGCTCGGCGAAGAGATCTTCCACATGCCCGTGCGGCTCGGCCTGCCGAAGTACCAGGGCGGCCTCGCGGACGTCGTGCGCAACCCGCGTTTCGCCACCGGCATGGGCCTGCTGCTGGAGGGCGCATCCCAGGTGCAGCACGGACAGCTTTCACGCCAGAGCGGCTCGGTTACGGCCGTGCTGGCGCGGATGAGGGAGTGGTTCCAGAGGAACTTCTAGGCAACACCAACGGCAAGGAGAAAACCAACTATGTTCGAGATCGTAGACAGCGAAGTGACCGGCCCGGTCATCAAGGTGATCGGGGTGGGCGGCGCGGGCGGCAATGCCGTCAACCACATGATCGACCAGGGCGTGCAGGGCGTGGAGTTCATCGTCGTGAATACCGACGCGCAGGTACTCGCGCGCAACAAGGCCGGCAACCAGATCCAGCTCGGATCGAGTGGCCTCGGCGCCGGGGCCAAGCCCGAGCAGGCGCGCGCCGTGGCGATCGAGGACCGCGAGCGCATCGAGGAAGCCGTCGCCGGGGCGCACATGGTCTTCATAACGGCCGGCATGGGCGGCGGCACCGGCACGGGCGCAGCGCCCGTCATCGCGGAAGTCGCGCGTTCGCTCGGCATCCTCACCGTCGCGGTGGTTACCAAGCCTTTCACGTTCGAGGGATCGAAGCGGATGAAAATCGCGGAGCACGGCATCGAGGAGCTCGCTCCGCATACCGACTCGCTTATCGTGATCCTCAACGACAAGCTGGAGGAGGTGCTCGGCGAGGACGTCACCCAGGAAGACGCCTTCCGCGCTGCGGATGACGTGCTGAACAACGCCGTCGCGGGCATCGCCGAGATCATCAACCTCCCGGGCCTGGTCAACGTCGACTTCCAGGACGTGCGCACCGTAATGTCAGAGCAGGGCATGGCGATGATGGGCTCCGCGCAGGCTAGCGGAATCGACCGCGCGCGCATCGCGGCCGAGCAGGCGATCGCCTGCCCGCTGCTCGAGGGCGTGAACCTGGCCGGCGCGCGCGGCGTGCTGGTGAACATCACCGCCTCGCGCTCGAGCCTGAAGCTGCGCGAGACAAAGGAGGTGATGAACATCATCCGCACCTTCGCCGCGGAGGACGCGACCATCATCTACGGCGGCGTCTACGACGACACGCTGGAAGACGGGCTGCGCGTGACGGTCGTGGCTACCGGTCTCGGCATGGCCAACGCCGCCCGGCAATCCAAGCCGCAGCTCGTCCTCAACAACGTCGCGGGCCAGAAGACGGGGACCGACAACATGCCGGCGTACGGCAATCCGCCGAGCGGGGTGGACTACAACCAGCTCGATGCGCCGGCGGTCATCCGCCGCAATCGTGCGTCGCAGGTCGAGGCGCTCCAGCAGTCGGGCGTGGACAAGTACGACATCCCCGCTTTCCTGCGCAAGCAGGCCGACTAGCCGCAACTCGCGAAGGTTGCAGGTCGCCCTTTCCCTTGCCGGGGGGCGGCCTGCCCTTTGCTGTAGAATGCCCGTCCCTCCAAGTACTTAGCTCATGCTGCGGCAACGCACCCTCAAGTCCTCCGTGTCCGCATCCGGGGTCGGATTGCACACCGGAAAGAAGTCGCGCATCACGCTGCGCCCGGCGCCCGTCGATACGGGTGTGATGTTCCGGCGCGTTGACCTGCCGCAGCCCGTGGACCTCCCCGCGCGCGCCGATGCGGTCGGCGAGACGCGCCTGTCTTCGTGCCTGGTGAAGGGGGAGGCCAGGATCTATACCGTCGAGCACCTGATGTCCGCGCTCGGCGGGCTCGGCGTGGACAACGTCTTCGTGGACGTGGACGCTCCGGAGCTGCCCATCATGGACGGAAGCGCCGCGCCGTTCGTGCTGCTCATCCAGCAGGCCGGCCTCGAAGAGCAGGCCGCGCCCAAGAAATTCCTGCGCGTGCTGCGCCGGGTCGAGGTCGCCGAGGGCGATAAATGGGCGCGCTTCGAACCGTATGAAGGCTACCGCCTCTCGTTTTCCATCGACTTCAAGCATCCGGTGATCGACCGCTCGACGCAGTCTGTCAGCATCGATTTCGCCGAGACCTCGTACCTGAAGGAAATCTCGCGCGCGCGCACCTTCGGCTTCATGCAGGACGTCGAGAACCTGCGGGAGAACGGACTTGCCCTGGGCGGCGGGCTGGACAACGCGGTGGTCCTCGACGAGTACCGCGTCCTCAATTCCGAGGGCCTGCGCTTCGCCGACGAATTCATCCGCCACAAGCTGCTGGACGCCGTCGGCGACCTGTACCTCGTGGGCAGGCCGATCCTCGGCGCGTTCAGCGCCCACAAGTCCGGCCACGCCTTGAACAACCGCCTGCTGCGCAAGCTGCTGGCCGAGGCCGGCGCTTACGAAACGGCGGTCTTCGAGCGCGCGGAGAAAGCGCCGGCCGCGGTCGCCCGCCTCGCCGGGCAGCCCGCCTTCACGTAGGTGCTGGTCATCCGCATCCTCGCGGTGCTGGTCGCCATCGCGATCGGCGCCTGCGTGGTGCTCTGGTTGTTCACCGGCGAGCGCAGGTGGCTGCGCCACGCGTGGAACCTATTCCGGATCGCGCTCGTTCTGCTGGTGGCGTTCCTGCTGCTTCTCTTCGGCGAGCGGCTGCTGGTTGCCGGCATGCCGGGCGAGCAGCTCGCCCAGCGCGCGCCGGGCGGCGGAATCGCCCATCCGCCCGTGTAGACGGCGCAGCGAATCGATGCCCGATGTGGACAATTGCACAGACTTTTGTCCTTTTCCCTGAGTGACTTGTCTTCGCAGGGGGGTCGGTTGCACCCGTACGGAAACTGAATTAACCTGCCAGCGCTGCGTTGCCAAGTAGCGACTCAGGGACGGGGCCAGCAGCCTAGTCTTGGCGGCGGCCGCAGGGTTGGCGGCGGCGATCACCAACTCCCCCTCCCGGATGTTCGCGACACGGACCTGACGGGCCAGGTCCGGCGGGAAGAACCCGTCAACAAGCCCGCCGAGCGCGCGCAAGTCGCGGGCCTTCGCGAGAACAGGCTGCAGCTCGCCGTTGGCCGAGAGGACCCGGTCGATTTTCGGTAGGCGCACGAAGAATAGTCAGCAGGCGGGAGGGAAGATCGTGCAGATTATCCTGGTCTCGGATCGGCTCGCCAAGGCGCGTTCGATCAGCCTGTCGCTCGCGCACCTTGCGGTGCTCGCGGCGACCGCGCTCGCGCTGCTTTGCGCGTCGACGGCCGGGCTGTACTGGCTGAGCCTTCGCTACGCGTCCGAGGTGCGCATTCCGGTCCTGCACAGGCTCGTGCTCGCCGCGCAGGAGGCCGAAGCCGAGCGTGCGCGCGCCTTCGTCCAGCAGAACCTCAATGCCATGGCGATGAAGCTGGGCGAGATGCAGGCGCAGCTCACGCGCCTCGATGCGCTGGGCGAGCGCCTTTCCTCGCTGGCGGGCGTGCGGGCGCAGGAGTTCCGGCTGACAGAGGCGCCGGGCCTGGGCGGGGCGCAGCCCACGCTGCTTCCCGCGCAAAACCTGTCCCTCCAGGATTTCGGCGAGAAGCTGGTGAGCCTCTCGCGCAGCGTCGAGAGCCGCAACGACATGCTTGGCGTACTCGAGGCGCAGCTTTTCGAGAACGCCGTCAAGAAGAAGATGATCCCGACCATGATGCCGGTCGAGGCGCCGTACAACGCCTCCGGATACGGCCGCCGCATCGATCCGTTCACCGGGCAGTGGGCGATGCACGAGGGGATCGATTTTCTCGCAGACCTGGGATCGCCGGTTTCGGCGGCCGCAGGCGGCGTCGTGCAGTTCGCAGGGTTTCATCCGCAATACGGCTTCATGATCGACATCGACCACGGCAACGATCTCCTCACGCGTTACGCCCACCTGTCGAAGCTTTTCGTGAAGGAGGGCGACGTCGTGCTGCGCGGCAAGCGCATCGCCCTTACCGGCAGCACCGGGCGCTCGACCGGGCCGCACCTGCATTTCGAAGTACGTTTCCGCGGAGCCGCGCAGGACCCGAAGAAGTTCCTCGTTGCAAAAACCCCCGCCGTGCAGTCGGCGCGGGCGCAGTAGCCCTCTTTCCAAGTAAAATCGCGGGTTTCGCGGTCCCGGGCGAACCGGGCGCGAGGGCGCTTCGCTCCATCCTTCATGGCCAATGTCCTAACCAAGATTTTCGGCAGCCGGAATGACCGGCTGCTCAAGCAGTACTCGCGGGCCGTCGCGCAGACCAACGCGCTCGAACCGGCCATCGCGCGACTCGCGGACGCGGAGCTGCGGGCGAAGACCGCCGAGCTGAAGAAGAAGCACGCTGACGGCGCGACGCTGGACGAGCTCCTCCCGGAGGCCTTCGCGGTCGTCCGGGAAGCCGCCAAGCGCGTGCTCCGCATGCGTCACTTCGACGTCCAGCTGATCGGCGGCATGGTCCTGCACTACGGCAAGATCGCCGAGATGAAGACCGGCGAGGGCAAGACGCTCGTCGCCACGCTGCCGGCCTATCTCAACGCGCTGACGGGCAAAGGCGTCCACATCGTCACGGTGAACGACTACCTCGCCAACCGCGACGCGGAATGGATGGGCAAGATCTTCAGCTTCCTGGGCCTCACGGTGGGCGTCAATCTGCCCAACATGGAGCCCGAGAAGAAGCGCGCCGCCTATGCGGCCGACATCACGTACGGCACGAACAACGAGTTCGGCTTCGACTACCTGCGCGACAACATGGCGATGCACGTAGAGGAGCGCTTCCAGCGCGGCCTGCCATACGCGATCGTCGATGAAGTGGACTCGATCCTCATCGACGAGGCGCGCACGCCCCTCATCATCTCCGGCCAGGCCGAGGACCGTACCGAGCTCTACTACCGGATGAACGAAGTGCCGCCGCTTCTCACCCGGCAGCAGGAGGAGAAGGGAGAGGGCGACTTCTGGGTGGACGAAAAGGGCCACCAGATCCTCCTTTCGGAGTCCGGGCACCAGAAGGCCGAGGAGATCCTCGGCCGCATCGGCCTGCTGCCGCAGGGCGCAAGCTTGTACGAGCCGGCGTACATCAATCTCGTGCACCTGCTCTACGCGGCGCTGCGCGCCCACCACCTCTTCCACCGCGACCAGCACTACGTCGTCCAGGACGGCGAAGTCATCATCGTCGACGAGTTCACCGGGCGCCTGATGCAGGGCCGGCGCTGGTCCGACGGCCTGCATCAGGCTGTCGAGGCGAAGGAAGGCGTGCAGATCCAGAACGAGAACCAGACCCTCGCCTCGATCACGTTCCAGAACTACTTCCGCATGTACGGAAAGCTGTCCGGGATGACCGGCACGGCGGACACGGAGGCGTACGAGTTCCAGGAGATTTACGGGTTGGAGGTGGTGGTGATTCCCACCCACAGGCCGATGGTGCGCAAGGACAAGCTGGACCTCGTGTACCGCACGGCCAAGGAGAAGTACGACGCGGTGATCCGAGACATCGAGGACTGCCAGAAGCGCGGCCAGCCGGTGCTGGTCGGGACGACCTCGATCGAGAACTCCGAGCTCATCTCCGAGCTGCTGGGCAAGGAGAAGCTGCCTCACCAGGTGCTGAACGCCAAGCAGCACGCCCGCGAGGCCGAGATCGTCGCGCAGGCCGGCCGACCCAGCATGATCACCATCGCGACCAACATGGCCGGCCGCGGCACGGACATCGTGCTGGGGGGGAACGTCGAGAAGCAGTGCGACCTCGTCGAGGCCAACGAGTCGCTGCCGCGCGACGAGAAGGACCGGCGCATCGCCACGCTGCGCAGCGAGTGGCAGGAGCTTCACGATCGCGTCGTCCAGGCAGGCGGCCTGCACATCATCGGCACCGAGCGGCACGAGTCCCGGCGGGTGGACAACCAGCTGCGCGGCCGCTCCGGCCGCCAGGGCGACCCGGGGAGCTCGCGCTTCTACCTTTCCCTCGAGGATCCGCTGCTGCGGATCTTCGCCGGCGAGCGGATCAACAAGATCATGGTCATGCTCAAGATGCCCGAGGGCGAGGCCATCGAGCACGCCATGGTGACGCGTTCGATCGAGAGCGCGCAGCGCAAAGTCGAGGCGCGCAACTTCGACATGCGCAAGCAGCTGCTCGAGTACGACGACGTGGCCAACGACCAGCGCAAGACCCTCTACGCCCTGCGCAACGAGATTCTCGAGTCCAAGGACGTCTCGGGCAGGATGGCCGAGCTGCGCGCCGGCGTCGTCCAGGACCTTTTCCGGACCTACGTGCCGCCCGAAAGCGTCGAGGAGCAATGGGACATTCCCGGACTCGAGACGGCGCTCAAGGCCGAGCTGAACGTCCAGTTGCCCGTGCGAAGCTGGCTCGAGAAGGAGCCCGACCTCGGAGACGATGCGCTGCTGGAGCGGCTCGTAGGCCTGGTCAACGAAGCCTACGCCGCCAAGGTCCCGGCCGGCGCCGAGGAATCGTTCCGCCAGTACGAGCGCTACGTGATGCTGCAGATCCTCGATGCACACTGGCGGGAGCACCTGGCGGCGCTCGACCACCTGCGGCAGGGGATCCACCTGCGTGGCTACGCGCAGAAGAATCCGAAACAGGAGTACAAGCGCGAGGCATTCGAGCTTTTCGGCTCCATGATCGAAGCGGTGAAGCTCGAGGTCGTCAAGACGCTCACCGCGGTCGAGATCCGGGCGCAGGAAGACGTGCCGAAGCCGGACGACCAGCTGCACGTTGAGAATCTCCGGCTGCAGCATCCCTCCACGGAGGGGATGGAGGACACGCAGCCCGAAGAAGGCGGCACCGCCGTTGCGGTCAAGCAGCAGCCCGTCACCCGCCATACGCAGAAGATCGGCCGCAACGACCCGTGCCCGTGCGGCTCGGGCAAGAAGTACAAGCACTGCCACGGCAAGCTGAGCTAGCTCACAAGGGAGGAGTCGCGGTGGCGGTCAACCTGCCGGCGCCGAAATCGCACCTGCTGCGCGCCGTACCGGGCGTGGACCTCGGCGTCGCTATGGCCGGGGTGCGTAAGGCCGGCCGCAAGGACGTGCTCGTCATGCGGCTTGCGCCCGGCGCTACCGTGGCCGGGGTTTTCACCCGCAACCGGTTCTGCGCCGCGCCCGTCGTGCTTGCGAAGAAGAACCTGGCCGGCAGCGTGCGAGCTCTGGTCGTGAACACGGGGAACGCGAACGCCGGCACCGGTCCCGAGGGGCTGCAGCGCGCCACTCGCGTGTGCGATGCCGTCGCCCGGCTCGTCGGATGCAAGGCAAGCGAGGTGCTGCCCTTCTCGACCGGCGTGATCATGGAGCCGCTGCCCGCCGAGCGCATCATCGCAGCGCTGCCCCGGATATTCGAGCGCCCGGCTACCTGGCTCGACGCGGCCGAGGCGATCATGACCACCGACACGGTGCCCAAGGCCTGCTCGATGAAGGTGCGCCTTTCCCGCGGCGCGGCGGTCGTCACCGGTATCGCGAAGGGCGCCGGGATGATCCATCCAAACATGGCGACGCTGCTCGGTTTCGTGGCAACGGACGCCGCGGTCACCAAGGGCGCCCTTGCGGCGATCACGCGCCGTGCCGCCGACCAGTCCTTCAATTCCATCACGGTGGACGGCGACACTTCGACGAACGACTCATTCGTCGCCGTTGCCACCGGTCGGGGCCCGGTCGCACGATCCCGGAAGGACCTCGATGCCATCGAGCGCGCAATCCATGACGTTTCGCGGCAACTCGCGCAGGCCATAATCCGCGACGGCGAAGGCGCAACGAAGTTCGTCACCATCGTCGTGGATCGCGGCCGCTCCGCGGCCGAGTGCAAAAAGGTCGCTTACGCCATCGCGCATTCGCCGCTGGTGAAAACCGCGTTCTTTGCCTCGGATCCCAACCTGGGCCGCATCCTTGCCGCCATCGGCTATTCGGGCGTTGCGCTGGACACCGCGCGGGTGGACCTGTACATCGACGACGTGCTTGTTGCGAAGGGGGGCGGACGCAATCCCGCGTACCGCGAGCAGGACGCGCTCGCCGCCATGCGCAAGCCCGAGTTCACCGTGCGGGCAGTCCTGAACCGCGGGCGCGCCTCGGCGACGGTGTGGACGTGCGACCTCTCCTTCGACTACGTGAAGATCAACGCGGAGTACCGAAGCTAGTGGGCAAGGACCTCGACAAGCTGCTCGAGCGGCTCGACCAGCTCCTTCCGCCGCCCCCGCCGGCGACGGACTGGAAGGCGAGC
>DASPMF010000108.1:0-2131 GCA_035627155.1 Burkholderiales bacterium | reverse complement strand
CTCGAGCTGCAGCCGGCCATAGTCGATGTCTAGCTCGCGGCTACGCTGCAGCTCGCGCTCGAGGTCGGAAAACAGCTTGCGCGCCCTGTGCTGCGACGTGACGAGCCCGATCGCGCAGGCGACGAGAACTGCGAGGAGGAGGAGGTTCAGCTTCGCCACCGCGCGTCGGGCTCGATTCGAATGGAGGTTTCGGGAGAATAAGGCGCCGCCGTGCGCTCCCCTACCCTGAGGGTGGCGCTGCGCGCGCGCGGGTTCGCCGCGACTTCCGCCGCGCCGGCCTTCACCGCCTTGCCGAGCGGCCTGAGCGGCGCCGGCGGCATTTCATCGGCGCGCAGGGGAAGCTCGCGCGGCACGAACGGCCGCGCGGCCTCCTGCATGAAGCGCTTGACGATGCGGTCCTCGAGCGAGTGGAAGCTGATCACGGCGAGCCGCCCGCGCGGCGCAAGGCGCGCCGTCGCCTGGGGAAGCATCAGCGACACTTCCTCAAGCTCCCGATTGAGGTGAATCCGTAGAGCTTGAAAGGTGCGCGTCGCCGGATCCTGGCCCGGCTCCCGTGTGCGGACCGCCTGACCCACGAGATCGGCCAGTTGCCGGGTGCGGCGGAGCGGTTCGCCGCTCCGAGCAGCAACAATCGCCGCTGCAATCTGTTTAGCAAACCGTTCTTCCCCATAATCGCGAATCACCTCCCTGATTTGTTTTTCTTCTGCGGTGGCGAGCCATTCAGCCGCGCTCGGGCCCGAGTCCGGGTCCATGCGCATGTCCAGGGGGCCATCCGCGCGGAAGGAGAAGCCGCGGCGCGGATCGTCCAGCTGCGGCGAGGAGACGCCCAGGTCGAAGAGCATGCCGTGCGCCAGGGACCAGCCCGCCCCGTCCAGGGCGGCGTCGAGCGCGCTGAAGGCGCAGCGGCGAAAGCTGAAGCGCGGATCGGCAATGGCGCGCGCCGCGGCTTCGGCTTCCGGGTCGCGGTCGAGCGCGAGAAGCCGGCCCTGCGGGCCGAGCTGCGCGAGGATCGCGCGGGCATGGCCGCCGCGCCCGAAAGTGCCGTCGACGTAGCAGCCGTCGGGCCGCACCGCGAGCGCCGCAACCGCTTCCTGCTCCAGCACCGGACGGTGCATCGCATTCCTTCACAGCGAGAAGTCTTCCATTCCGGGCGGCGGCCCGCCGGCGCCGGAGAGCGCCTGCCCGAGCTTCGCGCTCCAGATGCCGGAATCCCACAGCTCGAAGTAGCGCCCCTGCCCGACCATCATGGCGTCGCGCTCGAGCTTCGCGTGCTGGCGCAGCGCCGGCGGCAGCAGGATGCGCCCCGCGCCGTCCGGGGCGACGTGCTCCTCGAAGCCGAGCAGCAGGCGCTTCCACCAGCTCGCCTGCGGATTGAAGCTCGGAAATGCCTCGACGCGTTCGCGAACCGGCTCCCAGGCGGGAGCGGGATAGATGAGGACGCAGCCCTCGGGGTGCGCGGTCAGCACCAGCGACTGGGCATCCTCGAGCAATGCATCGCGGTGGCGCGTGGGGATGGCAATGCGCCCCTTCGCGTCGAGCGTGATGACTGCGGCTCCGTGGAACGCTTGTCCCATCCCTGTTTCACCACTTTTTTCTACCTTTTCCCACTTTACGGCCATGGGGGAGGCGCAGTCAAGTATTTTTCTTGTCGGTACAAGCACTTAGGTGAGAAAGCTGTCACCGAAGATCTACATTGCAATGTCATTATTATTCATATCGTTAGTGTTTCTTGTGAAAGTGAGTTCTCAAGACCAGGCCCCGGCCCAGGAATGGCCGATGCGATAATCCGCCGCCATGATCGACAAGCTCGCAGCTTCGGCGCAGGCGGCCCTCGCGGACGTCCAGGACGGCGCCACGGTGATGATCGGCGGCTTCGGCAACGCGGGAATGCCCGCCGAGCTGATCCAAGCCCTCATCGCGCAGGGCGCAAGCCGCCTCACCATCGTCAACAACAACGCCGGCAACGGCGATGCCGGCCTCGCCGCGCTGCTGAAGGCGAAGCGCGTGCGCAAGATCCTCTGCTCCTTCCCGCGCCAGGCCGACTCGTGGCATTTCGACGCGCTGTACCGCGCGGGCGAGATCGAGCTGGAGCTGGTGCCGCAGGGCACCCTGGCCGAGCGCATCCGCGCCG
>DASPMF010000107.1:0-4804 GCA_035627155.1 Burkholderiales bacterium | reverse complement strand
CGGCGAGGCTTTGGTCTTGTTCAGAACCAGCGACCAGTACGTTTTGATGCAACGCCATTGCCCCCACCGGGGCGCGGACCTGGCGTTCGGCCGCATCGAGGAGGACGGGCTGCGCTGCTCCTTCCACGGCTGGAAGTTCGACGCGCGCGGGAACTGCGTGGAGACGCCGGCCGAGCCGGAAGGCAGCCGGATGTGCGAGCACATCCGGACCGTCGCCTACCCGGTGGTCGAGAAGAGCGGCATCCTCTTCGCCTACCTCGGCGAAGGGGAGGCGCCCCCCTTCCCGAAGTTCGACTGCTTCGTCGCGCCGGACGCGTACACGTTCGCCTTCAAGGGCTACTGGGACTGCAACTGGCTGCAGGCGCTCGAGGTCGGGATCGACCCGGCGCACGCCTCCTGGCTGCACAAGTTCTTCGAGGACGAAGACCCTGTCGCGAACTACGGCCGGCAGTTCCGCGGCAAGCCCTCCGACTCCGACCTGCCGATCACCAAGGTGCTGCGCGAGTACGACCGGCCGGAGATCCGCGTCGAGAAGACGGACTACGGCATGCGGCTGCAGACGCTGCGCCGGATCTCGGAGGCGCAGACGCACATCCGCGTCACCAACATCCTCTTCCCGCAGGCCTTCGTCATCCCGATGAACGCGGAGATGACCATCACGCAGTTCCACGTTCCGGTCGACGACACGGGAACGTACTGGTACTCGATCTTCACCAGCTTCGGCGAGGCGGTGGACAAGGACACGATGCGCGCGCAGCGCCTCAAGACCTATCCCGCGCCCGACTACAAACCCGTCCACGGGCGGCATGACGGCTGGGGCTTCGACGCGCTCGAGCAGCGCACGAAGACCTTCACCGGCATGGGCTTCGATATCAACATCCACGACCAGTTCGCCTGCGAGTCGCAGGGGCCGATCCAGGACCGCACGAAGGAGAACCTCGGCACCACGGACAAGGGCATCGTGCTCTACCGGCGGCTGCTCCTGGATTCGATCAACAAGAACCTCAAGGGCGAATCGCCCCTGATCGCGGCACCCGAGCTCACCGGGCCGCCGACCATCGACGGCATCGGCCCGACGGCGAACATGGACCAGTACTGGAAGGACGCCGACGCGCAGCGGCGCAGGCAGGCCCGGTGGAAATAAAGGAGGTCTTCGGCGAGATCGAGCGCCACGGCCTGCAGGCCGTGCGCTTCTCCTTCGCCGACCAGCATGGCGTGCTGCGCGGCAAGACGCTCGCCGTTTCCGAAGTACGAACCGCGCTGGAGCGCGGCGTGACGGTGACGAGCACCCTGCTCCTCAAGGACACCTCGCACAAAACCGTCTTCCCGGCCTTCACGCCCGGTGGCGGGCTCGGCATCCCCGAGCTGCAGGGCGCGGCCGACGTGCTGATGAAGCCCGATCCGTCCACCTTCCGCATCCTGCCGTGGGCCCCGGACACCGGCTGGTTCCTCTGCGACCTCGCGTTCCAGGACGGCCGTCCCGTTCCGTACAGCACGCGCTCGATCCTCCAGGACGCGATCCGGTCATTGAAGGACAAGGGCTATTCCCTCACCTGCGGGCTGGAGGTCGAGTTCCACGTCTTCCGCATCGTCGACCCGCGCCTCGCACCGTCCGACGCGGGGCAGCCGGGGACCCCGCCCGACGTCGAGCTCCTCTCCACGGGCTACCAGTACCTCACCGAGCATCGCTTCGACCAGATGGACCCGGTGGTCGAGATCCTGCGCAAGGACCTGGCGGCGCTCGGCCTGCCGCTTCGCTCCTACGAATGCGAGTACGGCCCGAGCCAGCTCGAGATCACGCTGCGCCCGCAGGACGCGCTCGCCTGCGCCGACTCGATGGTGCTTCTGAGGAGCGCGGTGAAGCAGATCGCGCGCCGCCACGGGTACCACGCGACCTTCATGTGCCGGCCGAAGCTGCCGAACGTGATGTCCTCGGGCTGGCATCTGCACCAGTCGCTGGCCAAGGGTTCCCAGAATGTCTTTGCTTCCTCAAAGGAAGACTTCTCTGAAGCGGGCAAGCAGTGGCTGGCGGGCCTGCTGGCCCACGCGCGCGCGGCGAGCGTGTTCACCACGCCGACGATCAACGGCTACAAGCGCTACCGCCCCTACTCCCTCGCCCCCGACCGCCTCGTCTGGGGCCGCGAAAACCGCGGCGCGCTGCTGCGCCTCATCGGCAGCGGCGGCGACCCCGGCACGCGCATCGAGAACCGCATGGGCGAGCCCGCGGCGAATCCCTACCTCTACATCGCCTCGCAGATCCACTCCGGCCTCGACGGCCTGTCGCGGAAGCTGCCGCTCCCGGAAGCCGCCGACACGCCCTACGAGGCGAAGGCCGACCGCCTGCCGTCCACGCTCACCGAAGCGATGGAGCTCCTCAGGAGCGACGAAGTGCTCGTCAAGGCCTTCGGCAAGCCCTTCGTCGACTACTACCTCCACATCAAGGAAGCCGAAGTCGCGCGCTTCAACCTCGAAGTGAGCGACTGGGAGCACCGCGAGTACTTCGACCTTTTCTGAAATCGGGGTCAGGCACCGAACTATTCCAGCACCTTCAGTTCGGTGCCTGACCCCGATCCCGGATCAGGAGGCCGGTGGTGGAGACGCGAAGCTCGAGGGCGGCGGGACGGTTGGCGGGGACGAAGGTGCCGGAGCCGTACTCGGCGTCGAAGGCCTCGCCGAGGAACTCGAAGCGCTTGCGCAGGGCGAAGAGGTCGACCGCCTTGGTGCGGCCGAGCTCGTGCACGGTCCGCGGCTTGGCGCGCTCGTCGTCGATCGCGCGGTAGCGGCCGGCGATGCGGTCGAGCTCGTAGGCGGTGTGCAGGCCCAGGACGTTCGCCGCGGGCTTCCACTTGATGATGCGCGCGTCGACGTACACCTCGTCGCCGGCGAGGTCGTACTTCGCCTCCTTGCCGTCCGGAAAGCGCACGGTCGCCTCGAAGCGCTGCGGCCCCGTGGGCTTCACGTAGAGAAACGCGGCGAGGTCCTCGCGCGTGAAGGCGCGGTACCCCTGGATGCCGAGGTAGACCGTCCCCGCGGCGAGCGCCGCGATGAGCAGGACGAGCACCAGGATGGTCCACACGAGGCGCGTGATCAATTTCACGGTAACCCTTTCCCGAGATCCATCCGTTTAATGCCTGCAGGGTCCAACAATCAAGGAGAAACCATGCAGCCCGCGCAACTCTGCTTTGCCGTCGCCCTTGCCCTCGCCGCCTTCCACGCCGGCGCGCAGGTCAAGGAGATGCCCAGCACCCTCGCCGACCAGCAGTCGGTTGCCGTCACCATCTACAACGAGAACCTCGCACTCATCAAGGACGTGCGCAAGGTGAACCTCGGCATGGGCCCGAACCGGCTCGCGCTGCGGGAGGTGAGCGGCGGCATGCGGCCGGAGACGGCGCTTCTGCGCAGCCTTTCGCATGCCGGAAGCCTGACGCTGCTCGAGCAGAACTTCGACTTCGACCTCCTCACCCCGGCGAAGCTCCTCGAGAAGTACGTCGGCCGCGAGGTCCGGATCATCCGGACCAATCCCGCCACGGGGAGCGAAAGCACCGAGGCGGCCACCGTGCTCGCGGCGAACGGCGGCGTGGTGCTGAAGATCGGCGAGCGCATCGAGACCGGCCTGCCGGGCCGCATCGTCTACGACGGCGTGCCGGAGAACCTGCGCGACCGCCCCACGCTGGTGAGCGAGCTGCATAGCCGGCGCGGCGGCGAGCAGACGGTCGAGCTCTCCTACCTCTCCGGCGGCCTCTCCTGGAAGGCCGACTACGTGGCGGAGCTGAACGCGAAGGACGACGCCCTCGACCTCAACGGCTGGGTGACGCTCACGAACAAGAGCGGCACTTCATACCCGAACGCGAAGCTGCAGCTCGTGGCCGGCGACGTGAACCGCGTTCGCGACGAGATGCGCTACGCCGTGAAGGCCCAGCGCGCGATGGCCGAGGCGGCCGCGCCGCGCTCCGACATGGCGCAGGAGTCGCTCTTCGAGTACCACCTGTACACCCTGCAGCGCCCGACCACCATCGCCGACAACCAGGCGAAGCAGGTCGCGCTCCTCGGCGCGCAGGGCGTGCCGGTGACGAAGGAGCTCCTCCTGCAGGGCACGGACTACTACTACCGCGCGAGCGTCGGAAACATCGGCCAGAAGCTCAAGGTCGGCGTGTTCGTGAATTTCGAGAACAGGGAAACGTCGCGCCTCGGCGTGCCGATGCCCAAGGGCGTGGTGCGCGTCTACAAGAAGGACTCCGCCGGCAACGCGCAGTTCGTCGGCGAGGACCGCATCGACCACACGCCGAAGAACGAGAAGGTGCGCCTGAAGCTCGGCGAGGCCTTCGACGTCACCGCGGACAAGAAGCAATCCGATTTCAAGCGCCGCGAGCCCTATGCGCGCTGGAGCTATGTGTACGAAAGCGCCTACGAGATCGTGCTGAAGAACGCGAAGAAGGAGCCGGTGCAGGTCGTGGTCCGCGAGCCGGTGCCGGGCGACTGGCAGATGCTCGAGCAGACGCACAAGCACGCCAAGGCCGCCGCCGGCACCGCCGAATGGAAGATCGACGTGCCCGCCGAGGGGTCCACGATCCTGAAATACCGGGTGCTGGTAAGGCTCTAGCCTTCGACGGGAAGGACCTGGATGGAGTACTCGTGACCGAGGCGCCGGTTGAGCACGGGGTCCTCGAGCTCCATCCGGAAGCGCTTCGCCGGCCGGATGCCGCCCTTCGCGGCGAGCGTGCCGCAGAACATCGCCCAGTTGCTCTTCAATGGGTACTTCCCGAGGAGGTCTTCCGGCGAGCGCATCGCGTTGACGCTTCCCTCC
>DASPMF010000106.1:0-5693 GCA_035627155.1 Burkholderiales bacterium | reverse complement strand
GGCACGAGGTAGTCGGCCATGTTGGCGTTCAGCATCTGGCCCTGCGCGTCGTACAGGCACTCCTCGTACAGCGCCGCGCCGATGCCCTGCACCACCCCGCCGCGGATCTGCTCGTCCACCAGCATCGGGTTGATGACCGTGCCGCAATCCTCCACGCACCAGTGCTTGAGGAGCTTCACGAACCCGGTGTCCGGGTCCACTTCCACGTAGGAGGCCTGGATGCCGTTGGTGAAGGTGAAGCCGTACTGCCGCGGCGTGTAGTGCCGCGTCACCGTGAGCTCGGACTGGAAGTTCATCGGCAGCGTGTCGGGGCGGAAGTAGGCCACCCTTCCCAGCTCCGCGAGGTCCATCTTTCTTTCGCCTGTAAGGCGATGGATTACACAGTCTTCCCGGAGGTCCAGCTCGCCCTTCTCCAAGTTCAAGATCTTTGATGCGACGTCGAGGATATTGGCTTTCAGAGCAAGGCCGGCCTGCAGGACGGCTTCGCCGCCGATGCCGGCGCCGCGCGAGGCCCAGGTTCCGCCGCCATAGGGGGTCACGCCGGTGTCGCCGGTGATGACTCGCACCTTGTCCCCCGACACGCCGAGCGCGCTGGCGGCGATCTGCGCGAAGACGGCGTCCGTGCCCTGCCCTTGCTCGGTGACGCTGCACAGCACCGTGACCATCCCGGTGGGCTCGAGCCGCAGCGTGGCGCCGTCCTGCGCGGAGATGCGCGCGCCGCCGACGCCATAGAAGGCCGGCGACGGGTTGGTCACCTCGATCATCGCCGCCAGGCCGATGCCCCGGTACACGCCCTTCGAGCGCAGCTGCTTCTGTTCTTCGCGCAGCTCCTTGTACTTCATCAGCGAAAGGAGCTGGTCGAGGCAGCGGTGGTGCGAGAGCTGCTCGAACTTGAGCCCCGAGGGGAAGGTGTACGGATACGCGTCGTCCGGAATGAGGTTCCTCCGCCTCATTTCCGCCGGATCGATCCCCAGCTTGCGCGCGGCGAGGTCGACGATGCCCTCGGTCAGCGCCACCGCGATCGGGTGGCCGACCGCGCGGTACTGGCAGGTGACGTTCTTGTTGGTGAAGACGACGTCCATCTTCGCGCGGTACTTCTGGTGCTTGTAGGGACCGCCGGTGAGGTTGACGACCTGGTTGCCCTCGATGCCGCTGGTGCGCGGATAGACGGAGTACGGGCCGATCGCGGTCAGGTCGTCCAGGTCGAAGGCAAGGATCTCGCCCTCCTTCGAGGCTGCGAGGCGCACCTTGACCCTGTGTTCCCTCGCGTGGATGTCGGACAGGAACGACTCCAGGCGGTCGGCGACGAACTTCACCGGCCGGCGCAGGATCACCGAGATGGCGGCGGTCGCCATCTCGTCCGGATACACGTGGACCTTGATGCCGTAGGAGCCGCCGACGTCCTTGGCGATCACGCGCACGTTGGCTTCGGGAATTCCCAGGTGGCGCGAGAAGATGTCCTGCATCATGTGCGGCGCCTGGGTGGAGTGGTACACCGTGAGCGAATGCTCGGCCGCGTTGTAGTCGGCGAGGATCGAGCGGCCCTCCATGCACACGCCCGTGTGCCGCCCGAAGTGGTACGTCTCCTCCACCACCAGGTCGGCGTTGGCGAACGCCTCGTCCACGCCGCCCGTGTCGAACTCGCGGTGGAAGCAGATGTTGTCCTTCAGATCTTCATGAACAAGGACTTCGCCCCGGAGGGCGGCTTCCATGTCGGTCACGACCGGCAACTCCTGCCACTCCGCCTCGATGAGCGCGACGGCGTCCTCGGCCTGGCTGCGCGATTCGGCCACCACCGCGGCGACCGCCTCGCCCTGCCAGCAGGCGCGCCCGATCGCGATGGCGTGCTGCGGCGGCGACTTGATGCCCTTCAGGTGCCCGAGGACCGCGATCCACGGCGTGCAGTACTCGGCGACCTTGGGCCCGTCGAAGACCGCGATCACGCCCTTCTGCTTCGCGGCCTTGGAGAAATCGAGCTTCTTGATGAGGGCGTGCGCATACGGGCTGCGGAAGAACGCCACGTGCGCAAGGCGCGGGAAGCGCAGGTCGTCGGTAAACGTGCCGCGTCCCTGGAGCAGGCGCTGCGCATTGGCGCGCGGCACGCTCTGCCCGATGTAGCCGGTGTCGGTCTTCGTTCCCGGCGCGTGGAGCGGAAGCTCGGCCTTACCCATTGATAACCTCGTCAATGGCATCCACGATTGCCTGGTAGCCCGTGCACCGGCAATAGTTGCCCGAGATGTGCAAGCGAATTTCTTCCCTGCTGGCTTTCTGATTGCGGGAAACGAGATCCTGCGCAGCCATCAGCATCCCGGGCGTGCAGAAGCCGCACTGCAGGGCGTTCTTCTCGTGGAAGGCCTTCTGCAGCTTCGCCAGCTCCTTGGAGTCGGAGAGCCCTTCCACCGTGTCCACGCGGCAGCCGTTGGCCTGCACGGCAAGCATGAGGCAGCCGCGCACGATGGTGCCGTCCACGCGCACCGTGCACGCGCCGCAGACGCCGTGCTCGCAGCCGGTGTGCGAGCCGGTGAGCCCGAGCTCCTCGCGCAGGAAGTCCACCAGGTGCATGCGCGCCTCGACGCGACGCTGCACCTCGGTGCCGTTCACCACGACGGTTATGTCGAGAGCCTGCTCCATGCGCGCTCCAGGAGGACGCCGGCGAGGTGCAGCTTGGTCGCCGCCGAGTTATAGAGGTCCGGCGTCGGCGAAAGGTCGCTTTTCAGCGCGGCCTTCGCTTCCGCGAGGGTTTTCTTCGATGCGGCGCCGCGCGCAAGCACTGCGGTCGGGCCGACGTTCAGGAAGGCGAGCCGCGTCTCGGCGCCCCTGAAGGCGGCGAGGCCCACGATGGCGTAGTCGCCGTGCCGGCGCGCGAGCTCGAGGAACGCCGACCGGTCGCCCGGCTTCGCGAGCGGAAATTCGGCCGCCACCAGGATTTCGCCGCGCCGCAAGTCCGTCTCGAAGAGCCCCCTGAAGAAGTCCTGCGCGCGGACGCGGCGCTCTCCCTTGCTGCTGCGCACCACGAGCTGCGCGTCGAGCGCGAGCGCGCAGGCGGGGTACTCGGCCGCCGGATCGGCGAGGGCCAGGCTGCCGCCGAGCGTGCCGCGGTTGCGGATCGCGGCATGCGCGACATGGGGAACCGCCTCGGCGAGCAGCGGGACATGGCGGGCGACTTCCGGGGAGCGCTCGAGCGCCGCGTGGGTGACGAGGGCGCCGATCGAAAGGCGTCCGTCCTTCACCGCGATTGCCCGCAGCTCGGCGAGCCCGCCGATGTCCACCAGCAGCGCCGGGCTCGAGAGCCGCATGTTGAGCGACGGAATGAGCGACTGGCCGCCGGCGAGCACGCGCGCCGAATCGCCATGGCGCTCGAGCAGATCAAGCGTCTCCACCACCGACGACGGCTTCGCATAGGCGAACGGCGCGGCTTTCATCCCTCCTCCTCGCGGCGAGTATGCCCGATAATAAGTCCCACTTGCAGGAGGCCCCATGCCACTCACCGGACTGAACCACTATCTCATCGTGTCGCAGGACCTCGAGCGCTCGCGCCGCTTCTACGAGCAGGTGCTGGGCATGCAGCTCGCCGACCGGCCGGACTTCGGCTTTCCGGGCTACTGGCTGAAGATCGGCGACGATATCTGCGTGCACCTCGCCTCCCAGGAGGCGAACGAGGTGCGCGACCAGTTCCTGCTGAAGAAGCACCCGCGGGGCACGACGGGCTCCGGATCGGTCGACCACATCGCCTTCGTCGCGCGTGATCCGCGCGAGGTACGCGACCGCATCCGCAGCAACAAGGTGGACATGCACTACCGCAGCTTTCCGGACGCGAAGCTCTTCCAGATCTTCCTCAAGGACCCGGACGACGTGACCATCGAGCTCAACTTCCTCGGCGAGGTGATCGACGAGAAGGAATGGCGCGGCGAGGATGCGAGCTCCGCCCTCACCCTGAAGAAATCCGCTTCGGGGCAGACCAAGGCCGAGGTTTCCTAGCCTCTCCTAGAGGCTGGGGTTGTCGCCCGGCAGGCCGAGGGCGACGCGGCCGTAAGTGGTCCCGGCGATGTCCGTGTTGAAGGAAAAATGCTGCCGGATCGCGTGCGCGTCGCGGAAGGCGCGCGCCGTGTCGCCGCGCTCGTAGAGGCCGCTCGCGCCGGAAAGCCCGAACATCACGTCCACGGCTCTCACCGCCCAGTCCACCGCCCACGCACCTTCGAGCCGGTAGCGCGCCTTCGTCTGCAGGTCGGGCACCCTGCCCGCGGCGATCATCTGCTGCGCCTCCATGCAGTTCCCCACCTGGGCGAGGCGCGAGGCGCGCGCATAGGCAACCGCCTCCCCCAGGCGGATCTGCGTGCTCTGGATCTCGGCGACGCGCGCCGCGGTCATCTTGCCGGTGCGCTCGCGGGCGCTGCCGGCGAACGCCTCGATCATCCCTTCCGCCACGCCGAGCGCGACGCCGGAAAGGAAGTACGGGAAGAGCGCGAAGGTGGGCATGCGGAAGATCGGTCCGGGGTTCACCTCGCTGCCCGGCGTCGCCCCGCCTTTCGTGTCGGCTACGGCGAGCGTGCGGTGCTCGGGGATGAACTGCTCGGTCACCTCGACGTCCTTGCTGCCGGTGCCGCGCAGGCCGCCGGCGAACCAGGTGTCGTGGATGACGTACTGCGACTTGTGGACGAGGAACACGCGCTGCTCGGCCGGCGCGTTGTCGTCCAGGCGCGCCATCCCGGCGAGCATGTTCCACTCGCTGTGGTCCACGCCGCTCGAGAACGGCCAGCGGCCGGAGAGCACGTAGCCCCCCTTCACCTTGGTCGCGCGGCCCGCGGGAAAGACGAAGGACGTGGCGATCAGCGTATCCGGCGACGGGCCCCACACCTCGTCCTGGGCGGCCTTCGGATACATGCCGAGCAGCAGGTGGTGCGAGCCGAGGTTCACGAAGTTCCACGCCGTGGACGCGCAGCCTTTCGCCAGCACCGCGGGCAGCGTCACGAGCGAATGGAAATCCAGCTCGGAGCCGCCGACGCGCCGGGGCTGGACGAAGCGGAACAGCCCCGTGTCGTGCAGGTCGCGCACCGTCTCCTCCGGCATGCGGCGCAGCTCCTCGCACTGCGCGGCGCGCTTGCGCAGCACCGGCAGCAGCGCCTCCGCCCGGCCGTACAGCTCCTCGTAGGTGTGGCTCATCTGCGGCGCTTTCCCCTTGCCGATGCCTTCTTGTACCAGTCGACGACCTCGGCGCCCGTCCACACGAGCGCGCCCTCGTGGCCCCGGACGTGCTCGAGCAGGCGCTCGAGGTAGCCGATGCGGTGCGGCGCGCCGGTGATGTACGGGTGCACGCTGATCGCCATCACGCGCGGGATCGACTCGCCTTCCTGGTACAGCCGGTCGAAGGTGTCGATGCCGCGCTGCAGCCACTCGGAGGACGGATGGTTCTGGATCGCCATCATCGGGATGTCGTTCATCTCGACGGTATACGGAATGGTGTACACGTCGCCGTGGCGCGTGCGCAGGCGGCACGGCAGGTCGTCCAGCACCCAGTCGGCCACGTACTCGATGCCCTCCTGCGCCAGGAGGTCGATCGTCTCGAAGGTCTCCGTGAGGCCCGGGCTTTCCCAGCCGCGCGGGCGCTTGCCGGTGAACTTGCGGATCGCCGCGAGGGTGTCGCGGATCGCGGCGCGCTGGTCCTCGACGTGGTGCATCGGCCGCTGCACGAAGCC
>DASPMF010000105.1:0-3921 GCA_035627155.1 Burkholderiales bacterium | reverse complement strand
CCCGAGCAAAACGAGGCTTCGTCGAGCGGGCGCCCGCGTGCTTGCAGATTAGCGAACAAAGTGGACCTAGCGGCAGGATTGACTCCCGCTCACGCGCTCGGGGTGTCGTCCCACGCTTGCGGCGTGCCGGTCCGCGCTGCTGGCCTCCCCACTCCCAACGCGGCGTTCGAAGCGGCGCACGGCGCGCACACGTTTCCTCGCCAGCCGACGATTCAGCCGACTCTGGGTATGCCAGAGCAAACCTGCCTGATCGCGCGCAGGCTCAAGCCCGCCGCGCTACATCAGCCCCTAACGATCGACTATATTGCAATCAGCGAACTGACCCCATGCCCAAGTGCCCCCGAACGCCTTCATGGCAACTTGGGGTAATTGTCCGACAGACAGTGGGGAATCGGCCGGACGAAGCATCATATGTGAGCGGCGGCGCGAACGTCGTCGGTTTGTGGCGAACAAAAAATCACCTGGCGTGACGTTCGGCACCGGCGCCGTGGTGCGGGCGCCGGCGCGCAGGCTTTTCAAGCGGCGGCTTCTTCGCCGAGGCGGTCCTTCATGCGGTAGGACTTGCCCTCGATGACGACGGTCTGCGCGCGGTGCAGGAGCCGGTCGAGGATCGCGGCGGTGATGCCGGCGTCGTTGTTGAAGATGGTCGGCCACTGTTTATAGGCTTTGTTCGTCGTCACGATGATCGAGCCACGTTCGTAACGCTGGCTGATGATCTGGAAGAGCAGATCGGCGCCGGCCTTGTCGAGGGGCAGGTAACCGATCTCGTCGAGGATTAAGACCGCCGGGGTGACATAGCGTTTCAACTCGGTCTGGAGCCGATGCGTGGCTTGGGCCGCCAGCAGCGCGTTAATCGCGTCGACGGCGGTCGTGAAGAGCACGGCGTGCCCAGCGTGGCAGGCGGCGTAGCCCAGCGCGGTTGATAAGTGCGACTTCCCTAACCCGACGCCGCCGCAAAAAATGGCATTGGTGCGCTCGGCGACGAACCGCAGTTCGAAGAGGTGGCGGATCTGAGGTTCATTGATCTGCTTGGGCCACTTCCAGTCAAACTGATCGAGGGTCTTCTTCACTGGGAAACGGGCCGACTGGATGCGGCGTTGGAGGGCGCGTTCCTGGCGATGATGAGTCTCGGCTTCAACCAGCTGGCGCAGGAACTGGGCATGGGACCAGCGTTTCTCGGCCGCCTCGGCCGTGAGCTCCTCGTGGTGGCGGCCGGTGTAGGCGAGTTTCAGATACTTGAGCTGATCGTCAAAGGACAGGGTGTTGTTCATCGGTGTAGGGCGTGAGATCGGGAGCGCAGAGTTCGAGTTGGAGGGCGTCGGTAGCGTGCGTCAGATGCAGTGGACCGGGCTCGGGCAGCCGGCGGGCGCGAGCGCCGAGGAGGTTGATGATGTAGTCGCTGGAGTAGGCGCCGAGTTGGTGGGCGTTCTCGATGGCCGCCGCCAGAGCCGCGGCGCCATAGGTGGGTAACAGTTCCAGGATGCGCGCGAGGTGATGACCGGCGTTCATCCGGCGCTCGGCGAGCGCGCGGTGATACGGACCGGCGGCGGGCGTTAGTTCGAGGAAACGCAGGAGCAGGCGCTGCCGGGCCCCGTGGCGTTTCTCTGCCTCGAGACGGCGCACGTGGTCGGGATCTTCGCGGTCGTCGCGGCGGCCGTAACTACGGCGATGCTCGGCCACGAGTGTCGTGTCGGCGTAGAGCCGCACGTGGTCGCTGGAGAGCTGGGCGGTGAGCAGCGCACCGGCCCACCGCGGCGGAACGGAATAGCGATTCGTATCCACGGTCACACGACACCGACGCGAGGCCCGCACGGTGCGCGTTTGCACCGCGGGATAGGGCTGCGGATTGAGCGGCAGGAGGTGCGGCCGTTCCAGGGCGAGCAGGTCGAGCGGGCGCGCGCGGGTCTCGGCGTGCAGGCGCACGTTGGCGATCGTTTCGAGCCAGAGGCTCACCGCCGGCGCGAGCTCGGCGAAGGCGTTGATGGTGCGGCCGGCGAGGAAGCTCTTCTTCACATAGGCGACGGCGTTTTCCACGATCCCCTTCGATTGGGGGTGGCCCGGACCACAGGCCTTGATCCGGAAGCCGTAATGGCGGGCGAAGTCCAGATACTGCGCGTTGTATACAGGCTCGGCCCCGGGCAGGTGCGAGAGGACAGCGGTCTTGCAGTTGTCGACCATGACCTCGTGCGGCACGCCGCCGAGTTTTTCGAACGCACGCTGGTGGCACCCGAGGAACCACTCCTGGCTCTGGCCGAGCGTAAACTCGACGTGCAGCCATCGACTGTGACCGAGCACGAGGGCGAAGAAGCTCAAGGCCCGGCGCGTGCCGTCGACCGGCACGGTGCCAAAGCTGCCCCAATCGACCTGCGCGCACTGGCCGGGGGCGAACTTCAGCGTGAGGAACGCTTCCGAAGTGGTAGGCCGGATGCGGCGGACGTGGTCTTTGACGATCGAGTAACCGCCGTCGTAGCCCTGTTCGCGCAGCCGGTGGAACAGCTGCATCGCGGTGAACGGATGCGTGTCGAGTAATCGCACGAGCACCGGCTTGTAAGGGTCGAGCTTGCTGCGGCGGGTTTGCTGCGCCCCGCGGCTGCGTTCGTAGCGCTCCCGCTCGAGCCATTTGCGCACGGTCTGCACGTGCAGCGCCAACTCACACGCGATTTGCGGTGCGGTGCGCCCCGCGGCGGCGGCTTGTTTCAACCGGCAAAATCTCTCGTAGCCGATCATGATGCCACCTCCGCGACGCGCCCGAAGCCTTGCGGCTCCAGTCCGAGCACTTGATACAGCGGCGCCTCGTAGGCGATGACGCCGGCGGCGACGAGTTGGCGCCGCGCTTCGGCAATGCCTTCCTCGCTGAGCGAAAGTAGCCGCGCCAGCGTGCGATCGGCGTAATAACTCAGCCCGCGCTCGTCGCCCACCGTGACGAGCACCAGATACAACGCCCAAGCGGGCGCCGAGGCCTTCATCAGATAATTGCCGCGGACCAACCGGTGGTCCACCCAGCTAAACTGGCGCGGCGTGTGCCGCGGCCGACTTGGATTGAGCAGGTGTTTTTGCATAGGCGGGCCGGGGGACGTCGATGCCCAGCACGGCCCGCCCGCGGGAGTGCAGCGTGCGCGTCATCGCTGCGATGTCGTCTTGCAGCGTCATCCCGGTGAGATGCGCGATAAGCCCGACCACGACCGGGGGTTGCGCGTTCAGGAGATCTTGTAACGCCACCGGGTCGTCTGGCTGCGGTTGGCGCGCAATCTCAGCAGGTTGCGACATCAAGCGGTCTTGTAACGTCACGCCGCCAGAACGCGGCGAGCGTTTCGCATAACCAGGATGCGCTGCCCGCCAGGCCCGCACTCGTGCCACGTTGGCCTCGCCGCGGAAGTAATCCCGGTTCTCCGGCTTGCTCAGCCAGGCGCGCTGACTCGCCGCCTTCCGCGCCTTCCGACACGGCGCCTTCCGGCAATACCGCTGCCGCGCGCGATTGCGCGCATCAGGCTCGAAAAACTCCCCGCAATGCCGGCACTTGCACGATCCCCTCGGATGCATCGCCCGTGCATCGAGGGCGGACCGTTTCCGTTCAATCTTCCGCTCCCAGCCGCCACCGCCTCACGCGGTTCACGAGGGGAAGAAAAACCACTCACGGAAGAAGATCTTTTTCCTCCTCGAAGGAAGAACATCGACCGAAGAAAAGGTGACTTCCTGTTCGCCAGAAACCGACGAGTTCCTACTCGCCGCTCACAGGTAAGGACTACCCCAAAGAAAAACAGGAAGATAACGACCTCGGTCTTCAGCTTTTTGGGGCTTACTGGAGTTGGACCAGGAGGGGGATTCATTTGCTTGCCGAACGTCAAAGATGAGCCACACGCCCACTGGGCATGACTCGTGCAGGAAAACTAAACTCGGTCCGCTGTTTCATTTCTGAATCAC
>DASPMF010000104.1:0-20184 GCA_035627155.1 Burkholderiales bacterium | reverse complement strand
GGACGCTCTTTGCGCGCTCACGGACGAGATGGTCGAGTCGACGAAAAGCGAACCGGGCGCGCTGATCTACGAACGCTATATCAGTCCCGATCGCCAGGTCGTCCATGTGTTCGAGCGCTACGTCGACGCGGATGCCGCGGTGGCGCATCTCACCGCATTCGGAAGGATGTACGGCGAGCGATTCGGAAGAATGGTGGATCGCAAGCGGTTTACCGTCTTCGGAACGCCAAGCCCGGCACTCAGGGCGATCCTCGATCCCCTGGGGGCAACGTACGCCGAGGGTCTTGCCGGCTTTTCGCGCGAGCGCCCGGTGCCGGTTGAAACATTGAAGGCGATCGCGAACGCGTTCAATGCGCACGACCTGGACGCGATCATGGCGTTCTTCGCGGAGGATTGCTCGCTCGACATGCCGCGCGGGCCGGATCCATGGGGACGGCGATATACCGGCAAGGCGGCGGTGCGGGAGGGCTTGGCTGCGCGGTTCAAGGGCTTGCCGGACGTGCACTACGGCGAGGACCGCCATTGGGTCAGCGGCAACCTCGGTGTTTCCGAATGGCTGCTGACGGGCACCACGCCCGACGGCGTCAAGATCCGGGTGCGCGGGTGCGACCACTGGGAGTTCCGCGACGGGAAGGTGACCAGGAAGGACTCGTACTGGAAGATCGTCGAGCGCGCCGCATCGTAGGGTTCCACCAGGATGCCGAGGGGCACTGGGTGGCGCAGCTCGAGTGCGGGCACAATCAGCACGTACGCCACGATCCGCCGTGGCAGAGCCGGCCGTGGGTTGCCACGCCGGAAGCGCGAGCGAAGTCCCTTGGACGCGAGCTGGAATGCGTGAAGTGCACTGGCCCCCGATTCATCGTCGGTACGCCCACCCATGAAACCTAACAGTTTGCTGCCGCGCACAGGCCGCTAACGCAGCGCTAGAACGATCGTTTGCGGGCTTGGCCCGACCTAGGAGAAACGAATGGTTAGTGCTTCGGCAAGCTTTACCGGTCCACAGTACTACGACGATTGCGCAGGTCCCATCTGGTTCGATCCTTTTGCAGCGGATCTTGTGCAGCGCATTTCGCGACGCCCGCCAGGGGATGTCCTGGAGATTGCCTGCGGCACCGGCCTCGTGACGAGGAGGCTGCGTGAGCGGCTCGATCCTTCGTCGAGATTGGTGGCCACCGACTTGAGCAAGGCGATGCTCGACTACGCGCGGGTCAAGCTGCAAGGTCGCGCCGGCATCGAGTGGCGCGAAGCCGACGCGTCGCAACTGCCATTCGAAAGTGAAGAGTTCGCCGCCGTTGTCTGCGGGTTCGGGTTCATGTTCATGCCGGATCGGCAAGCCGCGCTTGCCGAGGCGCGGCGCGTGCTTGCCGAAGGCGGCGCTCTCCTGTTCAACGTGTGGGATCGGATCGAGGAAAACCCGCACGCTCTGGCGAATGCACAGGTCCTCGAGGCCATGTTTCCGGGAGATCCGGAGCTGCGGTTCAGGGTACCGTACGACATGTGTGACGAAGGTCTTCTGCGCCGGCTTCTTGAAGGCGCCGGCTTCCGCGACGCGCGCATCGAAACGAAGCGAATACCGATCGAGGGCGCAGACCCGCGCACCATTGCCACCGGCCAGATCCGCGGCACGCCGCGGTCGGCCCTTATTGAAAAGCGAAACGTCCCGCTCGACCTCGTCATCGACGAAGTCACCGCCGCCTTGACGAGGGCCGGCGGCAATCCGTACAGGGGCTACGCGCAGGCCGTCATAGTGCAGGCGGTCGCGGCCTGACGGCCAATGGGCTATATCATCGAGGCGCTTGCGCCTCGCCCTCCTCTCGGACATCCACGGCAACCTGATCGCGCTGCAGGCGGTGCTGGAGGACGTCGCGCGCCGCGGCGTGGACACGATCGTGAACCTCGGCGACAGCCTTTCGGGGCCGCTGCTGCCGCGCGAGACGGCGGCGTTCCTCATGGCGCAGCCGTGGGTCCAGCTTTCGGGCAACCACGAGCGCCAGCTCGTGGACTTCTCACCCGAGAAACGCGGCCCTTCTGACCGCTATGCGCACGCACAACTCGATGCGCCAGTCTTCCAGTGGATGGCCGGCCTCAAGCCCGCGCAGCGGCTGACCGACGACGTCTTCCTCTGTCACGGCACGCCGGAGAGCGACCTCGAGTACTTCCTCGAGACGATCGAGCGCGACCGGGTCCGCCCTGCGACGCGCGAGGAGATCGACGATCGCCTGGGCGATGTCCATGCCGCCGTCGTCGCCTGCGGCCACACGCACGTGCCGCGCGTGGTCCGCGCGCGCGGGGGCTGCCTCGTCGTGAATCCCGGCAGCGTGGGCCTGCAGGCCTACGAAGACGGCCATCCGATCCCGCACGTGGTCCAGAACGGATCGCCCGACGCGCGCTACGCGATCGTCGAGCGGCGCGCCGCCGGCTGGAGCGCGGAGCTGATCGCGGTCCCCTACGACCACGCCGCCGCCTCGCGCCTCGCCGCGCAGCACGACCGGCCGGACTGGGCGCGCGCCCTGCTCCACGGCTACCTGTAGGCTGAATCTGGTAGCTTCGGGCTGACCATGTCCTGGTGGCTCCCCGCGCTGAAGGCCGTCCTGCCGCACGTCGGCACGATCATCGACGCGGCGAAGCCGGTCTTCACGCGCAAGAGCGTCGCGACGGCGGCCAACCCGAGCGAGCTCCTGCAGCAGCAGATCTCCGAGCTGCAGGCGGCCGCCGCGCAGAACGCCACCAACATCCGCGAGCTCGCCTCCCAGCTGCAGAGCACCGTCGCCGCCATCGAGCAGGCCGCCGCGGCGACGGAAGCCAACCTGCGCCGCAGCCTCGCCTTCTCGATCGCGGCGCTCGTCGTCGCCACGCTTTCGCTGTGCGTGGCCGCGGTGCTGGTGGTGCTCCTGCTTCGCGCATGAGCCTCGACGTCCGGCCGCTGCGCGGCGGCGACCGGGCGGCGTGGGAGCCGCTCGCGCGCGGCTACAAGACCTTCTACGAGACGCCGACGCCGGACGAAGCGTTCGAGGCGGCGTGGCAGCGCATCCTGCGCGCGCGCGAGGTGCGCGGCCTCGCCGCATGGGACGGCGGCGCCATGGTCGGCATCGCGCATTACCTGTTCCATGCGAACGCCTGGGACCCGCTCGCCTGCTACCTGCAGGACCTCTTCACCGTTCCGCAGGCGCGGGGCCGCGGGATCGCGCGCGCCCTCATCGACGCGGTCGCGGACGACGCCCGGCGCGAGGGCGCGACACGCTACTATTGGCTCACGCAGGAGCACAACAAGACCGCGCGCATGCTCTACGACAAGGTGGCGCAGTACAAAGGGTTCATCCGCTATGACTATCCGCTCTGAGGCATGATCCCGGCCCGCGAAGCGCTCGCGCGCCTGCAGGACGGCAACCGCCGCTTCGTCGCCGGGGTGCGCGGGCGCGATGCCGCGCTCGAGGCGCGCCGGCCGGAGCTGACGTTCAAGCAGGAGCCGTTCGCGATCATCCTCGGCTGCTCGGACGCCCGCGTGCCGGCGGAGCTCGTCTTCGACCAGGGACTCGGCGACCTCTTCGTCATCCGCGTCGCCGGCAACATCGTCGCGCCTTCGCAGGTCGGCAGCGTCGAGTTCGCGGCGGAGCGCTTCGGCACGCGGCTCGTGGTCGTGCTCGGCCATTCGCAGTGCGGGGCGATCCTCGCCACGCTGGAGGAGCTCAGCCGGCCCGTCGCCAACCAGTCGCCCAACCTGCGCTCCATCGTGGACCGCGTGCGCCCGTCGGTGGAGACGCTCCTCGCTACGGAGCTGCGCAACCGCCACGACGCGCTCGTCCACGCCGCGGTGCGCGCCAACATCCGCACCTCCGTCGACCACCTGCGCCACGGCTCGGCGCTCCTCGAGACGCGCATCCAGAACGACGGGCTGCTTGTCGTGGGGGCCGAGTACTCGCTGGAAAGCGGCGTGGTCGAGTTCCTGGATCTCTAGAGGCCTGCCATGCACCGAAGCCGCCTCAGCACCCTTGTCATCGACTGCAAGACGAGCGATCTGGACGCCGCGACCGACTTCTGGGCGCAGGCGCTCGGCGCGCCGGCGAAGCGCTTCGACTCGCCCGAGGCCGCGAACTACCGGCAGCTTCGCATGCCGGACGACCAGGTCGCGATCGTGACGCAGCAGGTGGCGCACGAAAGCCGCGTGCACCTCGACATCGAGACCGACGACCTCGACGCCGAGGTCGCGCGCCTCGAGAAGCTCGGCGCGAAGCGCATCCGCTTCGTCAAGCACTGGTGGGTCATGGAAGCGCCCACCGGACAGCGCTTCTGCGTGGTGAAGCCGCAGCGTCCCGACTTTCCCAAGGGCGCCAACGAGTGGCCGTAAGGCTTCTCCTCCTGCTGCTGGTGCCGGCGATCGCGCTGGCCCAGCCCGAGGAGCAGGACGTGTCGGTCCAGTCGAGCAAGGTGAGCTGCACGAGCGGTCCCTACCGGGTCAAGCTGCCGAAGACCTACAAGGGGCTGCGCCGCATGGCGGTGCTCAAGCGCGAGAAGGTCCTCGACGAGAGCGACTACGGCACCTTCCGCGAGCTGCGCTTCGTCGGCCTCGAGCTCGTCGTGCTGACGAAGCCCGGCCGGCCGAACGACTACCAGCTCGCGCGCGCCTTCTTCACCACCTCGAAATGGCGCATCATGGGGCCGCTGCGCGTGGGGGCGCCGGCGCGCCTCGCGCTGAAGGGCCTGCCCGTCAGCCCGATGCCGCGCTTCGGCTCGGTCACGCTGGAAGGGGACGCGGATTCGGTGCTGCTGACCGTTTCCGGGGGACGGCTGCAGGAAATCGAGTACGAATGCGCCACGGATGAGGGCAAATGACCGACGAGAAGATCAAGGTACGCAGCGAGAACGGCCAGGTTATCGAGGTGGTGGTGCTCAGCAAGAGCGCCAACCGCATCGAGGTGGTGCTCGGGCAGGGCGTGCACAGCGTGCGCTGCGCGCTCACGCCGACGCGCAACGAGATGGCCTACGTCGGCACCATCATGGGTCGCGAGATCGTCTACGAGCGCAGCCGCGCCCAGGTGCAGGCGGACATCGACCGCCTCGACCCGCGGCTCAAGAAATCCAGATGAGAAAAATGGGGTCTGTCCCTATTTTTCCCTGACCAGCACGAAGTCGTAGCGCACGCGCCAGAAGGGCGCCTCGAGGCGGTACCTGGCCGCCTCCTCCTTCGACTCGACCTTCTCCCATTCGACGACGAGAGACTCCTTCACGCCGAACACCACGTCGGAGTCGAGGTACGGGTCGCCGCTCGTGAAGAGGTGCGTGACGAGGTCGCGGTAGCCGGGCGCGCGCAGCATGAAGTGCAGGTGGCCCGGGCGCATCGGGTGCCGGCCGGTGTCCTTCAGCATCCGCCCGACCGGGCCGTCGGTCGGAATCGGGTAGTACTGCGGCACCACCGTGCGGAACCAGAACTCGCCCTTGCCGTCGGCCTTCAGCGTGCCGCGCAGGTTCTCGCCGTCGGTCTTCTGCACGTCGTAGAAGCCGTCCGATCCGGACTGCCAGACGTCCACCGTCGCGCCCGCGAGCGGCCGGCCCTGCACGTCCTTCACGCTTCCGAGGACCAGCGCCGGCTTGCCCGGCGTCCCGGCACGGGCGATGGTCCCGCCGATCGGGATCTCCTTCGCGCCCTGCACGAAGAACGGCCCGAGGACGGTGGATTCGGTCGCGCCCGGGTGCTTCCCGTAGTTCAGGAAGTCCACCAGCATCGAGACACCGAGCGTGTCGGAGGTCAGGATGAACTCCTGGCGCTTGTCGTCGCACATCCGCCCGGTCTCGGTGAGGAACTGGATCCCGGCGAACCACTCCTGCGGCGTGGGCTTCGTCTCGCGCACGAACGCGTGCAGGTGGCGGATGAGGCTCGTCATCACTTCCTTCAGGCGCGGGTCCGGCGTGCCGGAAATCCGCTCGATCACCGCCTGGGTGAGGGTCTCTTCATTGAACTCGCGCATGCGCCGGTCTCCTTGCGAAGGCGATCATAGAGCGGCCGAGGACGAGGATCACCGCCAGGGTCGCAAGCACGATGCCCAGGCCCGCGACGATCCGCCACACCGGCTCCGGATGCGCCCGGGCAAAGCGCGCCGCGGCGAACGCAAAGGCGTCGAGCGGAAAGGTGATCGACCACCAGACCGGGCCGAAGCCCACCCGGTGCAGGGTGCGCGCCTGGAAGAGCACCCCGGCCACGACGGCGACCGCGACGTAGAAGAGCGGCTCGAAGAGGGCGGGCCCGAAAAGCGCGCTGCCGTTGAGGTAGAGGAGCGAGGGCGGCGCCACCAGGATGAACCACGTGGGCCGAAGCGGCTCCGGAAGCGGCGGGCGCGACGCGAGGGGCACGACGAGCAGCAGGCCCGCAATGGCCCCGGCGCAGAAGGTGACGCGCGCCATGTCGCCGTAGCCGAGCGCGAGCCCGCCCGTGGGCAGGACGATTCCGCCCATCAGCACGACGATCCAGGCGGGGTGCAATTGCGGCGTGGCGAGGCCGAGCCGCGCAATCCGCGCCACCCCCAGGGCAAGCACGATCGCGGTCATGACCACGGCGATCCACCACAGCGCGCCGGCGAAGCCGGGGAAATAAGGGGCGAGCGCCGCCGCCACCAGGCCGGTGGCCACGCACGGCGCGCCGACGAAGCCCATCTTTGCCGGGTCCTGGAACTCGGCCTTCACGTCGTCCCACGCCACCCATGCTTTGCGCGAATAAACTAGAACCAGGGCGACATAGGCCAGCAGGCCGAGCGCGATCCAGAGTTCGGTGAAGTACGCCGGCGCGCGGAACACCCCCGGGAAGAGCGACGCGGCGGCGCGGGCCGCGAGGCCGAGACCCACGAGGCCCATCACCGCTGCAAAAAGGCCGATCGGCGGATTCACGGCCCGCATAGTACGCTGCGCCGCCGTGACCAACCTCCAGCTTTTCGCCAGCTGCGTCGCCATCTGGAGCACGACCTGGATCGCCATCACCTTCCAGCTCGGCGAGGTGGCCCCGCAGGTCAGCGTGTTCTACCGCTTCTTCCTCGCCGCCCTGCTCCTCTTCGCCTGGTGCGCTGCCCGGCGCCTGCCCCTCCGGTTTCCGTTGAACACGCACTTCTGGTTCGCGCTCTTCGGCATCGGCTCGTTCAGCGTGAGCTATGTGTTCGTCTACTACGCCGAGCAGTTCGTGGTGTCGGGGCTCGTGGCCATCGGGTACTCGGCCGGGCCGCTGCTCGCCATGGTCGGCATGCGGGTCTTCTTCGGCACGCCGATGACGCGGCGGGTGGCAGCCGCCTCCGTGCTCGGGATCGCCGGCATCGTCCTCGTGTTCCTCCCCGAGCTCGCGCTGCTGCGAAGCGGCCCGGACACGGCGCGCGGCGCGCTGTACACGGTGCTCGCAGTGCTCTGCTCGGTGCTCGGCACGATGGCGGCGCACCGCAACCAGCAGGCGGGGCTTCCGTTCTGGCAGGCCATGGCCTGGGGCATGCTCTACGGGTCGCTGTGCGCGCTCGCGCTCGGCCTCGCCGCCGGCAAGCCGCTCGCCTTCGAGGCGACGGCGCGCTACGTGCTTTCGCTCCTCTACCTCTCGGTGCTGGGATCGATCGCCGCCTTCGCGGGCTTTCTCACCCTCCTGCAGCGCATCGGCCCAGCGCGCGCGGGGTACATCGGCGTGATGGTGCCGATCCTCGCGCTATTCATCTCCGCCGCGTTCGAGGGCTTCCGCTTCCACCTGCTGACGTGGGCCGGCATCGCGGTCTCCCTCGCCGGCAACGTGCTCGTCCTGCGCAAGGGCGCGTAGCCCTTATCATGCGCGCATGGAAACGCAACAAGCCCTGCTGGAAGACCGCCTCCTCGAGCGCGTGCGCGACGCGATCGGCACGCTGGAAGCCCTCGGCTCGGACTGGGCGCTGCTCGACCGCCTGCCGAAGGAAGACCGCAACCGCCTGCACCAGGCGCTCGCGCGCCTGCACGAGCCGGATCCGGTCGCCCGCCGCAACCGCCTGAAGGCCGCGCGGCGCGAGCGCAAGGCGGAGCTCAACCGGCGCGAGGAGGAAGTGCTGATGCAGACCGGGATCCGCGAGCTGCGGCGAAAGCCGGTCTTCACGACGCCGAACTATTTTCTGCTCGAGAAAAAGCAGGAAATCGGCGGCGAGGCGCGCCGGCACTGCTATGTCTGCAAGGAGAAGTACACCGAAATCCATCGCTTCTACGACCAGCTCTGCCCGGCCTGCGCCGAGCTGAACTTCCGCAAGCGCACCGAGCTCGCCGACCTGCGCGGCCGGGGGGCCATCGTCACCGGCGGCCGCGTGAAGATCGGCTACCAGGCGGCGCTGAAGCTCCTGCGCTGCGGCGCGCACGTCGTCGTGACGACGCGCTTTCCGCGCGACTCGGCGCACCGCTACGCGGCCGAGCCGGACTTCGCGCAGTGGGGCAACCGCCTCCAGGTGTATGGGCTGGACCTTCGCCACACGCCGAGCGTCGAGGCGTTCTGCCGGCAGATGCACGAGCGTCTGCCGCGCCTGGACTTCATCGTCAACAACGCCTGCCAGACCGTGCGCCGGCCGCCGGAGTTCTACGAGCACATGCTGGAAGGCGAGAAGCGCCTCGGGGGCGGCTCGCAGGTCATGATCCTCGAGGAAGCGAAGAGCGCGCCGGAGCTTTCCCAGGTGCGCCTGCTACCGGAGGAATTTCCCGGCCAGAAGCAGTTTTTTCCCGCCGGGGCGCTCGACCAGGACCTGCAGCAGGTGGACCTGCGCGGGCGCAACTCGTGGCGCCTGCTCCTGCACGAGGTGTCGACGGTGGAGTTCCTCGAGGTGCAGCTCGTCAACGCGGTGGCGCCGTTCCTGCTCAACGCGCGCCTCAAGCCCCTCCTGCTGCGCACGCCCGAGCGCGACAAGCACGTGGTCAACGTCTCAGCGGTCGAGGGGCAGTTCTACCGGCGCTTCAAGACCACCAAGCACCCGCACACGAACATGGCCAAGGCCGCGCTCAACATGATGACGCGCACCTCCGCGACCGACTACTTCAACGACGGCATCCACATGAACAGCGTGGACACCGGCTGGGTGACCGACGAGGACCCGGCGGAGATCGCGGCCCGCAAGACGCGCGAGGAGCGCTTCCACCCGCCCCTCGACATCATCGACGGCGCCGCGCGCATCGTCGACCCGATCATCGCCGGCTTCAACACCGGCGAGCACGTCTGGGGGCAGTTTTTGAAGGACTACAAGCCTACGGACTGGTAGCCATGACGACGGGGCCGTGGTCGCTGGTCCCGAACTCCCGCAGCACCGTGCAGCTTTGCGCCTTCGCTGCAATCCCGGGGGAAGCAAGCACGTAATCGAGGCGCCAGCCGATGTTGCGCTGGCGCATGTTGCGCCACGGCGCCCACCAGGTGAAGAGGTTCTCGTTCTGCGGGTCGAGGGCGCGGCCCACGTCCACCAGGTGCTCGCCGAGGAGCTGCGCGAAGAGCTCGCGCTCCTCCGGGCGCTGGCCGATGATGCCCGGCTTGCGCTCTCGCGGATGCACGTCCATCTCGGTGCGCGTGATGTTCATGTCGCCGCAGAGGACGAGGTTCTTCCCGTCCTGGTGCACCCGTTTCGCCCACGCCGCGAGCTTGGTCACGAAGGCGAGCTTCGCCGGATAGTCCTTGCCGCCGTTCGGCACGTAGACGGAGGCGAAGACGACGTCGCCGATCTCGGCCTGGACGATGCGCGATTCGAAATCGAACTCGGGGTGGCTGTACTTCGGCTCGCCGAACGACTTCTTCACGTGCAGCGAGACGCCCGAGTAGGCCTTCAGCCCGTGCCAGAACACCCAGTAGTCGTCGACCTGGCATTGCAGGGGGACCTGGGAGAGCTCGGCCTTCAGCTCCTGCAGGCACACGACGTCGGGCCGCTCGCGCTCGATCAGCTCGCAGAACTGCTCCTGCCGGGCGCGGATGCCGTTGACGTTCCAGGTCGCGATCTTCATTAGAATCCGCGCATGCTATTCGAACCCATCCGGCTGCGCGAGGTCACGGCGCGGAACCGAATCGTCATCTCCCCGATGTGCCAGTACTCCGCCACCGACGGGCACGTCACCGACTGGCACCTCGTCCACCTCGGCAAGTTCGCGCAGGGCGGCGCCGGCATCGTGATGATGGAAGCCACCGCCGTCGAGAAGCGCGGGCGGATCACCCACGGCGATACGGGCATCTGGGATGACGCTCATGTCCAGGGGTTACGGAGAATTGTCGAATTTTTGAAAAGCCAGGGCGCCGTGCCCGCCATTCAACTCGGGCATGCCGGCCGCAAGGCGAGCATGGCGCGGCCGTGGTACGGCAACGGGCCCCTCACGCAGGCCGACCTCGATCGCGGCGACAAGCCGTGGAGCATCGTCGCCCCGTCGGAGAAGTCGCTCGGGGAAGGCTGGCTCTCGCCGCGCGCCTTCAAGGCGGGCGACTTCGACGTGGTCCTCAACGCGTTCCGGCAGGCGGCGCGCCGCGCGCACGCGGCCGGCTTCGAGGTCGCGGAGCTCCATGGCGCCCACGGCTACCTCCTCCACAGCTTCCTCTCGCCCATTTCCAACGATCGCACCGACCAGTACGGCGGCAGCCTCGAGAACCGCATGCGCTTTCCGCTCGAGGTGGCGAAGGCAGTGCGCGAAGCATGGCCTGCCGGCAAGCCGCTCTTCATGCGCTGCTCGTCCATCGACGACGTGGAAGGCGGCTGGACGCTCGAAGATACGGTTCTTTTTTCGAAACAACTCAAGAGCGTCGGTGTCGACGTGGTCGACTGTTCCTCGGGCGGCATCCTGGGCTCCGCGACCGCGGCGGCCAAGACGACCATCAAGCGCGAGCCCGGCTTCCAGCTGCCGTTCGCCGAGCGCGTGCGCAAGGAGGCCGGGCTGATGACCATGGCGGTGGGGCTCATCCTCAGCGGAAAGCAGGCCGAGGAAGCTCTGCAGGCCGGCCGCGCCGACCTCATCGCCATCGGGCGCGACGCCCTCTACGACCCGAACTGGCCGCTCCACGCCGCGCGCGAGCTCGGCGTCGACCCGGAGTACGCGCTCTGGCCGCACCAGTACGGCTGGTGGCTGACGCGCCGCCAGCCGCTCCTCGACAAGGCCGGCATCAAGCGCTAGAGATCGGGGTCAGGCACCGATCTATTTCGGGCGCTGGTAGCCGCTGCAGGCGCGCTCCTGGCCCATGAACTCGACGTCGAAGACCTTTCCGTCGCGGAAGGTCATGCGGCGCTCGCAGCGCAGCGGCGCCCCGGGGGAGCCGACCGGAACGGAGGTGCCGGTGCCGACGCCGACGCCGACGTTGCCGCTCGAGCGGAAGACGCCGAAGCCGACGCCGACCGAAGCGCCGGAATGGCCGGGCGACTCGTTGATCCAGGTCTGCACCTCGGCGCCGTCCGGCAGCTTCTCGGTCTTCGCGGGCGTTCCCCACGCCGCGCGGACCTCCTCGGGCGTCGCGCCGAACCAGGTGGCCTGGTCCTCCGCCACGCTCGTCGCGCAGCCGGCAACCAGGGTCAGGGCAAGCAAGGCGTGTCTCATCGCAGCGTCCTGAAGGTAATGGAATAGCGCAACGCGGGCGTCGGGGCGATGCTGTGCTGCCAGCCCCAGCGCGCTTCGTCCCGCAAGACATATGCCGAGCGCGGCTGGAGCTCGAGGTCGAACACGCGCGCGCCCCGCTGCGGCGGGTAGCGCCGGAAGCGCATGCGCGCCGCGCCGCCGAGGGACACGCCGACGATCACGCCGAACTCCGGCGTGTCGCGGTGCCAGCCGAGCGGCGTGCCCTCCCCATACTCGGTGACGAGCGCGTGTACGAATCGTTCACATGCCTCGCCGGCCCACAGGGAGACTTTTTCGCGCAAAGGCAGCAAGAACTCCGGAATCGGCGCGCCCGGACGCAGGATGTTGGAGGAGAAGTCGTACTCGGCGCCGAAGGAGGCAATGCGGCGCCGGGCGAGGTACTGCTTGTACGGAGCGGCCTTGAGCGGCAGCTCGGAGATGTCGCGCAGAAGGTCCGCCTCCTCCGCCCCGGAGAGTAAATCCGGCTCGTAGCGAAGCCCCTCTACGGGCGACGCGCGCTCAGGAGCAAATAGGCTGCCAGCGTGCAGAAGGCCACCGTGAACGCGATGGAGCAGCCGACCGCCAAGGCCGCCGCAGGATAGATGAAGAACGACGCCTTCGCCGCGAGCGCCTCGGCGGGCGCGATGCACAGGAAAAGGGCGGCGGCGATGGTGATCCAGCGCCGGATGTACGGCAGCAGGATCCAGCGCATCGCGCGGTTGTACCGGAGCGCGAGCTCCTGCTGCCAGGCGCTGCCGCGCGTCGCGTCCTTGAACAGGGCGAACGGGTCGAGGTAAAGCAGGATCTGCCGGGAAATCGGCAAAGCCTCCCGTGCCTGCCGGCTCAGGAGGGTTTCCACGTCGACGTGCATGAACCTTAGGCGGTTCCGCCCAGGTAGTAGTTCCGCACCAGATCGTTGCCCTGCAGGTCGGCGACCGATCCTGCGAACACGATCTCGCCGTGCACGACGAGGTAGCCGCGGTCGGCGATGCGGATCGCCTGGTGGAAGTTCTGCTCCGCCATCAGGACGGTCAGGCCGTACTGGTCCTTCAGCTCCTTGATCTTGGTGATCGTGTGCGAGACGAGGAGCGGCGAGAGCCCGACCGAAGGCTCGTCCACCAGCAGGAGCCTGGGCGCCGACATGAGCGCGCGGGCGATCGCCAGCATCTGCTGCTGGCCGCCGGACATCGAGCCGGCAAGCTGGCGCTTGCGCTCGGCAAGCATGGGGAAGGCCTCGTAGCAGAAGTCCCGGTTCTTCGCGATCGCGCCGCGCGCCTGCGGCCGGAAGGCGCCGAGCAGCAGGTTCTCCTCCACCGTGAGCTTCGGGAAGAGGCGCCGTCCTTCCGGCACCATCGCAACGCCGAGGCCGACGATCTGCTCGGTGGCGAGGCGGTCGAGGCGGTGTTCCCGGCCGTCGATGGAAAGCGTCACCGAGCCGCGGCTCGGGCGCACCATGCCCATGACGCACTTCATGAGCGTGCTCTTGCCGTTGCCGTTGGTGCCGAGGAGCGCCACCGTCTCGCCCTCGGCGACGTCGAGGTCGACGCCCTGCAGCGCGCGCACCGCGCCGTAGGCGGCGTCGACGCCGCGGACCTGGAGGCTAAGCGCCAAGGTAGGCCTTCTGCACCTGGGGGTCCTTGACGATCGCGTCGGGCGTGCCCTCGCAGATGATCTTGCCGGCGTCGAGGCATACCACGCGCTGCGAGAAACGCATCACCGCGTGCATGATGTGCTCGATCATGATGATGGTGATGCCCTTGGCGTTCAGGTCGAACAGGATCTTCAGCACCTCGTCGACCTCGCTGCCGGAGAGCCCCGCCATCGCCTCGTCGGAGATGAGGAGGCGCGGCCGCGCCGCCATGGCGCGGGCGAGCTCCATCTTGCGCAGCTCGACCTGCGAGAGCTGGTCGCACGGCGTGTCGGCCTTGGCGCCCAGGCCCATGTCGTCGAGGATCCGTTGCGCCTCCCCGTGCACGTCCGCGCGGTGCAGCGAGCGCCGGTGCACCACGAACTCCAGCGGCACGATCAGGTTCTCGCGCACCGACATGCTGCGGAACGGCCGGGGAATCTGGAAGCTGCGCGCGATGCCGCGCCGCGTGCGCTGGTAGGCCGGCTGCCGCGTCACGTCCTCGCCGTCGAAGACGATGGTGCCCTGCTCGTTGCGCTGCGCGCCGGCGACGCAGCTGATGAGCGTCGTCTTGCCGGAGCCGTTCGGCCCGATGAGGCCGAAGCGCTCGCCTTGCGCCACGTCCACGCTCACGCCGTCCAGGGCCGTGAAGCCGCCGAAATGCTTCGAGACGCCCTGGATCCTCAGGATCGGCGTCATTTGCGGAAGATCCTCCGCGCCAGGCCGACGATGCCCTCCGGCGCGGCGACGACGAAGACCACGAGCAGCACGCCGACGACCAGGACGTTCAGCTCCGAGGAAATCGTCACCGTCACCACCTGCTGCACGGTCCCGAGGAGGACGGCGCCGAGCACGGGGCCGATCCAGTGCGACGTGCCGCCGATGATCGGCATGGCCAGGGCCGAGACGGAGTAGTTGAGGCTGAACGCGGAGACCGGCTCGACGAAGCTCTGGTACATCGCCAGGGGGGCGCCCGCGGCGCTCATCAGCGCGCCCGATATGACGCAGGCGGCGAGCTTGAGCTTGAGGGTGGGAACACCGGAGCACTCCGCCGCCTCCTCGTTGTCGCGGATGGCGCGGAGCCCGCGTCCGATCCAGGAGGTCTGGATGTAGCGCGCGATGATGACCGCGACCATCGCCAGCACCAGGGCCACGAAGAACAGCATCTCGATGTACGACTCGAACGGCCATGTGGACTGCGGGCGCAGGATCTGCACGCCCGTGGCGCCTCCGACGTAGCGCCAGTTGATGATCACCGTCTCGACGATGATCGTCACCGCGACCGTGGCGATGGAAAAGAAGATGCCGCGCAGGCGCAGGGTCAGCACGCCGACGCCCAGGCCGAGCGCGGCGCCGACCGCCGCCGCCGCCAGGATCTGCACGAGGAGCGGCGCCTGGAACGCCTTGATGAGCAGCACGGCGATGTAGGCCCCGAGGCCGAAGAACGCCGCGGTGCCGAAGTTCACGTACCCGGCGTAGCCGCCGAGCAGGTTCCACGCGGTGGCGAGGACCACGAACTGCAGCACGACGTAGCCGGCGAAGAAGTAGTACTCGTTCTTCATCACGCCCGCCGCGATGCCCGCGAGGCCCAGGATCACCAGCAGCGATATCCAGAACCTCATCGGCCGAACAGTCCTTGGGGACGGACGCCGAGCACCAGCAGCAGCAAGCCGAACGCTACCGCAGGCGCCCACGAGGCGCCGAACATGGTGAGCACGATGGACTCGGCGATGCCGAGGATCAGCCCCGCCACGAGCGTGCCGCTCATGCTCCCCAGGCCGGCGAGCACGACCACGCAGAAGGTGCGCCCGATGTAGACGCGGTCCATCGCCGGCTCCACCGGCCCGACGATGATCAGCATTGCGCCGGCGATGGCCGCGACCGCCGTGGCGATGCCAAAGGCCCATTGCTTGATGCGCACCGGGTTCGCGCCCATCAGGCGCAGCGCCGGCTCATCCTGCGCCACCGCCTTGATCGCCCGCCCGGTAAACGTCTTCGACAGGTAGAGGCTCAGGAAGAAGGTCAGGAGCAAGGCGGTGCCGAACGCCACGACCAGGCGCAGCGGGATCCGGATCTCGCCCAGCGACATGCTCTTGCCGATGTAAGCCGCCTCGACCATGCGCTGGTCCACGCCGAAGGCGAGCACCAGGCCGATCTCGATGATGAACGCGATGCCGAAGAAGAACGCGAGGCCCCGCACCCCCGCGTCCGTGCCGCGCTTCTCGAAGGTCTCGTAGTAGAAGCGGTACATCGCCACTCCGAGCAGGAAGAACAGCGGCGCGAGCAGGAGCCCGGAGAGGATCGGGTCGACCCCGTAGCGCCCGAGCAGGTAGGTGCCGTACGCCCCGAGCACCATGAACGCGGGATGGGCGATATGCGGCACGTCGAGCAGCCCGAAGGCCACCGACAGACCGATGCTGACCGCGGCGTAGAAGCACCCGACCAGGATGCCGAACAGCACCGCCTCGGCCAGCAGGTCGAGGGAAAACACCATTGCGGCGGTTTACTTGCCGCGCGCTTTCTCGAACGGCGCGACGACCTCGCCGGTCTTGAACTGCTGCGGCCCGATCACGACCTGCTTGCCGGGCTGCTTGAACTGCTCCACGTTCTTGTCGACGATGCCGCGGAACTGCGCCTGCACCACGCGCGGGTTCGCCCACTCCCCGTCCGGGCCGTAGCGGATCGGGCCGACGATCGTCTTCATCTCGTTCTTGCGCAGGTAGTCGGCGATCTTCCTGTGGTCGAGGCTCTTGGTGGCCTTGATCGCCTGCTCGAGCATCTGGCCGATCGCATAGTTGTACGGCGTGATGTAGTAGCCGAGCGGGTCGACCTTCTCCTCCACCGCCTTCTTGGCGTAGCGGGCGAAGTATTCCTCGATGCCGGGGTACTTCATCCCCGGGACGTAGGTGTTGTAGTTCACGATTCCGTTGAGCGACGAGCCGACCGATTCCATGATCGGCGTGAACTGCAGGCCGACCATTCCGCCGCCGAAGATCTTCACCGAGGAGCCGACGCCGATCTCGTTGACCGCCCGCACGATCGCCACCGAGCCGTTCGGATAGGAGGCGACGAACACGATGTCGGGCTTCGCCGCGCGGATGGCGCGGATCATCGTGGAGAAGTCGACCGTGCTCGACGGGTAGTTCTGCTCGTACACGACCTTCAGCTTGTGCTTTTCGATGAGCGCCATCGCGCCCTTGCGCAGGTTCTGCGCGAACTCCTGGTCCTCGGCGAGAACCGCGACCGTCTTCGCGCCCAGCTTCTGTCCCGCCTCGAAGAACCCGGCGAACCAGCTCGGCGCGTCGCTCCAGGGGGCGTTGTTGAACCACATGTCGTGCTTCACCGTCGCGTTCACCTGGAAGGAGAAGTTGCCCATCAGGAGCAGGCCGCGCTGCTTCACGAGCGGCATGATCGGCGCCGTCGGCACCGTCGCATACGGCGCGATCAGCAGGTCGACCTTGTCGACGTCGATGAGCTTGGTGTAGATCCCGGGGGTGTTGGCAGCGCTCGACTGGTCGTCATAGGCGATCAGCTCGACCTTGCGGCCGAGCAGCCCGCCCTTGGCGTTGACGTCCTCCACCCACATGCGCAACGCCACGAGCGCGGCCTTGCCGCCGCCCGCCAGGCCTCCCGTCTGCGGCATGCTCATCCCGATCTTGATCGGGCCCTGCTGGGCAAACGCGACGCTCGACACGAGCATCGCAACGAACACTGCGAGCAATCTCTTCATGGGGTCCTCCTCCTCGAAAGCATTGTAATCAGGTTTCCTTCAGCGCCGCATTCACCCGCGGCATGACTTCCCGGGCCATGAGCTCCATGGACCGCTTTCCGAGCGCCGGATCCACCCAGTCGTGCGACGGATAATAGAGCGTCCCGAACGGCCCGACCTTCTCGCGGAAGGCGAGGATCTGGTCCACGACGCTCGGCACCGTCCCCGCGATGACGAGGCGCGGCGTCATCGTGTCGGCATCGATGGAAGCGTCGGGCTCGTCCGGGTCCAGCTTGAACAGGTTGCCGCGCCCGCCCGCGCCCACCAGCTTGCGGATGAGCTGCTTGAAGTAGAAGTGATACGGGCCGCCGGGCCCGTGGCCGTAGGCCTTTGCGGTCTTCTCGTCGTCGGCGACGAAGATGGACTTCGCGACCCGCCAGGCCTTTCCGTCGGCGGGCCTTCCGGAGGCCGCGCAGCCCTCCTGGTACTTCGGCCAGTGGCTCGCCACCCATTCGGGGAGCAGGAAGTTCGCCGAGATCGGCGCCCAGCCGCGCTTCGCCGCCTCGGTCACGCCGCGCGAGTGCGGCGCGACCGCGGTGACCACGATGGGCGGATGCGGCTTCTGGTAGGGCTTGAGGATCGTGCCCTGCCCGATCTCCGGGATCATGGTTGTCTTCGTCGTCACGGAGAAGAAGCTGCCGTGCAGCTCGTAGGGCGCGTCCTTCGCCCAGATGTCGAGCACCATGTTGATGGACTCGAGGAACATCGCGTTGCGGTCCTTGCCCAGGGTGCCGAACACCTCGGCGTCCGACATCAGGCCGCCCGGGCTGACGCCCATGATGAAGCGGCCCTTCAGCATGTGGTCGAGCATCGCCACCTGGGCGGCGATCGCGGCGGGGTGCGAGTTCGCCATGTTGATCGTCCCGCTGCCCAGGACGATGGATTTCGTCTCGTGCGCCACGCTGGCGAGGAACATCAGGCACGAGGTGACGTTTTCGGCCAGGTCGGTGACGTGCTCGCCGACGAGCGCCTCGGCGTAGCCCAGCCGGTCGGCGAGCAGGATGGCCTCGCGGTCCTCGGCGAGTGTCTGCCAGGGCGCGCGCGAAGGCGGATGCAGCGGCATCATGAAGGTGCCGAGCTTCATCCCGCCTTCTTCAGCGCCTGGAGGATCCGCTCCGGGGTGAACGGCATGCGCGTGACCGTCGCACCGAGCGGCGCGAGCGCGTCGTTGATCGCGTTCATCACCGCGCCGGGCGCGCCCGCGGTGCCGGCCTCGCCGACCCCTTTCGCGCCGAGCTGCGACTGCTTCGTGGGCGTGGAGACGTGCCCGCAGACGATGTCGGGCATCTCGCCGCTCATCGGCACGAGGTAGTCGGCCATGTTGGCGTTCAGCATCTGGCCCTGCGCGTCGTACAGGCACTCCTCGTACAGCGCCGCGCCGATGCCCTGCACCACCCCGCCGCGGATCTGCTCGTCCACCAGCATCGGGTTGATGACGGTGCCGCAGTCCTCGACGCACCAGTGCTTGAGCAGCTTCACGAACCCGGTCTCGGCGTCGACCTCGACGTAGGAGGCCTGGATGCCATTGGTGAAGGTGAAGCCGTATTCGCGCGGCGTGTAGTGGCGCGTCACCGTGAGCTCGGCCTGGAAGCCCATCGGCAGCGTGTCGGGCCGGAAGTAGGCCACTCGCCCCAATTCCTCGAGCGGGAGTTTCTGATCGCCGGTCAGCCTGCTGACGACGAAATCATTCCGCACGTCCAGCTCTGCTTTGTCGAGATTCAACACCCGCGAAGCGATATCGAGGATATTGCTCTTGAGGGCCAACCCGGCTTGCAGGACGGCTTCGCCGCCGATGCCCGCGCCGCGCGAGGCCCAGGTGCCGCCGCCGTACGGCGTGACCCCCGTGTCGCCGGTGAGGACGCGCACCTTGTGCAGGCTCACCCCCACCGCGCTCGCCGCGATCTGGGCGAAGATGCCGTCGGTCCCCTGCCCCTGCTCGGTCACGCTGCACATGACGTTCACCATGCCGGTGGGCTCGAGGCGCAGCGTCGCCCCGTCCTGCGCCGAGATGCGCGCCCCGCCCACGCCGTAGAACGCGGGCGACGGATTGGTCACCTCGATCATCGCCGCCAGGCCTATCCCCCGATAAACGGAACGGGAGCGCAGCTGCTTTTGCTCCTCCCTGAGGTCCTTGTACTTCATGAGGGAAAGGAGCTTGTCCAGGCACTGGTGGTGCGAGAGCTTCTCGAACTTGAGTCCCGACGGGAATGTGTAGGGATAGGCGTCGTCCGCAATGAGATTCTTTCTTCTCATTTCCGCAGGGTCGATTCCCAGCCGGTGGGCGGCGAGGTCCACGATGCCTTCGGTGAGCGCCACGGCGATCGGGTGGCCGACGGCGCGGTACTGGCAGGTGACGTTCTTGTTGGTGAACACGACGTTCATGTTCGCCCGGTACTTCTGGTGCCGGTAGGGGCCGCCGGTCAGGTTGACGACCTGGTTGCCCTCGATGCCGCTGGTGCGCGGGTAGACCGAGTACGGGCCGATGGCGGTGAGGTCGTCCAGGTCGAACGCGAGGATATCCCCGGCTTTCGAGACCGCGATCCTGACCTTGGCCTTGTGCTCCCTCGCATGGATGTCAGTGAGGAAGGACTCCAGCCGGTCGGCGACGAACTTCACCGGACGGCGCAGGATCACCGAGATCGCCGCGGTGGCCATCTCGTCCGGATAGACGTGGACCTTGATGCCGTAGGAGCCGCCGACGTCCTTGGCGATCACGCGCACGTTCGCCTCGGGGATGTTGAGGTGCCGCGAGAAGATGTCCTGCATCATGTGCGGCGCCTGGGTGGCGTGGTACACGGTGAGCGAATGCTCGCCGGCGTTGTAGTCGGCCAGGATCGCGCGCCCTTCCACGCAGACGCCGGTGTGGCGGCCGAAATGGAAGGTGTCCTCGACCACCAGGTCCGCCTGGGCGAAGGCCTCGTCGACGCCGCCGGTGTCGAGCTCGCGCTTGAAGCAGATGTTGTCCGCGAGCTCCGGGTGGATGGTCCTGGAGTTCTTCAGGGATTCTTCCATGTCGACCACGACCGGAAGCTCCTCCCATTCCGCCTCGATCAGCGCGACCGCGTCCTCGGCCTGGGTGCGCGACTCGGCCACCACCGCGGCGCAGGCCTCGCCCTGCCAGCACGCGCGCTCGATGGCGATGGCGTGCTGCGGCGGCGACTTGATGCCTTTGAGGTGCGCGAGCACTGCCACCCACGGCGTGCAGTACTCCGCGACGGCCCGGCCATCGAAAACGCCGATCACGCCGGGTTGG
>DASPMF010000103.1:0-10425 GCA_035627155.1 Burkholderiales bacterium | reverse complement strand
GGTGCTGTACCGCAAGAAACCCGAACCGTCCTGACGTCACATCCGCTTCACATTCCCCGGCCTAAGCTGGGGCGGTGAGCGATCCGAAGGCAGCCCCGCCCGGCCTCCTCGCCGTCGAGGAATTGCGCGGGCTCGTCTCGCGCGGCGAGATCGACACCGTGGTCGCGGGGTTCACGGACCACTACGGCCGCCTGCTCGGCAAGCGCTTCGATGCCGGGATGTTCGTGGACGACGTGGTGCAGTCGGGCGGCCATGCCTGCGACTACCTGCTGACCGTCGACATGGAGATGGAGCCCGTGCCGGGCTACCGCTTCGCCAACTGGCAGCTCGGCTACGGCGACTTCCACATGGTGCCGGACCTCGCGACGCTGCGGGTCGCGAGCTGGCTGCCGAAGACCGCCCTCGTCCTTTGCGACGTGAAGAGCGAAAAAACGCATGGCTACGTCGAAGTCGCGCCGCGCTCCGTCCTGCGCCGGCAGATCGACGCCGTGCGAAGGAGCGGGTTCGATGCCTACGCCGCGACGGAACTCGAGCATTACCTCTTTCGCACCAGCTATCGCGACGGTGCGCAGACAGGCTACCGGACGCTCGAGCCGGCCGGCTGGTATCTCGAGGACTACCACCTCCTCCAGGGCACCCGTACGGAGGACTTCCACGGCGCCGCGCGCCGCCACCTCGCCCGCTCGGGCGTCCCGGTCGAGACCTCCAAGGGCGAATGGGGCAAGGGCCAGCACGAGGTCAACGTCCGCTTCGCCGCGGCGCTCGACATGGCCGACCGTCACGTCGTGTTCAAACAGTGCCTGAAGGAAGTCGCCGACGCCATGGGCGTGAGCGTCACCTTCATGGCCAAGCCGTTCCACGACCAGGCCGGCTCGAGCTGCCACATTCACTTCAGCCTGTGGAAGGGCGGGCGCAATGCGTTCGAGAAGGGCAACGACGTCTTCCGCTGGTTCCTGGGCGGCTGGATGAAGCGCGTTCCCGAGCTCATGCCGCTCTATGCGCCGACGATCAATTCGTACAAGCGCTACGTCGACGCGTCGTGGGCGCCGACGCGCATCGCATGGAGCTACGACAACCGCACCGCCGGCTTCCGCGTCGTGGGCGACGGGCCGGGCCTGCGCATCGAATGCCGCATCCCGGGCGCGGACTGCAATCCGTACCTCGCCTTCGCGGCCGTGCTGGCTTCCGGCCTCGACGGGATCGAGAGCCGCATCGAGCCGCCCGAGTGCTTCTCGGGCGACGTCTACGCGGCGAAGAACCTCGAGCGCGTCCCGCACACGCTCGCCGAGGCGCTCGCGCGCTTCGAGGCGAGCGCCTTCGCGAAGAAGGCGTTCGGCGACGCGGTGGTGGAGCACTACGCGCACTTCTTCCGCAGCGAAGTGGCCGCGTTCGACGGCGCCGTCACCGACTGGGAACGCAGCCGCTACTTCGAGAGGATCTGATGCGGCTCGCGGGCAAGGTCGCGCTCATTACCGGCGCCGGCAGCGGCATCGGCCGCGAGGCCGCGATGCTCTTCGCGAAGGAAGGCGCCGCGGTCGTCTGCGTCGACCTCGACGAGCAGGCCGCCCACGCGACGGCGGGCGCGCTGGAGAAGGCGATCCCCGTGCGAGCGGACGTGTCGAAGGCGGCCGACGCACAGGCGATGATCGAGGCGGGGGAAAAGGCGTTCGGTCGCCTGAACGTGCTTTTCAACAACGCCGGCATCATGCACGGCAAGGACGACGACGCGATCTCGACCGACGAGAGGGTCTGGGACCTGACGCTCGACGTCAACGCCAAGGGGGTTTTCCTCGGCTGCAAGTACGGCATTCCCGCGCTGCGCCGCGCCGGTGGCGGCTCGATCATCAACACCGCCTCGTTCGTCGCCCGCATGGGTGCCGCCACGCCGCAGATCGCGTACACCGCAAGCAAGGGCGCCGTGCTGGCGATGAGCCGCGAGCTCGCAGTCCTCCATGCGCGCGAGAACATCCGCGTCAACGCGCTCAGCCCCGGCCCGCTGCGCACGGAGCTGCTGATGAAGTTTCTCGACAGCGAGGCGAAGAAGCAGCGCCGCCTCGTGCACCTGCCGATGGGCCGCTTCGGCGAGGCGCGCGAGATCGCGCAGGCGGCCCTGTGGCTCGCCTCCGACGAGTCGTCCTACGTCACGGGAACGGAGTTCCTCGTCGATGGCGGACTGACCGCGGCCTACGTCACGCCCGAATGATCACGACCTCTCGCGCGCGCTACTCGTAGCGGACGTCGAGGATCTCGTAGCGCTTCAGGCCGCCGGGGGTTTGTACCTCGACCGCCTCGCCGGATTCCTTGCCGATCAGCGCGCGAGCGATCGGCGAGCTCACGGAGATGCGGCCCGCCTTGATATCGGCCTCGTCCTCGCCGACGATCTGCCAGGTCGCGGCCTCGCCTTCCGGTCCTTCGACGTCCACCGTGGCGCCGAATACGCAGCGCCCGTCGGCGTCCACGAGCTTGGGATCGATGACCTGCGCATTCGCCAGCTTGCTTTCCAGCTCCGAGATGCGCCCCTCGATGAAGCCGGCACGCTCGCGCGCGGCGTGGTACTCCGCGTTCTCGGACAGGTCGCCGTGCGCACGCGCCTCCGCGATGGCAGCCGCGTTGGCCGGCCGCTCGACGGTCTTGAGGCGGTGGAGCTCTTCCCGGAGCAGCTCGGCGCCGCGCCGGGTCATGGGGGTCTTCGGCATGCCCGGATGTTACAGCGTCGCGTGCAGGTCCTGAAGACGGTACGGCTTCATCTCCGCGAGGTGCTTGATGCCCGCGCAGGCAGCCTTGGCGCCGGCCACGGTTGTGAAGTAGGTGACGCGGCGCGCGAGGGCCGTGACGCGGATGGCGCGCGAGTCCGACGCCGAAGTGCGCGTGGCGTCGCTCGTATTGACGATCAGGCTCACGTCGCCGTTCTTGATCATGTCCACGATGTGCGGGCGTCCCTCCGCGACCTTGTTCACCGGCGTCACCTCGATGCCATGCGCCTTGAGGACCTGCGCCGTGCCACGCGTCGCGAGTACCGTAAACCCCAGGTCGATCAGGTCGCGCCCGACCTGCACCGCCGCGAGCTTGTCCGGGTCGCGCACGCTGATGAAGGCGCGCCCGCCCTGCGGAAGCTTCACGCCCGCGGCAAGCTGCGACTTCACGAACGCCTCGCCGAAGGTCATGCCGACGCCCATCACCTCGCCGGTAGACTTCATCTCCGGCCCGAGGATCGGGTCGACGCCGGGGAACTTGGTGAAGGGGAACACCGCCTCCTTCACCGAGTAGTAAGGCGGCCGGACTTCCTGGGTGCGCTGCTGGTCCGCGAGCGAGCGCCCGGCCATGCAGCGCGCGCCGACCTTGGCGAGCGGCACACCGATCGCCTTTGACACATAGGGCACCGTGCGCGAGGCGCGCGGGTTCACTTCCAGGACGTAGATGCGGTCCTGCTGGATCGCGTACTGCACGTTCATGAGCCCGACGACGCCGAGCGCCTTCGCCATGACCCCGGTCTGCCGGCGCAGCTCCGCCTCGAGCGCCGGGGAAAGCGAATGCGGCGGCATGCAGCAGGCGGCGTCGCCCGAATGCACGCCCGCCTGCTCGACGTGCTCCATGATCCCGCCGATGAGCACGCGCTCGCCGTCGCAGACGCAGTCAACATCGACTTCGATCGCGTCAGACAGGTACCGGTCGATGAGCACCGGCGAGTCGTTCGACACCTTCACCGCCTCGCGCATGTAGCGCTCGAGGTCGGCCTTCCAGTGCACGATCTCCATGGCGCGCCCGCCCAGCACGTAGCTCGGGCGCACCACCACCGGATAGCCGATCTCCTCGGCAAGGCGGATGGCGTCTTCCGCCGAGCGCGCGGTGCGGCTCTCAGGCTGCAGGAGCTTCAGCTGGTGCACGAGGTGCTGGAAGCGCTCGCGGTCTTCGGCGACGTCGATCGAGTCGGCGCTGGTGCCGATGATCGGCACGCCGGCCGCCTCGAGGTCGCGCGCGAGCTTGAGCGGCGTCTGGCCGCCGTACTGCACGATCACGCCCCAGGGCTTCTCCTTGTCGACGATCTCCAGGACGTCCTCGAGCGTGAGCGGCTCGAAGTAGAGCCGGTCGGAGGTGTCGTAGTCGGTGGACACGGTCTCCGGGTTGCAGTTGACCATGATGGTCTCGAAGCCGTCCTCGCGCAGCGCGAGCGCCGCGTGCACGCAGCAGTAGTCGAACTCGATGCCCTGCCCGATGCGGTTCGGCCCGCCGCCGAGCACCATCACCTTCCTGCGCCCGGTCGGCTCGGCTTCGCACTCTTCCTCGTAGGTGGAGTACATGTACGCGGTGCGCGTCTCGAACTCGGCCGCGCAGGTGTCCACGCGCTTGTAGACCGGCCGGATCCCGAAGTCATGCCGGCGCTTGCGCACCGCCTTCTCGTTCTCGTTGAAGAGGTAGGCGAGCCGGCGGTCGGAGAAGCCCTTGCGCTTCAAAAACAGCATCTCCTCCTTCGTCACCGCGTCGAGCTTCGTGTCGTCGAGGCGCATCTCCAGCTCGACGATCTCCTGGATCTGGTCGAGGAACCACGGGTCGATGCCGGTGAGCCGGTGCACTTCCTCGAGGCTGAAGCCGTTCTCGAACGCGTCGCCGACGTACCAGATGCGCTCCGGGCCCGGCTCCCCCAGCTCGCGCTCGAGGGTCTCGCGGTCCTTCGTGCGCTGGTTGAGGCCGTCTACGCCGACCTCGAGGCCGCGCAGCGCCTTCTGGAACGATTCCTGGAAGGTGCGGCCGATCGCCATCACCTCGCCGACCGACTTCATCTGCGTGGTCAGGCGGTCGTTCGCCTGGGGGAACTTCTCGAACGCGAAGCGCGGCACCTTGGTGACGACGTAGTCGATCGTCGGCTCGAAGGAAGCCGGCGTCGCGCCGCCCGTGACCTCGTTGGCGATCTCGTCCAGGGTGTAGCCGACGGCGAGCTTTGCCGCGACCTTCGCGATCGGGAAGCCGGTCGCCTTGGAGGCGAGCGCCGAGGAACGCGACACGCGCGGGTTCATCTCGATGACGACCATCCGGCCGTCCTTCGGGTTGATCGCGAACTGCACGTTGGAGCCGCCCGTGTCCACGCCGATCTCGCGCAGCACCGCCACGGAGGCGTCGCGCATCACCTGGTATTCCTTGTCGGTGAGCGTCTGCGCCGGCGCGACGGTGATGGAGTCGCCGGTGTGCACGCCCATCGGGTCCAGGTTCTCGATCGAGCAGACGATGATGCAGTTGTCCGCCTTGTCGCGGACCACCTCCATCTCGAACTCCTTCCAGCCGATCAGCGACTCCTCGATCAGGAGCTCGCGCGTGGGCGAGGCTTCCAGTCCCCGCTCGCAGATGGTGACGAACTCTTCCTTGTTGTAGGCGATGCCGCCGCCCGAGCCGCCGAGCGTGAACGAGGGCCGGATCACCACCGGAAACCCGAGCGCCGCCTGCACCTGCAGGGCTTCTTCCATCGAGTGCGCGAGCGCCGAGCGCGCCGAGGCGAGCCCGATCTTCGTCATCGCCTTCTTGAACTTCTCGCGGTCCTCCGCCTTGTCGATCGCCTCGCGCGAGGCGCCGATCATCTCGACGCCGAACTTCTCGAGCACGCCTTCGCGCGCCAGGTCGAGCGCGCAGTTGAGGCCGGTCTGCCCGCCCATGGTGGGAAGCAGCGCGTCGGGCCGCTCCTTCTCGATGATCGCCGCGACCACCTGCCAGGTCACCGGCTCGATGTAGACGGCGTCGGCCATCTGCGGGTCGGTCATGATCGTCGCCGGGTTCGAGTTCACCAGGATCACCCGGTAGCCCTCGGCACGCAGCGCCTTGCAGGCCTGCGCGCCCGAGTAATCGAACTCCGCCGCCTGTCCGATCACGATCGGCCCCGCTCCGATCAGCAGGATGCTCTTGATGTCAGTTCTTTTTGGCATCTGCCATCATGGCCGCGAAGCGGTCGAACAGGTATCCGATGTCGTGCGGGCCGGGGCTCGCTTCCGGGTGCCCCTGGAAGCAGATCGCAGGGCGGTCGGTGCGCGCCATGCCCTGCAGGGAGCCGTCGAAAAGCGATACGTGCGTCGGCTTCAGGTTGGTGCCGAGCGAGGACGGATCGACGGCGAAGCCGTGGTTCTGGCTCGTGATCACGACCTTGCCGGATTCGAGGTCCTTCACCGGATGGTTCGCGCCGTGGTGGCCGAACTTCATCTTCATCGTCTTCGCGCCGGAAGCGAGGCCCGTGAGCTGGTGCCCGAGGCAGATGCCGAAGACCGGGATGGAGGTCGCGTCGAGGATTTCGCCGATCGCCTCGATGGCGTACTCGCACGGCTCCGGGTCTCCCGGGCCGTTGGACAGGAACACCCCGTCGGGCTTCAGGCGCAGCGCGTCGCGCGCCGACGCCTGCGCGGGCAGGACCGTGACGCGCGCGCCGCGGTCCACCAGCATGCGCAGGATGTTGCGCTTGATGCCGTAGTCATAGGCGACGACGTGGAAGCGCGGGTTCTCGAGGCGCCGGTGGCCGGCGCCGCCTTTGCCGTCCATCTGCCAGCTGCCTTCGAGCCACTCGTAGGCTTCCTTCGTGCTGACGACCTTCGCCAGGTCCATCCCGGCGAGGCCGGGAAAGGACTTCGCCTTCTCCAGGGCCGCGTCGACGTTCACTTCGCCGGCCATGAGGCAGCCGTTCTGCGCCCCCTTGGTGCGCAGGATGCGCGTCAGGCGGCGCGTGTCGATGTCCGCAATCGCCGGAATGCCGTGCTTCCTGAGGTACGAGCTCAGATCGTTCTGCGCGCGCCAGTTGGAGTGCAGGCGCGGCAGGTCGCGGATCACGAGGCCGGCGGCGTGCACGCCGGCCGCCTCGTGGTCTTCCTCGTTCACCCCCGTGTTGCCGATGTGCGGATACGTCAGCGTGACGATCTGCCGGCAGTAGGACGGGTCGGTGAGGATCTCCTGGTAGCCGGTCATGGCGGTGTTGAACACCACCTCGCCCACCGTGGCGCCGCGCGCGCCGATGGAACGGCCGCGGAACACCGATCCGTCGGCGAGCACAAGCACGGCGGCTTCTGTCAGGGCGGTCATTTAGTCCGGATGCGAAAAGCGGGAAAGGCTTGTGGCCCCTCCCGCTTCATTGAAGCCGGGATTATACGCAACTACTTCAGGCCGAGCACGTCTTTCATGTCGTAGACGCCCGCCGGGCGCCCGCGCAGCCACTTTGCGGCCCGCACCGCTCCGGCGGCGTACGTCATGCGGCTCTGGGAACGGACGGTCAGCTCGATCCGCTCGCCGGTTCCCGCGAACAACACCGTGTGCTCGCCGACGATGTCGCCGCCGCGCACGGCATGGAAGCCGATCTCTTTCGTCGTGCGCTCCCCGACGTCGCCCTCGCGGCCATGAACCGCGTCCTCGAGGCTGCGGCCGCTCGCCCGAGCCGCGATTTCGCCGAGCTTCAGCGCGGTCCCGGAAGGCGCATCCACCTTGTGGCGGTGGTGCGCCTCGATAATCTCGATGTCGTAGCCCTCGCGCAGCGCCTTCGCCGCGGTTTGCATCAGCTCGAAAAGCACGTTTACGCCGACGGCGAAGTTGGGCGAGAACGCGATGGGGATCTTCCGGCCTGCGGCCTGGATCGCTTCGAGCTGACCCGCGGCAAATCCGGTGGTGCCGATCACGATGGCGCGCTTGTGCCGCACGCAGGCTTCCAGATGCCGCAGCGTGCCGTCCGGCCGGGTGAAGTCGATGAGCACCTCGCTTGCCTGCACCGCGGCCTCCACGTCGGCCGCGATGCGCACGCCGCCCGCCGACTGGCCAATCGTCGGCGCGCCGGGCGCGTCGAGCGCGGCGGAAAGCGTCAGGCCGCCCTCGGCCTCGATGGCCTCGATCAGCGTGCGGCCCATGCGGCCGCCCGCGCCGGCGACGGCGACCTTCACTTGCGCGCCACGACGTCGCCGTCCAGGCGCGAAAGCTTGCCGTCCTCGAAGTACACCACGAGCCTGCGTTCCTCGCGCCGGCCGTCCTGCGTCTCGCGCGAATACAGGTAGTCCCAGCGGTCGGCATGGAAGATGTCGGCGAGCAGCGGCGTGCCGAGGATCGCGCGGACCTGGTCCTTGCTCATGCCCGGCTCGAGGCGCGCCACCATCTCCTGGTTGACGAAATTGCCCTGCTGGATCTCCATGCGGTAGGGCGTGACGCCGGGAATCCGGGGCGGCGAGCTGCAGGCGCCGGCGAGCAACGCCACGGCGGCGGCGAGGAAAGCGATTCGGAGCATGCGCATATAATGACAGCCCGATGGACACGCTGCAAAGCCTGAAGGACAGCGGCCTCAAGGCGACGCTGCCGCGGCGAAAGATCCTCGAGCTCTTCGAGTCCAGCAGCGTGCGCCACCTCTCCGCGGAGGACGTGTACAAGGCGCTGATGACCGAAGGCATCGACGTCGGCCTCGCCACCGTCTACCGCGTGCTCACCCAGTTCGAGCAGGCGGGGCTCCTTTCGCGCCAGAATTTCGAGCATGGCAAGGCGGTCTTCGAGCTGAACCAGGGCGGCCACCACGACCACCTCGTGTGCCTGCAGTGCGGCCGCGTCGAGGAGTTCTACGACGCCGACATCGAGAAGCGCCAGCACCAGGTCGCCTCGAAGCGCGGCTTCGACCTGCGCGGCCACTCCCTCGCCCTCTACGCCGACTGCACCAAGAAGGACTGCCCCCACCGTCGTCGCTAGGCGCAGCCCCGAGATCGGGGTCAGGCACCGAACTGCTTCAATCCGCGTCGAGCAGCTCCGCCGCGTGGCGGCGTGCGGTGGCGGCGGCGCCGCCGAGCATGCGGGCGAGCTCTTCGATCCGCACAGCGCGGTCGAGGGAAGAGACCTGCACCGCCAGCTTCCCGCGAGCGGAGGATTTTGCGACCGACCATTGCGCATCGCCTTGCGCGGCGACCTGCGGGAGGTGCGTCACGCAAAGGACCTGGCGGTCGCGGCCGAGCTTGCGGAGGGACTTGCCGATCGTCTCGGCGACTGCGCCGCCCATGCCGGAATCGACTTCGTCGAAGACAAGCGTGCCGACGGGTGATGACTTCGCGGCGACGAGCTGGATGGCGAGGCTGATGCGCGAGAGCTCGCCGCCGGAGGCGACCTTGGCGAGCGGACGAAGGGGAAGGCTCGGGTGCGAGGCGACTTCGAACTCGATTTCCTCGGCGCCGGTGGAGGCCGGCTCCGCGAGCTGCTTCAGCGCGACGGAAAACTTACCGCCCACCATGGCGAGCTGCTGCATGGCGGTGGTCACCGTCTTGGAAAGACTCTGCGCGGCGGCGCGACGCTTGGCCGTGAGCTTCTTCGCGAGCGCGCCATAGGCTTCGCGCGCTGCGTTCACTTCGCGCTGCATGGCTTCCGCATCCACGGCGAGCGCGAGCTCGGCGAGGCGCTTCTCCACTTGCGCGAGCTTCTCCGGCAGCGCGTCGGGCTGGACCCGGAACTTACGTGAGGCGGCGTGCAGTGCCTCGATGCGGGCTTCCGCATCGCGGAGCGCCTTCGGGTCGAGGTCCACGCTCGAGGCGTAGTGGCGCAGGTCGCGGGCGGCTTCGGAAGCTTGCGCCTCGGCCGACTCGAGCATCTCCACGATCGATGCCAGCCGCGTGTCGTGCTCGGAGAGGACCCGGAGGCGCGAGGCCACCGCTGCGAGCTGCGGCAGGCACGCGCCTTCGGCTTCGGCGAGCGTCTCCAGCGAGGATTGCGCGCCGGCGAGAAGGCCGGAGCCGTGCGCAAGGCGCGTGTGCTCGGCGGTGATCTCCGGCCATTCGCCGGCGCGAGGCGCGAGCCTCTTCAGTTCCGCGAGCTGCGACTGGAGCTCCTCGCGCTCCGCCTGCTGGGCGGCAAGGTTCCTGTTCGCCTCCGCGGCGACCTGTTCCAGCCGCTTCCAGGCGCGCCAGGCGTCGGCGGTTTCGGTGGCGAGCGCTTCAGCCTGCGCCTGGGTGTCGAGCAGCGCGCGCTGCGACGCTGCGCGAAGGAGCGACTGGTGCGCATGCTGGCCGTGGATGTCGACCAGGAATTCGCCCGCTTCCTTGAGCTGGGTAAGCGTCGCGGCATGGCCGTTGATGAAGCAGCGCGAGCGTCCCGCCTGGTCGATGGTCCTGCGCAGAATGACCGACCCGGTGTCTCCATGCAGCGCCTTTTCCTCCAGCCAGGACGAGAAAAGCCCTGGATCGAAGTCAAACACCGCGGACAGCTCCGCGCGCTCGCAACCCTCGCGGACAAGCGAGCCGTCGCCGCGCCCGCCGACCAGAAGCTCGATGGCGTCGACGAGGATCGACTTGCCGGCGCCGGTCTCGCCGGTGAGGACGGTGAAGCCCGCGCCGAGCTCCATCGAGACCCGCTCGACGATCACGAAGTTCCGCAGCTCGAGCGCGCGCAGCACCGGCTAGGCCCCGCGCGCCTTCTCGAGGCTCTCGCTCCAGCGCAGCTTCTCGCGCAGCG
>DASPMF010000102.1:0-5232 GCA_035627155.1 Burkholderiales bacterium | reverse complement strand
GAGTTCGCGCAGCGGTCCGACGGGCGCTGGGTCGATCTGCAGAGGCCCCGAGCTGTTCCGATGGGCTTTGAAACCCGGGCTCACGCGGAGGCGGACCGCCGGTATCACCTGCGTGCGGTGGCGCGGCTGCTGAAGGAGCTGGATGTCTTGACCTTCACGCTCGGCCTAACGGAGGCATGGGAGAACGCGGAGCACGGATATGTCTACCCGGTCGTGCCCGGGGTAATCGCCGGCGAATACTTGCCGGGTCGCCACCGCTTCGTAAATGACGGCGTCGCGCAGATAACCGAAGACCTGCGCCGCGCCACCTCCATCATCCGGGCCGCCAACCCGAACGCGCGAGTGCTGCTCACCGTATCGCCGGTCAGCCTTGTGGCAACCGCGGAACCGCGCCACGTCATCGTTTCCAGCGCCGCTTCGAAGGCGATCCTTCGCGCCGCAGCGGACGAGGCGGTGCGGGACGACGCGCTGACGGACTACTTCCCTTCGTACGAGATCATCACCGGGCCCTACGCCCGCGGGCGCTACTGGGCGGAAGGGCTGCGCGAGGTCACGCAGGCGGGGGTGGAAGTCGTGATGGATGCATTCATCCGGTCGCGCTTGCCGGGTCTTGCCCCCGGCACCGTGGCGGCGCGGCCGGTCGCCGACGGGATCGAGGCGCGGCTGGACGCCCTCGCGGAAGCGGAATGCGACGAGCAGTTCCTCGACCCGGCGCTGCGCAAGCCGTAATAGGACCGCGTGCTAAGATCGTCGCTGCTCCGCGATGCCTAACATCCGTCTCCCGGACGGCTCTTCGAAGTCGTTTGCCAATCCCGTCACCGTAGCCGAGATCGCCCAGTCGATCGGGCCCGGCCTCGCCAAGGCAGCGCTCGCCGGCAAGGTGGACGGCAAGCTCGTCGATACCGGCTTCCTCGTGGACTCGGACGCGCAGGTCTCGATCGTGACGGAGCGCGATCCGGAAGGCGTGGAAATCCTGCGCCATTCGACGGCGCACCTGCTGGCCCACGCGGTGAAGGAGCTCTTTCCCGAAGCCCAGGTCACCATCGGACCGGTGATCGAGAACGGCTTCTACTACGACTTTTCGTACAAGCGGCCCTTCACCCCCGAGGACCTGTCGGCGATCGAGAAGCGGATGCAGGAGATCGCCCGGCGCGATGAGCCCGTGCAGCGCAAGGAGATGCCGCGCGAAGAGGCGGTGAGGTTCTTCTCCGACATGGGCGAAAAGTACAAGGCCGAGATCATCGCCTCGATTCCGGAGAAGGAAACGATCTCGCTCTACGGGCAGGGCAACTGGATTGACCTGTGCCGCGGCCCGCACGTCCCCTCCACGGGCAAGCTGAAGGTGTTCAAGCTCATGCGGGTGGCCGGCGCCTATTGGCGCGGCGACTCGAAGAACGAGATGCTCCAGCGCATCTATGGCACCGCCTGGGGCCGGAAGGAAGACCAGGACGCCTATCTGAAGATGCTCGAGGAGGCGGACAAGCGCGACCACCGGCGCCTGGGCACGCAGCTCGACCTCTTCCACATGCAGGAAGAGGCGCCGGGACTCGTCTTCTGGCACCCGAAGGGCTGGGCGCTCTGGCAGCAGGTCGAGCAGTACATGCGCCGGGTCTACCGCGAGAACGGCTACCAGGAAGTGCGCGCGCCGCAGATCCTCGACCGCAGCCTGTGGGAGAAGACCGGCCACTGGGAGAACTTCCGCGAGAACATGTTTACCACCGCGTCGGAGAACCGCGACTACGCGGTGAAGCCGATGAACTGCCCGGGGCACATCCTCATCTACAACAAGGGGGTGCGCAGCTACCGCGAGCTGCCGCTGCGCTACGGCGAGTTCGGCTCCTGCCACCGAAACGAGCCTTCTGGCGCGCTGCACGGGCTCATGCGCGTGCGCGGCTTCGTGCAGGACGACGGGCACATCTTCTGCACGGAGGACCAGATCCTTCCGGAATGCGAGGCGTTCACCGCCCTGCTGCAGAAGGTTTACGGCGACTTCGGCTTTACCGACATCATCTACAAGGTCGCGACCCGCCCCAAGGCCCGCATCGGCTCGGACGAGTCGTGGGACAAGGCCGAGGCGGCGCTGAAGGCCTCGCTGCAGAAAAGCGGCCTCCAGTTCTCAATCGCCGAAGGCGAGGGGGCGTTCTACGGTCCCAAGATCGAGTACTCGCTGAAGGACGGCATCGGTCGCGTCTGGCAGTGCGGCACCATCCAGGTGGACTTCAGCATGCCTGGCCGGCTGGGGGCTGAGTACGTCGGGGAGGACAACGCACGCCATACGCCCGTCATGCTCCATCGCGCGATCGTCGGCTCCATGGAGCGCTTCATCGGCATCCTGATCGAGCACTACGCCGGCGCCTTTCCGCTCTGGCTCGCGCCCGTCCAGATGGTGGTAATGGGCATCACCGACCGCCAGGCGGACTACGTCGCGCAAGTGAAGAATCGACTCGCGAATCAAGGCTTTAGGGTCATTTCCGATTTGCGGAACGAGAAAATTTCCTATAAGATCCGCGAACATAGCCTGCAGAAGGTGCCCTACCAGGTCGTGGTGGGCGACAAGGAGACGCAGGCGAACACGGTGGCCGTGCGCACGCGCAGCGGCGAAGATCTCGGAGCGATGACGATCGAGGCCTTCACCGCCCGCCTTGAGTCCGAACTGCGGACCGGGGCGAAAGCGCAGTAAGCACGGCCGTTTTATTCACGAGCAAAGGAGCTTTTCACTCATCGCACTCGAAAGATCGCAACGCATCAACCGGGAGATCACCGCCCCGCAGGTGCGCCTAGTCGCAGACAACGGAGATCAGCTGGGCATCCAGCCGATCGCAGAGGCCCTGCGGTTGGCCGAAGAGCAGAACGTGGACCTGGTCGAGATCGCGCCGCTCGCAGTGCCGCCGGTGTGCAAGCTGATGGACTACGGCAAGTTCCGCTACCGCGAGCAGAAGAAGGCGCACGAGGCGAAGCTCAAGCAGAAGCAGATCCAGGTCAAGGAAATCAAGTTCCGCCCCGGTACCGACGAGGGCGACTACAAGATCAAGCTGAACAAGCTGGTCATGTTCCTGGAAGAGGGCGACAAGGCGAAGGTGACGTTGCGGTTCCGCGGCCGCGAAATGGCGCACAAGGAGTTCGGCGAGCGCCTCCTGGAACGCGTGAGAAAGGATCTCGACGAGGTCGGGGTGGTGGAGCAGTTCCCGAAGCTCGAAGGCAGGCAGATGGTGATGGTCCTGGCGCCGAAGAAGAAGGTCGTGCCGGTGTCCAAGCCCAAGGCCGAGAAGGCCGACAAGCCAAAGGACGCAAAGGTTGCAGCAAAGCCGGCCAGCTAGGCCGGACTACAAGTGATAGCCGCGGCATCAAGCACTCCCGCAGGGGGTCGCCCGGCGTCATAAGAGAAGAGAGAAGGAAGGGGCCATGCCCAAGATGAAGACGAAGCGGGGCGCTGCGAAGCGCTTCAAGGTCCGCGGCAGCGGAAGCATCAAGCGCGGCGCCGCCTACAAGCGCCATATCCTGACGAAGAAGAGCACCAAGCGGAAGCGCCAGCTGCGCCGCACGAGCGCCGTCGACCACACCAACACGGCAGCGATCCGCAACATGCTGCCGTACTCCTCGTAAGGAGCGCGCCATGCCAAGAGTCAAGCGAGGCGTAACGGCGCGCGCGCGCCACAAGAAGGTCCTCAAGCAGGCAAAGGGTTTCCGTGGCCGCCGGGGCAACGTCTACCGCGTAGCCAAGCAGGCGGTCATGAAGGCCGGGCAGTACGCCTACCGCGACCGCCGGCAGAAGAAGCGGCAGTTCCGCTCGCTGTGGATCGCGCGCATCAATGCCGCGGTGCGCGAGCTCGGCATGAGCTACAGCACCTTCATGTCGGGCTTGAAGCGCGCCAACATCGAGATCGACCGCAAGGTGCTGGCTGACTTGGCGGTAATGGACAAGCCGGCGTTCGCGAAGATCGCGAGCCAAGTCAAGGCCAGCCTGAGCCATTAACTCGCTCGAGTCCATCGTCGAGCGGGCGCTCGGCGAGTTCGCGGCGGCAGCAGACTCCGCCGCGCTGGAGAACGCCAAGGCACGCTACCTGGGGAAGGCCGGAGAGCTCAACGCTTTCCGGCCCTCTTCCGGCTCGCCCGAAGAACGCAAGGCCGCCGGTGCCGCCTACAACGCCGCGAAGCAGAGGGTCGAGGGCGCGCTTGAAGCGCGACGGGCGGCGCTCGCCGACGAGAAGCTCGACGCGCGCCTGAAGCAGGACGCGCTCGATGTCACGCTGCCGTCGCGTGGGCGCGGGCGCGGCGGCATCCATCCGGTGGTGCGCACCTGGCAGCGGATCGAACGCATCTGGCGCTCGATCGGCTTCGACGTGGCCGACGGACCGGAGATCGAGACCGACTGGTACAACTTCACCGCGCTGAACAATCCCGAGAACCACCCTGCGCGGTCGATGCAGGACACCTTCTACGTGGACATGAAGGACGCGCACGGGCTGCCGCTGCTGCTGCGCACGCACACCAGCCCGATGCAGGTGCGCTACGCGCGCATGCACAAGCCGCCGATCAAGGTCATCGCGCCCGGCCGCACCTACCGCGTCGACTCGGATGCGACGCACTCGCCGATGTTCCACCAGGTCGAGGGCCTGTGGATCGACGAGCACATCAGCTTCGCGGACCTTAAAGGCGTCTACACCGACTTCCTGCGCCAGTTCTTCGAGATGGACGACCTCGAGGTGCGCTTTCGCCCGTCGTTCTTTCCCTTCACCGAGCCTTCCGCCGAGATCGACATGAAGCTGAAGGGCCGCTGGCTCGAGATCTCGGGCTCGGGCCAGGTCCATCCGGACGTGGTGCGCAACTTCGGCCTCGACCCCGAGCGCTACATCGGCTTCGCCTTCGGCTCCGGGCTCGAGCGCCTGACCATGCTCCGCTACGGCATCGACGACCTGCGCCTGTTCTTCGACGGCGACCTGCGTTTTCTCGAGCAATTCTCGTGAACGTCCCCGAGAGCTGGCTGCGCGCGCTCTGCAATCCGCCGCTCTCCGGCGCGGCGCTGGGCGAGAAGCTGACAATGGCCGGCCTGGAGGTCGAGGAGTACCGCGCCGCCGGCGCGCAGTTCAGCGGCGTCGTGGTCGGCGAGGTGCTCGCCGTCGACAAGCATCCCGGCGCCGACAAGCTCACGGTGTGCATGGTCTCGGACGGCGCACGGACGGTGCAGGTGGTCTGCGGCGCGCCGAACGTACGCAAGGGCATGAAGGCGCCCTT
>DASPMF010000101.1:0-5938 GCA_035627155.1 Burkholderiales bacterium | reverse complement strand
GATCACGCTGCCGGGCTTCATGCTCTTCACCATGTCCGCGGTGATCAGCTTGGGCGCCGGCTTGCCGGGGATCAGCGCGGTGGTGATGACGATGTCCGCGTCCTTCACCTGCTTCGCGTACATCTCGCGCTGCGCCTGCTGGAAGCCTTCGCTCATCACCTTGGCGTAGCCGCCGCCGCCCGAGCCTTCTTCCTCGTAATCGACCTTCACGAACTCGCCGCCCATCGACGTGACCTGGTCGGCCACTTCGGCACGGGTATCGTTCGCCCGCACGATTGCGCCCAGGCCGACGGCGGTGCCGATGGCCGCCAGGCCGGCGACGCCGGCGCCGGCGATGAACACCTTCGCAGGCGGAATCTTTCCCGCCGCGGTGACCTGGCCGGTCAGGAAGCGGCCGAACGCATGCGCCGCCTCGATCACGGCGCGGTAGCCGGTGATGCCGGCCATGGAAGTCAGCGCGTCCATCTTCTGCGCGCGGCTGAGCATGCGCGGCAGCGAGTCGATCGCCAGCACGGTGACCTTGCGCGCGGCGAGCTGCTCCATCAGTTCTGGATTCTGCGCAGGCCAGATGAACCCGATCAGCGTCTGGCCGGCGCGCATCAGGCCGACTTCCGCGGCGCTCGGACCGCGCACCTTGAAGACGATGTCCGCGCGCGCCCAGAGCTGCGGCGCGTCGGCGACGATCTCGGCGCCGGCGGCCCGGTACGCGTCGTCCGGGAAGTTCGCCGCCTCGCCGGCGCCCGCCTGCACCGCGACGCGGAAGCCGAGCTTGACCAGCTTCTCGACGACCTCGGGTACGGTCGCGACACGCTTTTCACCCGCCGCGGTCTCCCGCGGCACACCTATGAGCTGGGACATGGCGCTCCTGGACTCCGGCAGAAAGGCACTTCGGGCCGAATGATACGTCAGACGCGCGCGCGCCTCAGCAGTGCGCGCTCGACGATCTCGAACAGCGCATGCACGAGGAGCGCCAGGGCCGCCGCGGGCAGCGCGCCGGCGAGCAGCATCGTGCCGTCGTTCAGCGCCAGCCCCTGCGAAATGCGCTCGCCGAAGCCGCCCGCGCCGATGAACGCGGCGATGGTCGCCGTGCCGACGTTCACGATCGCCGAGGTCTTGACGCCGGCGAGGATGGTGGGCGCGGCAAGCGGCAGCTCGACCTTGAGGAGCACCTGCCTGCGCGACAGGCCGAGCGCGGTGCCAGCCTGGCGCAGGCCCATTGCGACCTGCTTGAGCCCCGCGTGGGTGTTCCGCGTGATGGGCAGGAGCGCGTAGAGAAAGAGCGCGATCATCGCTGGCCAGACGCCGATGCTCCCCGTGACCGGGATCAGGAGCGCAAGCAGCGCGAGCGAAGGAATGGTCTGCACCAGCCCTGCGGAGACGAGGACCGGCTGTGCGACGAAGCGGTGTCGCGCCGCCGCGATGCCGAGCGGCACCCCGGCGGCGACCGCGGCCGCCAGCGAGCCCGCGACCAGGCCGACGTGCTCGACGAGCAGGCGCCAGAAGTCGGCTGCGAAAAGCGCGTCGAGGAGCGAAGCGCGCGCCCGGCCCGCCCGTCCGCCGAGAAACTCGCCCGCCACGTCGCGGAAGGCCACGCCGTCGATCTCGGCACGCGCGTTGAGCTTGCGCATGGTCGCTTCGTCGATGCGGCCTTCGAGGGCTTTCCATGCCTGGAAGGCGGACGGAAACCGGCGCGGCGCATCCACCCGGTGCAGCAGCACGGCGTCGTAGGGCGGAAAGAACGACCGGTCGTCGGCGAGCACCGCGATGTCTCCGCGCCCGATCTTCGCGTCCGTGGTGTACAGGTCGATGGCATCCACTTCTCCCGCGGCGAGCGCCTCATACGCCACGCCGTGATCCAGACCTCGCGGCCGCTGCGGCAGCCCGTAGGCGGCGCGCAGTCCCGGCCAGCCGTCACGCCGGCCGAGGAATTCGTGCGAGAGCCCCAGCTGCACTTCCGCATGGCGCGCAAGGTCGGAGATCCGCTTCACACCGAGCGCGTCGGCCCGGTCGCGCCGCATGCCGAGCGCGTAGGCGTTGGAAAAGCCGAACGGGATGGAAGCCGCGAGGCCGAGCGGCTCGAGGCGCCGGTTCAGCTCCGGGAGGCCGGGCCGGCCTTCGAGCCCGAGGATCTCGCGCGCGATCGTCCCGGTGTATTCGGGATAAGCGTCGATCGCGCCGTTCTGCAGCGCCTGGAGAAGGATCGCGGTGTTGCCGAGCCCGGGCTTGTGGACGCCGCCGGCGCTCTGCGCAAGCACCTCGCCGAGCACGTAGGATTCGGTAAACCGCTTCGATCCGACCGTGACGGCCTGCGCGAGGCAGGGAAATGCCGCCGCCAGGGCAAGCAGCGCGAGCCAGCGCGCGCGCACCCGCCTAGCCGAGCCGCTCGACCTCGACGGCGCAGTCGTAGAACGTCGCCCCGCCGCCGAGGTCTGCGATCCGTTGCGAGGTGACCTGGTTCGCGTTACGGCCGTCCGGCGAGTGCTTCTTCCACCAGATCGACTGCGCCACCACGACGCCGCGCCGCGGCCGCGCGTTGACGCGCGCCTTCAGCGTGTATTCGCCGCGGTCGTTGAAGATGCGCACGCGGTCGCCATCGCGGATGCCGCGCACCGCGGCGTCGTCCGGATGCATCTCCACGCTCGGCTCGCCTTCGATGTCGCGGAAGCGCTTGAGGTTCGAGAAGGTTGAATTCAGGAAATTGCGCGCCGGCGGGGAAAGAAACGCGAGCGGATACTTGCCTGGAGGCGTCGCGCCGCGCGCCGCAGGCACCTCCGCCGGCGGGTTATAGAACGGAAGCGGATCGAAGCCGAGCTTCGCCAGCCATTCGCTGTGGAACTCGCACTTTCCCGAAGGCGTCGGAAACCCGCCTTCGGCGAAAGGCGCGAAGCGCTCGGGCACGCCGAGGCGCTGCCATCCGTCGGCCTTGAGCTTTTGCCACTCGATACCCGCCATGCGCGGCGCGCCGGTCGCGAGCGTCATGCGGCACAGGTCCTCGTCCGAGTCGCGGAAGCACGGCTCGTCGAAGCCCATGCGCGCCGCGAGGCGGCGGAACACTTCCGAATTGGGCAGCGACTCCCCGACGGGCGCGATGGCGGGCGAATTGCCGAGGAGGTAGAGGTGGCCGTAGGCCTTGTGCACGTCGTAGTGCTCGAGCTGCGTCGTGGCCGGCAGCAGGATGTCCGCGTAGTCCGCCGTGTCGGTCTGGAAGTGATCCATCACGACGGTGAAGAGGTCCTCGCGTGAGAAGCCGGCAATGACCTTGTCCGACTCCGGGCAGACCGCGACGGGGTTGTTGTTGTAGACGATCACCGCGCGCACCGGCGGCTGCGCCGCGGTCAGCGCGTCGCCGAGCGCCGCGTGGTTGAAGACGCGGGGGCGACGGCCCGCCAGCAGGTCCGGGCGCTCGAGCGCCGCATGGTCGAAGGTCGAGAACTCCGCCGTAGTGAGCACGATGCCGCCGGCCGCTTCCCTCCAGGCGCCGACGAGCGCGGGCAGGCACGCGATCGTCCGCGCCGCGATGCCGCCGCCGGCATGGCGCTGCATTCCGTAGTTGAGGCGGATGGCGGCCGGCCGCGTCGTGCCGTAATCCCGCGCAAGTCCGACGATCTCCTCGACGCCGATCCCGCAGATGGCGGCGGCGCGCGCCGGCGGATACTCGTCGAGCACCCGCCGCTTCAGCGCATCGAAGCCGATGGTGTGACGGGCGATGTAGTCGTGGTCGACGAGATCCTCCGCTACGAGCACGTGCATCATCGCCAGGGCGAGCATGCCGTCCGTGCCGGGGCGCAGCGCCACGTGCTGCGTGCACTTTTCCGCCGAGAGGCTGCGGTACGGATCGATGGCCACGACCTTTGCGCCGCGGCGCTTGGCCTCCTGCACGCGCGACCACAGGTGCAGGTTCGACACGACGGGGTTCGCGCCCCAGAGGAGGATGAGCCGCGCTTCGTCGAAGCGCTCCGGATCCATGCCGACCGACCCGCCGAGGGTCGCCTTGATGCCGGCCTTGCCGGCGCTGGAGCAGAGCGTGCGGTCGAGCTGCGAGGCGCCGAGCTTGTTGAAGAAGCGCCGGTCCATGGACATGTACTGCACCATCCCCATCGTGCCGGCGTAACTGCACGGCAGGATGCTCTCCGGGTCCTCGGCGGCGAGCGCCTTCAGGCGCGCCGCGATCTCGTCGAGCGCCTCGTCCCAGCTGATGCGGCGGAAGCTGCCTTCCCCCTTGCGACCGCTCCGCTTCATCGGATGGAGCAGGCGGTCCGGCGAGTAGGTGCGCTCGAGGTAGTGGGAAACCTTCGTGCAGAGCGTGCCGTCGGTGAAGGGCATGCGCGGATCGCCCTGGATGCGGGTCGCGACGCCGTCCTTGACGGTCACCAGCATCGCGCACGTATCCGGGCAATCGTGCGGGCAGGCGATGTGTACGACCGACTCGGCCATGCGGCGATTCTACGGCCCGAGCGCCTCGTCCAGCAGCTCGATCCAGTGGCGCACGGGCGTTGCGGTACCCCCCTGGAGGTGGGAAAGGCAGCCGATGTTGGCGGTGGCGATCACGGCCGGTGCGCCGGCTTGCAGGCTGTCCAGCTTGCGGCGGCGCAGCTCCGCCGAAAGCTCCGGCTGCAGGAGCGAATACGTTCCGGCGGAGCCGCAGCACAGATGCGCGTCGTTCACCGGGGTGAGCTGATAGCCCGCATGCGCGAGGATCCGTTCGGCTACGCCGCGGATGCGCTGCCCATGCTGCAGCGTGCACGGCGACTGGAAAGCGAGCGCTTTTCCGCCGGTGCGCGGCTCGAAGGAGAGCGGGATCACTTCCGTGAGGTCCCGCGCGAGCGCCGAGACCGTGGCGGCCTTGTCCCGGTAGGCCGGATCGTGCGCGAGGAGGTGGCCGTATTCCTTGACGGTGGCGCCGCAGCCGCTCGCCGTGATGACGATGGCCTCGACTTCGCCCTTCTCGACCATCGGCCACCAGGCGTCGATCAGGCGGCGCATGTCGCCGAGGCCTTCGTCCTGGTAGTTGAGGTGGAAGCGCAGCGCGCCGCAGCATCCGGCGCCGGGCGCCTCGACGAGCGAGACGCCCAGCCGGTCGAGCACGCGCGCGGCGGCTGCGTTGATCGAAGGCGCGAGGCCGGGCTGCACGCATCCTGCGAGCACGAGCATCTTGCGCGCGTGCCGCGGCGCAGGCCATCGTTTCTCCGACGGCCTGGCCGGAATCTTCTCCTTCAGCGTCGCCGGAAGCAGCGGACGCGCCAGGCGCCCGATCCGCAGCAGCGTCTCGAAGACCGGCCGCGTCGGAAGCGCCCAGGCGAGCACGCGGCGCTTCAGCCGGTCGAGCACCGGACGCTTCGTCCTCGACTCGACCACGGCGCGGCCGATGTCGGCAAGGCGGCCGTAGCGCACGCCGGAGGGACAGGTCGTCTCGCATGCGCGGCAGGTCAGGCAGCGGTCGAGGTGCAGCCGCGTCTTGCCGCTCACCGGCGCACCCTCGAGCGCGCGCTTGATGAGGTAGATGCGCCCGCGGGGGCCGTCGAGGTCGTCGCCGAGGATCTGGTAGGTCGGGCAGGTCGCCGTGCAGAAGCCGCAGTGCACGCATTTGCGCAGGATCGCTTCGGCTTCGTCGCCTTGCGGCGTGCCTCGAATGAAATCCGCAAGCTCGGTCTGCATCTCAGAGCTCCGGGTCGAGGCGGCCGGGATTGAAGATGCCGGCCGGGTCGAAGGCGGCTTTCAATTCGCGGTGTAGCCGCAGGCCGGTGGCGCCGAGCGGGGAGAACGCCGGGACCGGCTTCTGCGCCGCGCGGAAAAGGGTGGCATTTCCGCTTGCGCGCCTTGCGGCGTCGCGCACCGCGGCCGGCGCCTCGGTGGTCTTCAGCCAGCGCAGGCCGCCGCTCCACTCGATGAGCTCCCGGCCCGGAAGGTCGAGCGGAGGAGCGGTGGGCGCGACGGCGAG
>DASPMF010000100.1:0-3203 GCA_035627155.1 Burkholderiales bacterium | reverse complement strand
GGAATCTCGGAGACGGCCTCGGAGCTCGGCGGGGCGCTCGGCATCGCGCTCTTCGGCACCCTCGCCACCGCCGTCTACGGCGAGGCGCTCGCGCCCGGGACGGTCCTGCAAAGCCTGCAGCTCACGGCGACGATCTGCGCGGCGCTGGTGGCGGGGATGCTGTTCCTCCTAAGGCGGGTCGCTAGTTGACCTGGATGCCGAAGAACTCCATGCCGCGGTGGAAATCGTGCAGCTCGTACACCTCGCGCACCACCTTGTCGGGCGACATCTGCACGTACAGCGATTTGCGCTCCGGGGGCTTGCGCAGCGGGTACTCCCACGTCTCGCGCTGCTGGCGCGGGAAGCGGTAGACCTCCGCCGGCGGGCCGAGCAGGTCGAGCACGTCTTCCTGCGTGCTCTCGTTCACCTTGAGCTTGGAGATGAACTCCGGCGCGAGGCGCTGCTCGATCGCGACCAGCCGCCCGTCGGGGGCGACGCGCGCCGCGAAGCTCTCGCGCCCGAACGGCAGGCGCGGATACCAGTACACCTTCTCGCCGTTCGCCGCCTCGCGCACCAGCGCCGGCTCCCCCATCGTCGCCCGTACATCCTCGAGCGTCGACTGGCCCGCCACCAGATCGTGGCCGGAGTAGCCGGCGCACCCGGCCGCCAGCGCCAGCAGAAAAATAGGGACAGACCCTATTTTTCTCATCTCGGGTTCTGAGGCGGCGGCGCCGAGGGCGCGGCGGACTTCGTCGGGTCCGGTTTCGTAGCGCCGACGCCGGCGTCCTGCTCGCGGCGCACGCAGTCGTCGCGCAGCGTGCCGGAGAGCTCGTTGCAGTTCGCGGCGCGCCGCTCGGGGCTCGGCGCGTTCTCGGGCACCCCGCCGCGCTCGCCGGGCAGGATGGAGCCGCCCTTGATGGCGCCGTCCGCAGGCCGCGATCCGTCGGCGGCGCTGCCCGGCGGCACGGAGCCGCGCGCGCCATCGGCGGGCTGCGCGAAAGCGGCTGCCGGGCTCAGCAGGAAGGCGAGGGCGAGGATTCGAATCATGGCGTTTCCTATTCCGGCACCACGTCGCCGGCGTTCGTGATGAGGGCTCGCTGGCCGGGCTTCACTTCGGCGCGCCGCACGCTGCGCACCTGGACGCTGCCGTCGTCCATGCGAATGCGGACGAGGTAGCCCGTCTTCTGCCGCGACGACGGCCGCGCGGACGCCCCCGCGGAGGCCGATTCCTCCACGGCGCGGGTCGGCAGCCGGGTCACGGACTCGACCACGCCGTAGCCGGGCGGTTGTTGCTGCGGCTGCGTCGCCTGCGCGCAGGCGAGGAAGGGGGCCGCCAGTAGCGATATCGCGACAAGGGTCTTGCGCATCGGGTCTCCTCCCGTCTAGGACAGGCGGCGAAGTATCATCGTTCCATATGAAGAACGACGCCGTCGGCCTGACCCGGTCCCTGCTCCGGTTCGACACCATCAACCCGCCCGGGCGCGAGGCCGACTGCGCGCGCCATGCGGGCGCGATGCTCCAGGAGATGGGGTTTTCCGTGCAGTACGTCGACTACGCGGAAGGCCGCACCAACGTCGTGGCGCGCGCCGGAAACGGCGAGCGGCCGCTCTGCCTGACCGGCCACCTCGACGTCGTGCCGCTCGGCACGCGCGCCTGGAGCCGCGATCCCTTCAGCGGCGAGACCGACGGTGACCGGCTGTACGGCCGCGGCACCTCCGACATGAAGGCCGGCGTCGCGGCGATGCTGGTGGCCGCGCGCAACCTCGCGAAGCACCTTTCCGGCACGCCGGGCCTGGTGTTCGTCCTGACCGCGGGCGAGGAGACCGGCTGCATCGGCTCGCGCCACCTCGCGAAGGCGCAGGCGCTCGGCAAGGCCGGCGCCATGGTGGTGGGCGAGCCCACCAGCAACTATCCGCTCGTCGGCCACAAGGGCTCGCTCAAGTTCCACGCCACCTTCCGCGGCAAGTCGGCGCACGGCTCGATGCCCGAGCTCGGCGTGAACGCGGTCTACAAGGCGGCCAACGCCGTCTCGCGCCTGGAGTTCTTCGACTTCCAGGCCGCCGAGCATCCGATCATGGGCGCTCCGACCCTCAACGTGGGCACGTTCGAAGGCGGCAGCGGCGTGAACCTGGTGCCGGACTTCGCAAAGATCGGCGTCGACATCCGCACCGTGCCGGGCGTCGACCACGCAAAGCTCCTTTCAAGAATCAGGAATCTCCTGTCGGACGCGGAACTGGAGATCAACTCCGACCTGCCCCCCGTGTGGACCGAGCCCGAGACGGAGTGGGTGCAGCGCGTCTACGAGATCTCGAAGCCGTACCTCGGCGAAGCGCCGAAGCCGCGCTCCGCGCCGTACATGACCGACGCCGCGAACCTCCTCACGGCCTACCGCGGCGCACCCGCCGTGGTCCTCGGCCCGGGCGAGGCGGCGCAGGCGCACCAGACCGACGAGCACGCGAGCATGGAACGCATCCGCCAGGCGGTGGAGATCTACGAGAAGATCATCCGCGACTGGTGCCGCATCTGAATTGAAGCTGCTCCTCCTCAGCAACTCGCGCACGGCCAGCGGCTGGCTCGTCGATCACGTGCCGGCGATTCGCGAAACGGCCGGCGACGCGAAGCGGGCGTTTTTCGCGCCCTATGCCGTGGTGGGGACGCCCTGGCCCGAGCTGGAAGAAAAGCTCCGCGCTGTCCTGCCGGATTTCCAGTACGTGAAAGGAATCGAAGAAGCGGAGCTCGTGATCGTTTCGGGCGGGAACACCTTCCAGCTGCTGCGCGAAGTGCGAAGCCGCGGGCTGCTGGAGAAGATCCGCGCCAAGGTGAAGGCGGGCGCGCCCTATATCGGCTGGAGCGCGGGGGCCAACCTCGCCTGCCCGACGATCAAGACGACGAACGACATGCCGGTGACCGATCCCGGCGGGCTCGACGCGCTCGGCCTCGTGCCGTTCCAGATCAATCCCCACTACACCAACGCGCATCCTGCGGGCCACATGGGCGAGACGCGCGACCAGCGCCTCGCCGAGTTCGCGCTCGTCAACCCGGAACTCCCGGTGGTCGGCCTGCCCGAAGGCGACTGGATCCGCGTTTCCGGCACGGCCGCGGAACTTTGCGGGCCGCATCCGGCCGTCGTTTTTCGCGGCGCGGACGCGCCGCGTCGCGTCGCGCCGGGTTTATTGCGGTTACCATAGCGCCCCTCGAAACCAGAGCATCCCGGAGCAGTTCAT
>DASPMF010000099.1:0-4116 GCA_035627155.1 Burkholderiales bacterium | reverse complement strand
ACGCCGAACACGCCGGCGATCGCGACCACCACGCAGGCGAGCGTGAACGCCGCGGGGCGCTGCCCGCGCAGCGCCCACACCGCGAGCGCGGTGAGCGGCGTCTGCAGCGCGAGGATGATGGAGGCGTGCTCCGGGCGGCTGACGGCAAGCCCGATCCACACGAACAGGTTGAAGCCGGTGATGCCGACCAGGCCGAACAGCGCGGCGGCGCGCAAGCGGCCGTCGAAGCGCAGCGCGCCCGCCCCCTCCACCATCACCAGCAGGCCGATCAGCAGCACGATGCCGAGCGCGTAGCGCACCGTGCCGAGCGCGAACGCGTCGAGGTATGGCAGCGTGCGCTTGACCACCGAGAACATCGGCGCCCACATGAGCACGCACAGCCCCGCCCAGGCGAGGCCCGGAACCAGATTCTTCGGATTCAGGTGTTACGCGGCTTTCTTCTCGTCGCGCAGCGCGCGGCGCAGGATCTTGCCGACGTTGGTCTTGGGCAGCTCGGTGCGGAACTCGACGTACTTCGGCCGCTTGTAGCCGGTGAGCTCCTTCTTGCAGTGCTCGAGGAGGTCCTGCTCCGTGAGGTTCGGGTCCTTCTTCACCACGTAGAGCTTCGGCACCTCGCCCGAGTGCTCGTCGGGCACGCCGACCGCCGCGCACTCGAGCACGCCCGGGTGCATGGCGACGACCTGCTCGATCTCGTTCGGGTACACGTTGAAGCCCGAGACGAGGATCATGTCCTTCTTGCGGTCCACGATGGTGACGAAGCCCTTCTCGTCCATCACGCCGATGTCGCCGGTGTAGAGGAAGCCGTCGGGGCCGATCACCTTCGCCGTCTCGTCGGCGCGCTGCCAGTAGCCCTTCATGACCTGCGGGCCGCGGATGGCAATCTCGCCCACCTGCCCGACCGGCAGCTCGTTCTTGCTCTCGTCGCGGATCGAGACCTCGGTCGAGGGCAGCGGCAGGCCGATCGAGCCGTTGTACGCCTCGATGTAGGGCGGGTTCATGGTCGCCGACGGGCTCGTCTCGGTGAGGCCGTAGCCTTCCTGCAGGGGCTTGCCGGTCAGCTGCTTCCACTTGTCGGCGACCGCCTTCTGCACCGCCATGCCGCCGCCCACGGCGCTCCTCAGGTTCGAGAAGTCGAGCCTGGTGAAGTCCGGGTGGTTCATGAGCGCGTTGAAGAGCGTGTTCACGCCGGTAATGATGTTGTACTTGTGCTTCGCCAGCTCCTTGATGAAGCCGGGGATGTCGCGCGGGTTGGTGATGAGGATGTTGCAGCCGCCGACCTTCAGCATCAGCAGGCAGTTCACCGTGAGCGAGAAGATGTGGTAGAGCGGCAGCGCGGTGATGATCACCGCCGTGTCGCCCTTCAGCGAGGGCAGCAGCCACGCCTCGGACTGGCAGATGTTGGCGAGGATGTTCCGGTGCAGGAGCATCGCGCCCTTCGACACGCCGGTGGTGCCGCCGGTGTACTGCAGGAAGGCGATGTCCTCGTGCCCGACCTCGAAGGGCTTCATCGGCTTGCCCGCGCCCTCGGCGAGCACCGCGTTGAAGCGCGGCGCCTGCGGCAGGTCGTACGCCGGCACCATCTTCTTTACCTTGCGCACCACCAGGTTGACGATGTGCCCCTTGAATCCGAGCAGGTCGCCGAGCGCGGCGAGCACCACGTGCTTCACCGGCACGCGCGACTGCACCTCCTGGAAGGTCTTCGCGAAGTTCTCGAGGATGACGAGCACCTCGGCGCCGGAGTCCTTGAGCTGGTGCTCGAGCTCGCGCGCGGTGTAGAGCGGGTTGACGTTGACCACCGTGTAGCCGGCGCGCAGGGTGCCGAAGAGCGCCACCGGGTACTGCAGGCAGTTCGGCATCATGATCGCCACGCGGGCGCCCTTCTGCAGCCCCTTCGACTGCAGCCAGGCGGCGAAGTCGCGCGAGAGCTTGTCCAGCTCGCCGAAGGTGATGGTCTTGCCCATGCTGTGGAAGGCGTCGCGGTCGCGGAACTGCGCCACGCTCTTCTCGAACAGCTCGCCGATGGACCGGTAGCCCTTCCAGTCGATGTCGGCGGGCACGCCCGCCGGATAGCTTTTCAGCCAGATGCGTTCCATCGGTTCTCCTCCCTTAGCCTCGCGGGGATTCTACGCTGCGGCTGAAGAAGCGAACCACCAGGGGCGCCGCCAGGCAGCCGAAGCCGATCGCGGCATACGCCGCGACCCAGGCGGCCGGGCGGGAAGCGCCGCCGGCCGCGTCGAGCGCCGCGCCGAAAACCATTGGCCCAAGCATGCCGCCGCCGAAGCCGAGCAGCGAGTAGAGACCCATCGCCGCGCCTTTCAGCTCCGGAGGCGCCGCGCCGACCAGGCCGGCGGTCAGCGTGCCGGAGTCGGCCATGACCAGCATCGCGTGCGTCATGAGCAGCGCGAGCACGATCGCCCAGTGCCACGACGCGCCGAGCGCCGCCAGGATGCCGGCCGTGCCGGAGCCGACCATGATGAAGAGGATCCAGGGCCGCCGGCCGATGCGCAGCGCCGCCTCGTTGCCGAGGATCGAGGCCGGCACCGCGGCGAGGTTGATCACCGCCGCGATCGCGGCCAGGCGCCACGGGAAGGAATCGCCCGCATGCAGGCCCGCGGCGAAGGCCATGAACGCGACCATCCAGGCGCGCGAGCCGAAAAGCTCCAGGCAGTGCACCGTGTAGCCGAGGGTGTAGCCCGCGCAGGCGCGGTTCGAGAGCACCTTCTTCCAGGCATGGAAGGGAAAGAGCAGAGCAAAGGAGAGCTTCTGCCTTTCGCCGCTTCCGCTTCCCTTTGAAGGCGATATGAAAAACCAGACGAGCAGCGCCGAGACGAGCGGCCCGGCGCCCGAGCCGATGAACGCCCAGCGCCAGCCGAAGGCGGGCGCCGCGAAGCCGGCGATGGCAAGGGAGAGCGCGGTGCCGATGCCGAAGAAGGATGTATAGAAGGACACCGCGCGGCTCTGCGCCGGCCCCGACATCCGGTCCGAGAGGAGCCGCAGCCCCGGCATGTACGTCGCCGCCATGCCCGCGCCGAGCAGCAGCTGGCACACGGCCGCGCTCCAGAACCCGTTCGCGAACACCCCGAACCCGGAGCCGCCGAGCGTCGCGAGGAGCCCGCCCGCCGCGTAGACGTAGCGCCCGTCGATGCGGTCGGTGAGCGAGGTCCACAGGGAAACCGTGCCGACGTAGCCGGCAAAGAAGATCCCGCCGATGACGCCCGCCTGCGCGTTGGACATGCCCCAGAGGTCGCGCAGCTCCGGAAGGAGCGCGGCATAGGTCGAAAAGCCCAGCATCGAGAAGATGTGGGCCGAGAGCAGGACGAGAGCGGCTTTGCTTTTTATGTTTACTTGTTCTTAAAAACAGGTTTCCTCTTCTCGAGGAATGCCTTCATGCCTTCCTTCTGATCCTCCAGCGCGAACTGCGAATGGAAGAGCCGGCGCTCGAAGAGGACGCCTTCGCTGAGCGTGCTTTCGTAGGCACGGTTGATGGATTCCTTGATCATCATCACCACCGGCATGGAGTAGCCGGCGATCTTCTGCGCCACCGCCATCGCCTCGTCCATCAGCTTCTCGAGCGGCACGACGCGGGAGACGAGGCCGCAGCGCTCGGCTTCCTGCGCGTCCATGTTGCGCGCCGTGAGGCAGAGGTCCATCGCCTTCGCCTTGCCGGCCGCGCGCGGCAGGCGCTGCGTGCCGCCGGCGCCCGGCATGATGCCGAGGTTGATCTCGGGCTGGCCGAACTTCGCGTTCTCCGCGGCGATGACGATGTCGCACATCATCGCGAGCTCGCAGCCACCGCCGAGCGCCCAGCCGGCGACCGCGGCGATCACCGGCTTGCGGATGCGGCGGATGTGCTCCCAGTCGCGCGTGATGTAGTCCATCCGGTACGCGTCCATGTAGCTGTAGTCCTTCATCACGCCGATGTCGGCGCCGGCGGCGAACGCCTTCTCGCTGCCGGTGATGACCATGCTGCCGATGCCGTCGTCCGCGTCGAACTCCTGCAGCGCCTTGCCGAGCTCCTGCATGAGCTGGGGATTCAGCGCGTTCAGCTGCTTGGGCCGGTTCAGCGTAATGACGCCGACGCGCGCCTTGCGCTCGACGAGGATCAGGTCATAGCTC
>DASPMF010000098.1:0-9732 GCA_035627155.1 Burkholderiales bacterium | reverse complement strand
CGCCTTGCGATCCGTCATGTGTCCTCCGGTCAGAGTTTGGGGAACTGACCGGAAGTTTGCTGCGCAGCAATGTCGCAGGGCAACATGTGAAAAATTAGAAGCATAGACCGCACAAATCAAGCCGTTACAAGCAGTTAAGTTCCTGCTGTTTCACGATACGGAAGCAGCTTCCAAAAAATGCTGCTTCGCAGTATCACGTCTGGACGAGCTTCCGGTGGCGGTTGATGCTCATCAGGATCCCCAGGCCGATGAAGAGCGTGAGGAGCGCGGTCCCGCCGTACGAGAGGAAGGGAAGCGGGACGCCGACCACCGGCAGGATGCCGGACACCATGCCCATGTTGACGAACGCGTAGGTGAAGAACATGAGCGAGATGGCGCCGGCGAGGAGGCGCGCGAAAACCGTGGGCGCGCTGGCGGCGATCATCAGCCCGCGTCCGATGAGGAGCGAATAGAGCACGAGCAGCACGGCGTTGCCGATGAGGCCGAATTCCTCGGAGTACACCGCGAAGATGAAGTCGGTATGCCGCTCCGGGATGAACTCCAGGTGCGCCTGCGTGCCGTTCAGCCAGCCCTTGCCCGCAAGGCCGCCCGAACCGACGGCGATGGTGGACTGGATGATGTGGTACCCGGCGCCGAGCGGATCGCTCGAGGGGTCGAGGAGGGTGAGAACGCGTCGGCGCTGGTAGTCGTGCATGAAACCCCATAGCAGCGGCAGCGCCGCCGCAAAGGCGGCGCCCACCCCGCCGATAACCTTCCAGCTGATGCCGGCGAAAAAGATCACGTAAAGCCCGGCGGCGCACACGAGCGATGCGGTGCCGAGGTCGGGCTGGCGCAGGATGAGGCCCGCGGGCACCGCGAGCATCACCGCCGAGACGGCGAAATGCCGCACCCGCAGTGCGGTCTCCTGTTTGTGGAAATACCAGGCGAGCATCATCGGCATCGCGATCTTCATCATCTCGGAGGGCTGGAAGCGGAAGCCCGCGATGGTGAGCCAGCGCCGCGCCCCGTTGACGATGTCGCCGAAGAGCGCCACGCCGACGAGGAGCGCCACGCCGAAGAGGTACGCCGGCACGGCGAAGCGCATCAGGAGCTGCGGCGAGAGCTGGGCGAAGAACCACATGGCGACGAAGGCGACGCCGAGGTTGACGAACTGCGCCGTCATGCGCGCCGGGTTGTCGTAGCTCGCGGAGAAGAGGGCCGCGAGCCCGAGCAGCGTCAGCATCAGCGTGAGCACGAACAGCGAGCCGTCGATGCCCTCGATCAGGCGCTCGCCGACACGCCGCACCTCGATGGTGTTGCCGAGCGTAGTCATTGTCAGTCGGCCTGGCCTTCCTCGACCTCGTCGTCCACCGGGGCCGCCTGCAAGCCGGGGGGCAGTTTGCCGAGGAGGTAGTAGTCGAGCATCGTGCGCGCGATCGGCGCGGCGGCGCGCGCGCCGAAGCCGCCGTTCTCGACGATGACGGCCAGCGCGATCTTCGGGTTGTCGACCGGGGCGAAGGCGATGAACCAGGAGTGGTCGCGCAGCCGCTCGGCCACCTTCGCCTCGTCGTATTTCTCGCCCTGCTTGATCGCCACGACCTGCGCGGTGCCGGTCTTGCCGCCGCTCGTGTACTCGGCCTTGGCGAACGCGCGCGCCCCGGTGCCTTCCTTGTTGACGCCCGCCATGGCGCGCTTCACGAACTCGACGTGCTCGCGCTTCATCGGCACGCTCTGCAGCACCTCGGGCTCGAAGTACTTGCGCTCGCCGGTGCGCACGTTGTCGATGTGGGCGACTAGGCGCGGCCGGTACATCGTGCCGCCGTTCAGCAGCGTCGAGAGGCCGTGCGCCATCTGGATCGGCGTGTAGGCGTTGTAGCCCTGGCCGATGCCGATGGAGATCGTCTCGCCGGCGTACCACTTCTGCTGCTCCGGCCGGCGGAAGCGCTTCTGCTTCCACTCCGGCGAAGGCAGCACGCCGGCCGCCTCGCCCTGCAGGTCGATGCCGGTGCGCGCGCCCAGGCCGAACTTCGCCATGTAGGCGGCGATGGCGTCGATGCCCAAATCATTGGCGAGCTGGTAGTAGTACACGTCGGACGACACGACGATCGACTTGTACAGGTCGACGACCCCGTGCCCGCCGACCTTGGAGTCGCGGAAGCGGCGCCCGCCGAACTCGAACCACCCGGTGTAGTCGTGGATCGTGCTGCGCGGCGTGCGCTTGCCGAGCTCGAGCGCCGCCATCGCCATGAACGGCTTGAACGTGGAGCCCGGTGGGTAGACGCCGTTGATGGCGCGGTTGAGGAGCGGCCGGTCGGCCGAGTTGTTGAGCTCCGACCAGCTCTGCGGATCGATGCCGTCGACGAAGAGGTTGGGGTCGTAGCCGGGCTTGGAGACGAAGGCGAGCACCGCGCCGGTGGCGGGCTCGATCGCCACCGCGGCGCCGCGCCGGTCGCCGAACGCGGCCTCGGCCACCTGCTGCAGCTTGAGGTCGAGCGTGAGCACCACGTTGTTGCCCGGTTGCGAGGGCGTGCGCGACAAGGTGCGGATGCCGCGCCCGGCGGCGTCGATCTCGACCTGCTCGAACCCGGTGATGCCGTGCAGCTCGTCCTGGTAGGACGCCTCGATGCCGGCCTTGCCCCAGTAGTCGGTGCCGCGGTAGTTCGCCTCCAGGCCGTCTTCCTCGAGCTTCGCCTGGTCGTCCTTGTTGATGCGCCCCATGTAGCCTACGGCGTGCGCCGCGATCTCGCCGTAGGGGTATTGGCGGAACAGGCGCGCCTTGATGTCGACGACGCCCTGGTAGCGGTAGCGCTGGGCGGCGAACTTGGCCACCTCCTCGTCCGAGAGACGGGTGCGGATGGGCAGCGTCTCGGCGTTGCGGGTCTCCTGCACGAGCTTGCGGAAGCGCGCCCGGTCGCGCGGGGTGATGTCGATCAGGCCGGAGAGCTCGTCGATCAGCCCCTCCACGTTTTTCACCTTGCGGTGCGCGATCTCGAGCGTGTAGCCGCCGTCGTTGCGCGCGATCACCACGCCGTTGCGGTCGATGATGAGGCCTCGGTTGGGCGGCACCGGAACGACGGAGATGCGGTTGTCCTCGGCCTTGGCGCGATAAGCCTCGTGCTGCACGATCTGCAGGTACACGAAGCGCGTCGCGAGCACCCCGAAGGCGATCAGCACGGCGACGGCGGCGAAGCCCACGCGCACGTGGAATTCGTGCAGCTCGCGCTCGGTGTTGCGGATCTCGTTCGAGCGCAGCATGGCTACAGGACGTGCTCGCGCTCGAGGCGCCGCTGCGGCATGAGGAGCAGCCACGAAAGCGGTCCCCACAGGAGCGCGCCGACGAGCGGGCCGATGGCGATGGCCCAGCCGGGGAACGCCGCGCCGGCGGCAAGGCGGATCAGCACCACGACGGCCTGCGACACGAGGAGCAGCACCGCGACGTGCAGCGTCTGCTGCGCGAGGCCGAACCACAGGATGCGGCGCGAAAGCCAGATGGCCACGAAGGCGAGGAGCGAATAGGCGAGGGCATGCTGCCCGAGCAGCACGCCGTTGCCCGCGTCGGTGAGCAGGCCGAGCGTCCAGGCGACGCCCAGGCCCACGAGGCGCGGCTGGCGGATCGCCCAGAACGCCAGCACGAGCGCGACGAAGTCCGGCACCACCCGCAGGTCGCCCCACGGCATGAAGTTGAGCAGCAGCGCGCCGACGAACGAGAGCACGATGGTGCTCACGCGCACCGGGCGCAGGATGTCTTCCCGGCTAGCCATCCGCCGTGCCTTTCTCCTTGGGCGGCGCGTCCTTGCCCTTGGCGCCGCGGCGCGCCTTGTCGCGCCGGTCCTTCTTCTGCTCGTCGTCGGGCCGCGGCGGCAGCGACTTCGTCTCGTTCCCCAGCACCAGCACGAAGCGGCCGCGGTCCACGCCCGCCGCGGGGCGGCAGACCACGCGTGCGAAGGTGTGCTCCGCGTCGCGCTCGATCCGCGTCACCGTGGCGACCGGCAGCCCCGGCGGGTAGGTGCCGTCGATGCCCGAGGTGACGAGGCGGTCGCCGTTCTGGATCTCGGCATTGATGGACATGAAGCGCAGCTCGAGCGTGCCGGAGGGCCCGCTGCCGAAGGCCACGGCGCGCAGGCCGCTGCGCACCACCTGCACCGGAATGGCCTGATCCTGGTCGGTGAGCAGCGTCACCTCGGAGAGGGCCGGGTGCACCCGCGTCACCTGGCCGACGATGCCGTTCTCGTCGGCGACCGGCGAGCCCGGGCGCACGCCGTGCGTCGCGCCGCGGTCGATGAAGATCTTTTGCGCGTAGGGATCGCGCGAGGTGTACAGGATCTCGGCCGGCTGGGCGGCCACCGGAAGCTGGTCCACCGCGCCGACCAGCCGGCGCAGCTGCGCCGCTTCGGCCTCCGCCGCCTGGTAGCGCTGCGCATCCTGCGCGAGCGCGAGAGCTTGGGCGCGCAGCCGCTCGTTCTCCTCGACGAGCCGGCTCTGCGTGCTGAAGTAGTCTCCCACGCCGGCCACGAGCTGGAACGGCAGGGTCGCGATGCGCTGCAGCGGGTACGCTGCAAGCCCGAGCGCGCTTCTCAATCCCTCGGCGTAGCGAAAGCGCGCGTCGACCACGAGGAGCGCGATGGAGAGCGAAGCGAAGAAGAACAGGCGGACGAGCGGCGCCGGTCCTCTCTTGAAGAACGGCGGGGGGCTATGTTCCATCCCCCACGGGCCTTTCAATCGTTGGTGAAGATCGGACCGAAGTGCTCCATTTTCTCCAGCGCCTTGCCCGAGCCGCGCACCACGCAGGTGAGCGGGTCGTCGGCGACGATGACGGGCAGGCCGGTCTCCTCCATGAGCAGCCGGTCGAGGTCGCGCAGCAGCGCGCCGCCGCCGGTGAGCACCATGCCCTTCTCGGCGATGTCCGCGCCGAGCTCGGGCGGCGTCTGCTCGAGCGCCGACTTCACCGCCGAGACGATCTGGTTGAGCGGCTCGGTGAGCGCCTCGAGGATCTCGTTCGACGAGATGGTGAAGCTGCGCGGGATGCCCTCGGCGAGGTTGCGGCCCTTCACTTCCATCTCACGCACCTCGGAGCCGGGGAACGCGGAGCCGATCTCTTTCTTGATCATCTCGGCGGTGGTCTCGCCGATCAGCATGCCGTAGTTGCGGCGGATGTAGTTGATGATCGCCTCGTCGAACTTGTCGCCGCCGACGCGCACCGAGCCCGAGTACACCATGCCGCCGAGCGAGATCACGCCCACCTCGGTGGTGCCGCCGCCGATGTCGACCACCATCGAGCCGGTCGCGTCCGCGACCGGCAGGTCGGCGCCGATCGCCGCGGCCATCGGCTCCTCGATGAGGTAGACCTGCCCGGCACCCGCGCCTACGGCGCTTTCGCGAATGGCGCGCCGCTCCACCTGGGTCGAGCCGCACGGCACGCAGATGATGATGCGCGGGCTGGGCGAGAAGAGCTTGTTGTCGTGCACCTTCTTGATGAACTGCTTGAGCATCTGCTCGGTGACGGTGAAGTCCGCGATCACGCCGTCCTTCATCGGGCGGATGGCGATGATGTTGCCCGGCGTCTTGCCGAGCATCAGCTTCGCGTCCTTGCCCACCGCCTGGATCGTCTTCTTGCCGTTCGGGCCGGCTTCCTGCCGGATCGCGACGACCGAGGGCTCGTCGAGGACGATGCCCTTGCCCCGGACGTAGATGAGCGTGTTGGCGGTTCCGAGGTCGATCGCCAGATCGTTTGAGAAGTAGCTGCGCAGGAATCCCAGCATAGGGGGCACGGATGTTTTCGCTTTTTGACTAAGTGCCTTAACTTTCAGGGCTTAAGGCACGGATTTGATCGGGCGCTATGATACGCTAAGCCCGCCTCGGAGGGAGAAGGGAATCCCTCCGCGCAATGCCCGATCCGTAGAACCCGCCCGATTTTCATGTCGCTTTCCGACGACCAGGTCCGCCGCATCGCGCGTCTCGCCCGTATCGCGTTGGCGCCCGAGGAATCCGCAGCCGTGATCGACCGGCTGAACCGGGTGCTCGCGCTCGTGGACGAGATGCGCTCGGTCGACACCACGGGGATCGAGCCCATGGCGCATCCGCTCGAGGCGCAGCAGAGGCTGCGCGAGGACCGGGTCACCGAGCCCGACCGTCGCGACGCTTATCAGTCCGTCGCGCCGGCGGTCCAGGGCGGCCTGTACCTCGTTCCGAGAGTCATCGAGTAAGTGCTCGACGGCACGCTCACCGAGACCGCCGCCGCCCTGAAGGCGCGCCAGCTCTCTTCCTCGGAGCTCACCCGCGCCTGCCTGGAGCGCATCGAACGGCTCAACCCCGCGCTCAACGCCTTCATCAGCGTCGACGCCGAGGGCGCCCTGGAAGCGGCGAAGCGCGCCGACGAGACGCTCGCGGCCGGCCGCGGCGGCCCGCTGACCGGCATACCGATCGCGCACAAGGACCTTTTCGTCACGCGCCGGCTGCGCACCACCTGCGGCTCGCGCATGCTCGAGCGCTACGTGAGCCCCTACGATGCGCACGTCGTCGAGCGCCTCGCCGCCGCGGGGACCGTCCTCCTCGGCAAGTGCAACATGGACGAGTTCGCCATGGGCTCGTCGAGCGAAAGCTCTTACTTCGGGCCGGTGCGCAATCCCTGGGACCGCACCCGCATTCCCGGCGGCTCCTCCGGCGGCTCTGCTGCGGCGGTGGCGGCACGGCTCGTCCCCGCCGCGACCGGCACGGACACCGGCGGATCGATCCGCCAGCCCGCCGCGATGAGCGGCATCTGCGGGCTGAAGCCGACCTACGGGGTCGTCTCGCGCTACGGCATGGTGGCCTTCGCCTCGTCGCTCGACCAGGGCGGGCCGCTCGCGCGCAGCGCGGCTGATCTCGCGCTCCTCATGAACGCGATGGCGGGCTTCGACCCCCGGGACTCCACGAGCCTCGAGCGCCCGCAGGAAGACTACGGCCGCTCGCTGGAGCCGGACCTGAAGGGCGTGCGCATCGGCCTGCCGAGGGAATACTTCGGCGAGGGCATGGAGCCGGACGTGCGCAAGGCCGTCGAGGCGGCGGTGCGCTGGTACGGGTCGCAGGGCGCGATCACCGTGCCGGTGGCGCTACCCAACGTGCGGCTTGGCGTGCCGGTGTACTACGTGATCGCCCCGGCGGAGGCCTCGGCCAACCTCTCGCGGTTCGACGGCGTGCGCTACGGCCATCGCGCGAAGGAGTACACGGACCTGGCGGACATGTACTGCCGCACGCGCGCCGAGGGCTTCGGCGCCGAAGTGAAGCAGCGCATCCTCGCCGGCACGTACGTGCTCTCGCACGGCTACTACGACGCCTATTACCTGCAGGCGCAGAAGCTGCGTCGCCTCATCGCACGCGATTTCGCCGAGGCGTTCCAGCGCTGCGACGTGCTCGCCGGCCCGGTCGCTCCCACGACCGCCTTCCCGATCGGCGCCCGGTCGAGCGACCCGGTGCAGATGTACCTCGGAGACATCTTCACCGTGCCCGCCTCGCTCGCAGGGTTGCCGGGCCTGTCGGTGCCGTGCGGCTTCGACGCCAACGGCCTGCCGGTCGGGCTGCAGCTCATGGGACCCCACTTCTCGGAAGCGCTTCTCCTCGGCGTCGCCCACCGCTATCAGCAGGCGACGGACTGGCATCTGCGCGTGCCGAAGGAGACGCCGCTGTGAGGTGGCTCCTTGTCCTGCTCCTCGGGCTGCCGTTGGGCGTTTTGTCGCAGCACGCTTTCTCGCAGAACAAGACCGAGACGCGCGAGCTGGTCGGCCAGATCGGCAGCCGCAGCGCGCTGCTCGTCCTGCACTCGGCGGAGCGCCCCGACGGCAGCTGGCAGATGACCGGCGAGTACATCCTGCTGCCGACCTTCACGCGCCGGTTCTTGGAAGGCGAGCGCAGCCCGCAGCTCGGCGTCACGACGCTCAAGGAGGGCACGAGCGCCATCCTCTTCGGGCGGCCCGCTACCGGCGAGCTGCGCGGCAGCTTCCGCGACGGCCAGTTCCGCGGCATGCGCTACGGGCCGGGCGGGCAGGAGCGCGAACGCTTCGAGTTCAGCGAGGATTTCCCGCCGATGACCGGCCACAGCGCCGAGGTGGCCTGCGAGGCGGGCGACGACCGGTACGCTTCGAGCCTCGCCTACACGCTCGAGTCCGGCAAGCTGAAGGGCGCGCTCGAGTGGCGCTCCAAGGTGGGCGCGGAGGGGCATCAGTGCACGGTCCGGGCGCAGGAGCCGCGCAGCGCGCGCAACGGGCTCGCCTTCGGCAGCGCCGGCTGCACCGTGACGCTGCGCGACCTGGGCGACTATGTGAAGGTTTCGGCGGAAGGATGCGCGGCGCAGTGCGGGTCCGGCGCGTATCTCGAGCCGCTCATCGTCGACAAGCGCGGCAACTGCAGGCTGCTGCGTCCGGAACCGCGCTAGCGATGGCCTGGGAGATCGTCGTCGGCCTGGAGACGCACGCGCAGCTCCTCACGCGCAGCAAGGTGTTCTCGGGCGCCTCGACGGCGTTCGGCGCGGCGCCCAACACGCAGGCCTCGGCGGTGGACATCGCGCTCCCGGGGACGCTGCCGGTCCTGAACCGTGCCGCCGTCGAGCATGCGATCCGCTTCGGCCTCGCCGTGGGCGCGCGCATCGCGCCGCGTTCCGTCTTCGCGCGCAAGAACTACTTCTATCCCGACCTGCCGAAGGGCTACCAGATCAGCCAGTTCGAGATCCCGGTCGTGCAGGGCGGAAAGGTCTCGTTCGTCCTCGACGGCGAGGAAAGGAGCGTCCGCCTGGTGCGCGCGCACCTGGAAGAGGACGCCGGCAAGTCGCTCCACGAGCTGGAGGGCTCGCACGAGGTGCTCGGCCACGGCATGAGCGGCATCGACCTCAACCGCGCCGGCACGCCGCTGCTCGAGATCGTTACCGAGCCGGAGCTGCGCGGCGCGAAGGAAGCCGTCGCGTACGCGCGCGCCTTGCATGCGCTGGTCACCTGGATCGGGATCTGCGACGGCAACATGCAGGAAGGCTCATTCCGCTGCGATGCCAACGTTTCGGTGCGGCGCGCCGGCGAGCCGCTCGGCACGCGCTGCGAGATCAAGAACCTGAACTCCTTCCGCTTCATGGAGCAGGCCATCGAGTTCGAGGCGCGCCGGCAGATCGATCTGCTGGAAGACGGCGGGAAAGTGGTGCAGGAGACCCGCCTCTACGATCCGGACCGCGAAGAGACGCGCTCGATGCGCTCGAAGGAGGACGCGCAGGACTACCGCTACTTCCCGGATCCCGACCTGCTGCCCCTCGTCATCAGCGAGGAGATGGTCGACGACGTGCGCCGCTCGATGCCCGAGCTTCCTTCAGTTAAGCGCCGGAAGTTTGAGGCGGCCGGGTTGACCCCTTACCAATCCAGCACGGTGACGGCGACCGTTCAAGCAGCGATGTACATGGAAAGTGCTGCCGGAAAGGTGAAAAAGGCCTCCGCAAGCGACGTGGCCAACTGGATTACCGGCGCGCTCCTTTCCCGACTGAATGAGGAAGGCCTCGACCCCTCGCAATCCAAGGTATCTCCTGAGGACCTCGGCGCTTTGGTGGATCGAATCGCGGATGGGACTCTTTCCAACCGGATGGCGAAGGACGTTTTTGACGCCATGTGGAACGGTGAAGGTTCGCCCGACCAAATCATCGAAAAACGCGGCTTGAAGCAGATCAGCGACGCGGGCGAGATCGAGAAGCTGGTGGAGGCGGCGATCGCGGCGGGAGAGAAGCAGGTCGCGGACTACCGCGCCGGC
>DASPMF010000097.1:0-8192 GCA_035627155.1 Burkholderiales bacterium | reverse complement strand
CGGCGTGGAGCGCAGCATCCGCGTCAACGTCACGGCGCAGAAAAGCCCTCTGAAGAGCCTCGAGTTCGCCACGCTGCGCATCAAGGATGCGGTGTGCGACCGCTTCCGCGACACGACCGGGCGGCGTCCGGACGTGGACCGCGCGGCGCCCGACGTGCGCGTGCATGCGTTCCTCGAGGAGCGCAACGGCGCCCTCTACCTCGACACCTCCGGCGAGCCGCTCTTCAAGCGCGGCTGGCGCGCCGAGCAGGGCGAGGCGCCGCTACGCGAGAACCTCGCCGCGGGCATCGTCATGCTCTCCGGCTGGAAGCCCGGCGAGCCGCTCCTCGACCCGATGTGCGGCGGGGCGACGCTGCTGGTCGAGGCCGCCGCGATGGCGCGCGGCCGCGCCCCCGGTGCCCGGCGAAGCTTCGGCTTCGAGAAACTCCGGTCGTTCCAGAAGCAAACCTGGGAAAAGCTCAAAGGCGAAAGACCCGAGGCGTCGGAAGCGCCCCTGCAGCTCTTTGGCAGCGACATCGACCCGGAGGCGCTGAAGGCGGCACGCCGCAACCTCGCCGAGGCCGGCGTCGAGCGCTGGGTGAAGCTCGAGCAGGCCGACCTGCTCGAGCGTGCGGCGCCGGCCCCGGGCGGCGTGATGCTCGCCAATCCGCCCTATGGCGAGCGCATGGGGAGCCCGGAGGCCCTTGCGGAGCTCTACCCGAAGCTCGGTTCGGCATTGAAGAGAAACTTCGCCGGCTGGCGCTGCCACTTCTTCACCGCGGACCAGCGCATGCCGAAGCTGATGCGCCTGCAGCCCTCGCGGCGCACGCCGCTGTGGAACGGCGCGATCGAGTGCCGGCTCTACGAGTTCAGGATGGTTTCAGGCAGCAACCGCTGACGCGGTCTAGCGCCGCGCGAGCCGGTCCCAGGCCGGATTGCCGCCGGTGACGCGCGGCCCGTAGGCGTACTTGAGCCGCGGCACGCGCGTGCCGGCGCTGTGCAGGCCGAAGTCCTCGGTCTCCACGGACCATTCGAGGCCGAGCTTGGCCATGAGGTTGAGCGCGTCGAACGGCGCGCGCACCTTCACGTCGTTGTCGAAATAAACGTAGACATCGAGGCCGTCGCGGTCCCAGCCGCGGATGCGCCGCGCCCAGCTGGCGAGCGCGCGGCTCGAGTAGCCGCTCGTATAGATCTGGATGTCGCCGTGCAGGCGCACGTAGACGAAGTCGTCGGTCGCGTGGAACATCTTCGGCCACTTGCCCGCCGTGTCGGCGACGACGAGGCCGATGCGGTGCTTCCTCAGCAGGCGCAGGAAGTCCTCGCTGACGAAGCTCGGATGGCGGATCTCCACGGCATGGCGCAGCGGGCGCCGGGCGTCGATGGCGAGCCGCGCCCGGCCCGTCATGCGCGCGTCGCGCTTCCGCGCGAGGCTGAGCGCCTGCTCGGTGTTCCGCGGCAGCATCTCGAAGAACGGCTCGAGCCGCTCCGGCCGGTAGGTGAACATCGGCGGGAACTGCCACAGGAAGGGGCCGAGCTTCTCGCGCAGGTTGAGGATCCCCGAAGCGAAGAAGTTGGCGAGCGGCTTCTCGATCTTCGTCAGCCGCAGCATGTGCGTGATGTAGCGCGAGCCCTTCACCGCGAAAAGAAAACCCGGCGGCGTCTCGTCGTACCAGTCCTGGTAGTACTCCGGCCGCTGTAGGGAATAGAACGAGCCGTTGATCTCGACCGTCGGAAAATGGCGCGCGCAGAACTCGAGCTCGCGCCGCTGCGGCAGGCCTTCCGGGTAGAACACCTGCCGCCACGGCTCGTACCGCCAGCCGGAGATGCCGATGCGGATCACGCGAAGCGGACTTTCCCCCAGGAGTCCGTCTTCTGCGCCGCCGCGAGCGCCTCGTAGTCCGTGAGGTCGAGGCGCAGCGGCATCATCGAGACGTAGCCCTGCTCGATCGCCCAGCGGTCGGTGCCTTCCTCCGTGGCGTCGACGGGGAACACGGTGTACCAGTAATGCGTCCGGCCCATCGGATCCTTCGCCGGCACCACCTTGCCGTCGTAATGGCGCACCGACTGGCGCGTCCAGACGAGGCCGCGCGGCGCGTGCGCCGGGAAGTTGACGTTGACCAGGCTGAGGTCCGGCGCCTCGAGGAGCTTCTCGATCACCGTCGCCGCCCACGGCTTGAGCTGCTCGAAGTCCGGCTGCTCCGTATCGGTGGCGGGCGCGCTGAGCGCGATGCCGCGCAGGCCCAGCAGCGTGGCCTGCTTCGCGCCCGCCAGGGTTCCCGAATGCCAGATGGCGCTGCCGAGGTTCGTGCCGATGTTGATGCCGGAGAGCACGAGGTCGACCTTGTCCCAGAGCGAGATGCCGAGCGTCACGCAGTCCGCGGGCGTGCCGTTGACCCGGTAGGCCTCGGTGTTCGCCACCGAAACGGGGAGTCGCGTGCGCTTGTAGCTGAGCGGCCGGTTGGAGGAGATCGAGTGGCTGGCCGACGACATCTCCACGTCGGGCGCGACGATGCGCACCTCCCCGAACCGGCACGCAACCTGCGCCAAAGCGGCTATGCCGGGACTGTAGATGCCGTCGTCATTCGAGATGAGGATGCGCATGGGTCTCGCCAGTTAATGAACAACCTGACGTCCTGCAGCAACAAACGTGCGCGTCACGCTCGTCCATAACCCGGGCGCGGGGGCGGGCATGGACCGCGACGACGCGGACCTTCCGGGCCTCATCCGCGCCGAGGGGCACGAGCTGCGCCTTGTTTCGGCCGCGGACGAGGACTGGAAGGCGGCGCTCGAGGCCAGCACCGACGTGGTGGCCGTCGCCGGCGGCGACGGAACGGTCGCGCGCGTGGCGAAGGCGATGGCGGGTCGCGGGATTCCGGTCGCGCCGCTTCCGGCCGGAACGGCGAACAACCTTTCGCGCACGCTCGGCCTCGTCGGCCGCCACTGGGAAGAGCTGGTACGCGGCTGGCCGCAAGCGCGTCGCGTGAAGCTCGACCTCGGCATCGCGCGCGGGCCGTGGGGCGAGCGCGCCTTCATCGAGGGCGTCGGCGCGGGGCTCTTCGCCTGCCTGCTTTCGGATGACGATCCGGATCGCCAGCTCGCGCAGCACAAGGAGCCGGAGGCGCGCGTCGCGCATGCGCTCGACATGCTCAAGCGCCGCGCCATCGATTGCGCGCCGATCGAGATGCGCGGCACATTGGACGGCGAGCCGGTGTCGGGGCGGTTCCTGCTCGCCGAGCTCCTAAACACGCCGTACGTGGGCCCGAACCTCTACCTCGCCCCCGACAGCGAGCCTGGCGATGGCACCTTCGACATCGTCATCGTCGGCGAGGCCGAGCGCGACCGCCTGGTGAACTACCTGCAGAGCTGGCAGGACAACCGCGACCGCCTCGCCGTCCTGCCGACGCGCCGCGGCAAGCACCTGCGCCTCGAGTGGACCGGCTTCGAGCTGCACATCGACGACGAGCTGTGGCCCGCCGGAGGGGGCATTCCGGGCGGCGCGGGCGCGATCGACCTACGGATGCAGGGCGCGGTCGAGTTTCTCGCGCCCGATGCGAAGCGGAAGTAGCAGGAGCCCCAGCAGCAGGCCGAGCGCGATCGCCACGGCGACCACCTTGGCGACGAAGGCGGGAAACGAGGCCGCCGGCCCGAGCACCCAGAGCGTCGCCATGAGGAAGACATAGCGCACGCGGTAGGCGAGGGCGAGCGCGTCGCCGTCCAGGAGTTGGGGGAACGCATAAGGCGAATACCCGAACGCTGCGAGGCTGAGAAGGATTGCCGTGGCGAAACCGGCGCGGCGGGCATAGCGGCGCAGCATCACTCGTTGCATGGGATCGGTCCCGGCGCGCTCTTCGATACCACGCGCTCGAGGCGCGCCTTGTCCACGCTCTCGCCCCCTTCCCGGCTTACGACGTAGTCCGAGATCACGATCCGCGCGCTGCCGCGCGCCCCGCAGCCTTTGCGCCCGGCGGGCAGGGCGAAGCCCTTTAACGCTGCGCCGAGGTTGGAAAAGCAGAACCACGCGCGACGGTCGTCGCCCGCGGGCCGCGGCACGCGCTGCGCAAACTTCTCGTCCGGTATGAAGCACACCGCGTCGCCCAGCACCTGCCGGCTGTAGGAGTCGGTACGCCGCTCGTAGGTGCCCTGGAGCTCGAGCTCGGCCGCCATGGCGCCGGAAGCGAAAAGGAGCAGCACGAGCGGAAAGGCTTTCATGCGCAGTAGAGCGCGGCTGCGCGCTTCGCCGCCTCCAGGCGCTGCGCCTGCATCGGCGCGCGCTCGCGGCGCAGGGCCTCGACGAGCGGCGGCTCCGCCGTACTCGGGTGCCCGCAGGCGAAAGGCGGCGCGGGGTTGTACTCGATGAGGAGCTGGATGGCCTTCGCCGCCGCCTCGCCCTGCGCCTCCGCCGCAATGGCGAGGGCGAAGTCGATGCCGGCCGTGACGCCGCCGCCGGTGATGCGGTTGCGGTCCTGCACCACGCGCTCCGCGGCCGTGATCGCGCCGAAGACCGGCAAGAGCTCGAGCGAAAGCCAGTGCGTGGTCGCGCGATAGCCCTTGAGCAGCCCCGCCGCGCCGAGCACGAGCGCGCCCGTGCACACGGAGGTCACGTACTTCGCGGCTTGCGCCTGGCGACGCAGGAACTCGAGCACTTCGCGATCCTGCATGAGCGGCCCGACGCCCGGGCCGCCCGGCACGAACACGATGTCCAGCCCCGGCGCCTCGGCAAGGGTTGTGTCGGGAATGAACCGCAGCCCCCCTTTGGCCACCACCGGTGCACGGGTCTTGGCAATGACGCGCACCTGGCAGTTCTTCATCTGCGCGAAGACCTCGTACGGACCGGTGAAGTCGAGCTGGGTCATGTCGTCGAAGATGAGCATGCCGATGATCAAGGGACGCCTCGCTTCTGCCTGGAAAGAAGGGTTGCCATGTTACCGGCGGCCGCGGCGCCGAAGCGCCTGATGCGCTCTCGCGCCTCCGCCACGGCGGGCTCGTCCCGGTGGGTGTCGATGCCGCTGAGCGGATTGAGACGCGTCGTGCGCGCCCAGTTCGCGAGCTTCGGATAGGCCGCGCGGGCACGCTCGCCCACGAGGCCGGCGAGGAACGCCGACAGGTAGTCCTCGTTCGCGTCCCAATAGGAGAGAGGCCGGCACAGTCGGTTCTTCTCCTCGTCGCTGTCCACGGTCGCCTCCGCCACGCCCAGCATGGCGAACTGATAGCAGGCGAAGCCCCAGAGGAACGGCTGGACCGTCACCCGGCCCGGGTCGAAGATCGGGCGCAGCGGCGGCCGCGCGAGCCCTCGCGCCGCGCAATGGACATGGACGGCGCGCTCGGTCGTCGGCACGCGGCCTTCGTCGAGGACGATCGCGTCGCGCTCGATGCGGCGCACGTGCCCGAGACGCACGACGTCCTCTATGCGCCGCAGAAGCGCGAGCTCGGCTTCGCTGATCACCGCGCCGCGGAACATGGTCGGAGCGACCTTGGAGTCGATCCGCAGGAAGAAGCCCTGGGACTCGAGGCGCGCGAAAAGATCGTCGATGGAAGCCGCCTGCGCCATGGCCTCGAGCTGGATCGCCATGCCGCGATAGAAATCGGGCAGCAGCCTGTGCGGCTGGTGGAAGCGGCGGTTCAGCCACCAGGCCTCGCGCGGCTTCACCCACTGGATGGTCGAGGCGGGGACGCCCTGCTCGAGCAGCCACAAGCACGCATCGAGCGCCGTCTTGCCGGCGCCGATGACGACGTAGCGCTCCGCGCGATTCTGCGTGCGCGCGAGCTCTCCCGCGGGGATGCAGCGCACGCCTTCGGCAACCTCGAACGGCGGCGGGCTCGTCGCCGGAAAGGCGCCCTCGAGGTAGGTTGTATCGACGACCTTCCTGCGCACCCGGACCTGCCACGAGGCGCCGGAAAGGCGCGAGGCGAAGCGGTGCTCGCCGAGGTACTCGCAGCTCGGGAAGTAGCGCACGCGGCCGCTGGGAAGAAAGCGCCGCTGCATCACGCCCGCGAAGTAGGCCCGGATCTCGTCGCCGCTCGCGAGCTCGTAGAACCCGGCATTCGTGCCGGCCGCATCGACGGCGTCGCTGCCGAGCGGCACCGAGCTCACGCCGTAGAAGGCGGAGGGCTGGTGCAGGCGCACGTACGGGTACGCGTCGATCCAGTGCCCGCCGGGCGCATGGCGCCGGTCGACGATCGTCACCGTCGCGCCGGAATGCTCGAGCAGCGCGTCCGTGAACGCCATCCCCGCCGCGCCGGCGCCGACGACGAGATAGTCGGTTTCGACCTTTTCCATCACGTCCGGGCCATGAGGGCGCCGGAGCGCCCCTTCTTGAGATCGGTGCCTGACCCCGATCTAGACAATGTCGAGGTGTTCGATGCCCTTGTTGAGGTCCTTGTCCTTGGCCATCTTGCTGTTGAGCTTGATGTTGAGGCGGACCTCGTTGGTGGAGTCGGCGAAGCGCAGGGCGTCCTCGTAGCTGATGCGGCCTTCCTCGAAGAGGTCGAACAGCGCCTGGTCGAAGGTCTGCATGCCGAGCTCGCGCGACTTCTTCATGATCTCCTTGATGCCGTGGATCTCGCCCTTGAAGATGAGGTCCGAGATGAGCGGCGAGTTGAGGAGCACCTCCACCGCCGCGGCGCGGCCCTTGCCTTCGCGCAGCGGGATCAGGCGCTGCGACACCACCGCCTTGAGGTTCAGCGACAGGTCCATGAGCAGCTGGTGGCGGCGCGCCTCCGGGAAGAAGTTGATGATCCGGTCCATCGCCTGATTGGAGTTGTTCGCGTGCAGGGTGCCGAGCGCAAGGTGGCCGGTCTCGGCAAAGGCGATGGCGTGCTCCATCACCTCCATGTCGCGGATCTCGCCGATCAGGATCACGTCCGGGGCTTGGCGCAGGGTGTTCTTGAGCGCCGAGTGCCAGGAGTCGGTGTCCACGCCCACCTCGCGCTGCGTGATGAGGCAGTTCTTGTGCGGGTGCACGTACTCGACCGGGTCCTCGATGGTGATGATGTGGCCGTGCGAGTTCTCGTTGCGGTAGCCGATCAGCGCGGCGAGCGAGGTGGACTTGCCGGAGCCCGTGCCGCCGACGAAGAGCACGAGGCCGCGCTTGGTCATCGCGACGTCCTTCAGCACCGGCGGGAGCTTCAGGTCCTCGAAGTTCGGGATGGTCGTCGTGATCACGCGCAGCACCGCGCCGACCAGGCCCTGCTGGACGAAGCAGTTGACGCGGAAGCGGCCGATGCCGGCGGGGTTGATGGCGAAGTTGCACTCCTTGGTCGCCTCGAACTCGGCCGCCTGCTTGTCGTTCATGATCGCGCGCACCAGCATCGCGGTGTGCTGGCCGGTGAGCGCGGTCTGCGACACCGGGGTCATCTTGCTGTCGATCTTCATCGCCGGCGGGAAGCCGGCGGTGATGAAGAGGTCCGAGCCCTTCTTCGCGATCAGCGCGCGCAGCAGGTCGTAGATGAATTTCGTGGCTTGTTCGCGTTCCATGCTTCCCCCTGCTCTCCTGCGCCGTTATCCGGCGAACTGGTCCTTGTTGGCGGCCTTGGCGCGCGCCTCGGCCGACGAGATGACGTTGCGCTGCACGAGCTCCTGCAGGTTCTGGTCGAGGGTCTGCATGCCGATCTGGCGCCCGGTCTGGATCGCGGAGTACATCTGCGCGATCTTGTTCTCGCGGATCAGGTTGCGGATGGCGGGGGTGCCGATCATGATCTCGTGCGCCGCGACGCGGCCGGAGCCGTCCTTCGTCTTGAGCAGCGTCTGCGAGATCACGGCGCGGATCGACTCGGAGAGCATTGCGCGCACCATCTCCTTCTCGGCCGCCGGGAACACGTCGACGATCCGGTCGATGGTCTTGGCCGCCGACGAGGTATGGAGCGTGCCGAACACCAGGTGGCCGGTCTCCGCGCCGGACAGCGCGAGGCGGATGGTCTCGAGGTCGCGCATCTCGCCCACCAGGATCACGTCCGGGTCCTCGCGCAGCGCGCTGCGCAGCGCGTTGGCGAACGACAGGGTGTGCGGCCCGACCTCGCGCTGGTTGATCAGGCACTTCTTCGTCTCGTGCACGAACTCGATCGGGTCCTCGATGGTGAGGATGTGGCCTTCCTCGTTCTCGTTCTTGTGGTTGACCATCGCCGCCAGCGTGGTCGACTTGCCTGAGCCGGTGGGGCCGGTGACGAGCACCACGCCCCGCGGCTGGTCGGCCAGGTCCTCGAAGATCTTCGGGCAC